>DASZRM010000139.1:0-65648 GCA_035549135.1 Rhizomicrobium sp. | reverse complement strand
ATCTCGGGCGCGAACATTCGGTCGATCCGGAACAGCTGGAACTTGACGGCGTCGCACCCGGCCTCGGCCGCGCAATCGACGAAGCGCAGCGCCCGTTCAAGCTCGCGCCCGTGATTGCTCGACGCCTCGGCGATGAACTTTGGACCGCCTGTCATGAATCGCGCCCTTTGGCCTTTAACCGTTTCTAAAGGCTGTTTGGCTAAGAGAGCGTTAACACGGGGGGCTCGCATGGGCGCGGCGACGGCCGAAACCATCATCGAGTGGCAGATGCATGTCGGGCCGCTCCTGGCGCATGTCGCCGGACACGACATCATCGACTGCATCGCCTGCGGGTTCCGCCATGCGGCGCCTCTCCCGGAGCCCGCCGCGCTGGAGGACGTCTACCGCGAATCCTATTACGTAGAGGACAAACCCACCTTCCTCGCGCACGCCGCGGAAGATCAGGGTTGGGCCGAATTGGCGCAGACCGACCGGCTGGAGTGTTTCGAGGGCCTGCTCGAACGGAACCGCCGCCGGCTTCTAGATGTCGGCAGCGGACCGGGCTTCTTTCTCAAGACAGCGCAAGCGCGGGGCTGGAAGGTTTTGGGCGTCGAACCGTCGCTCCAGGCGGCAGAGCACGCCCGCCAGCTGGGGGTCGAAGTGGCGCAGGGATTTTTCAATGCGCAGACCGCGCGCGAGTTCGGCAGATTCGACGTGGTTCACATGAACAACGTGCTCGAACACGTTCCAAATCCGCTGACGCTTGTAGCACTGGCGCGCGAAATTCTGACGCCAGGCGGATTGATATGCGTCAATGTCCCGAACGATTTCTCCGCTCTTCAGTTGGCGGCGCACGCCAGCGCCGGCCTGCGTCAATGGTGGCTGGCGCCGCCGCACCATCTGAACTATTTCGACTTTGACTCCCTCGAAAGGCTGCTTGAAACGCAGGGCTTCGTTGTCAGAGAGCGCGCCACCAGCTTTCCGATGGAGCTATTCCTGATCATGGGTGAGAATTACGTCGATGACCCTGCGCTGGGCCGGGCCTGTCACGCCAAGCGCAAGAAGTTCGACCAGGCGCTCGACGCCGCAGGCTTGAAGACCGCGCGGCGCGCCTTCTACAAGGCCCTCGCCGAAGCGGGAATGGGACGCGAGGCGATGATCATCGCCCAATCGCCGTGAACGCAGCGACGAAACCATTCTTCATCGTCTCAAGCGGGCGCTCTGGCACCGCAATGCTCTGCAAGGCGCTTTCCCTGGCGGAGGGCGTCGAGATGCATCACGAATATATGGTGCACTACGTTCAGCCGCTCGCCGTCAGGCGCTATCTCGGGCTCGCCTGCAAGGAGGAATCTCGCAGCATTCTGGCCGCCACGCACGGAGCTGCGATCGCCTATAGCGAAGCGGAGTTCTGGGGCGATTCGTCGAACAAGTTGTCCTGGCTGATCCCCGATCTGGCGGCGCTTTTCCCGCAGGCCAAATTCGTGCATTTGACTCGCGACGGGCGCAAAGTAGCGAGCTCCTATTTCCACAAGCTGGGACGAGAGTGCTACGACGACCGCTCCAGCCAGATTCTGCAAAGCCACTACGACGACCCGGCCCGCCGGCCGGCGCCGCCGCCTGAAAAAAAGTATTGGTGGCCCGTGCCGCGCAGGAGCGATGCGGCGGCCAAAGACTTTCGCCGCTACGACCAGTTCGCCCGCATCGCCTGGCATTGGTCGGAAATAAACGCCGTCATTCTTAAATCGTTGGCCGCAGTCGACCCAGACCGGCGTCTGTTCGTGCGCCTTGAGGATATGGTCGTATCTCCGCGGCTGACGCGCGCGCTTTTCGATTTTCTTGGAATTCGTTTTCGAGATGAGCTGTCTGAGGTCTTCGCCCGCCCGCACAACGTCAATCGTCCCGAGGACAAGCCTCTGACGGCGGCGCAACGGATTTCATTTGACCGCATCGCCGGGGTCATGATGGAGCGGCTCGGCTATGCGGATCGCGAAGAATACGTAGTGAATTATTAACGCTGAGCGGCGGAAGATGGTTACCGGACCGTTCCGGAACGACCTTCATGTCCGAACTTTGCGAGTTGTGCCGCCGCGCGGCGTTGAGCTTTTGCTATCGACCCGAAAAATCGCGGCGAGGCCTGAGCGTTTATATTTGCTCGCATTGCGGCCTCGTTCAGAGCCTGCCGCGCATCGCTCATGAGCCGCGCGCCGAGGCCAGCGTTTCCTGTTCCGCAGACTGGGGCAATGTGCGGTACGGAAAGTCCTTCCGCACCGACGCGGCGTTGACCGCGCTCGTTCCGCATATCGATCCGCACGCCTCCCTTGCGATCCTCGACGTTGGCTCCAATCGCGGCTCGTTCGTCAAAGCAGCCCTTCGGACGATGCCGAATGCGCGCATCGTCGCCGTCGAACCCGATGAACGCGTGGCGTGCTCGGCGGCCGGCCTTGACCGCGTCGAATTGATCGCCGCCCGCATCGAGGACGTTCCGCTCGAGACCGGCCGCTTCGACATCGTCCATTCCTGCCACACGATCGAGCATCTAGCGGAGCCGACCCGCGCGCTGGCCGATCATTGGCGGGTGCTGAAGGAGGGCGGGCTTGTTGTCGTCGATGCGCCCAATATCGCGCTCTTGGGTCGCGACGATCTTGTCGAGGAGTGGTTCATCGACAAGCACCTCTATCACTTTTCCGCGCGCACGCTTGGCGAAATGATCGAGTCGGCCGGCTTTTCCATCGTCAACGGACCTGACAAGACGGACAGCTCCAATCTCCTCTTCGTTGCGAGCAAGACCCACGCGCCGTATCGCGCGCCTTCGGCCTGCGCTGACGAAGCCGAAAAGGCCCGCAACCTGATCGCAGGATACTCAGCTTCGCGCGCTCGAAATCTGGAAGCGCTCTGCGCTGTTGCCGCCGAGATCTCCCGTCTTGCGCCGCGCGGCGTGGCGTTGTGGGGCGCGGGGCGGCTGTTCGACAGCCTCGTCACACATGGCGGATTCGATCCGCATGGTCTTTCGCTCCTGATCGATTCCCATCTGGGCGCGCTTGTCGGCGAACGACACGGACGCGAGATTTCGCCGCCCACCGCCTTGCGCGACTCCAAGGCCGGAGTCGTGGTGGTCATGTCGCGAGACTTCGCCGACGAAATCGAACAACAGGCGCTCGCTCTTCGCCCGCAGGCGGAGATCGTTCGCTACGGCGATCTGCTGTCGCGGGCGCGCCTGCGGCTGGCGGCGTAAGGAGCGTCATGGCCCTCAAGCCCAAAGCGGTCAGCGCCCCAGCGACGCAACAGGCCGCCGCGCTTCAGAAGCCGACCGCCCTTGAAAGCGAATTGGCGCGCGCCGCGCTATTTGTCCGCCAGCATGCGATCGCCTCCATCTATCGCGCCGGTTCGGGTCATCCGGGCGGCGCTCTCTCCTGCGCGGATTTGCTCGCCTGTCTCTTCGGCGCCGAAATGAACATTTGGGCGAACGCCATGGACAATCCGGCCAGGGACCGCTTCGTGCTTTCCAAGGGCCATGCGGCGCCCGCCCTCTACGCCATCGGCACGCACCACGGCTTCTGCGACAAGCGGGAAGCGCTGGAGTTGCGCAAGCTGGGCGCGAGGTTTCAGGGGCATCCGCATGTCGCAGACCTGCCCTGGGTTGAGACCAGCACGGGGTCTCTCGGCCAAGGCTTCTCTGTCGCGCTCGGAATGGCTCTGGGCCTGAAGCTCAAAAAAAGCGATGCGCGGGTCTATGCGCTGCTCGGCGACGGCGAGTTGCAGGAAGGCGAGATTTGGGAGGCCGCCATGTGCGCCGCCCACTACAAGCTCGACAACCTGTGCGCCATCGTGGATTACAACAAATTGCAGAGCGATGCGCGCAACGATGCGATCATGCGGTTGGAACCTCTCGCCGCCAAATGGCGCGCCTTCGATTGGGCAGTCGCCGAAATCGACGGCCACGACATCCGGCAGATTCTTCTGACCTTCCGTCGCGCCGCGGCCACGACGGGTCGCCCGAGCCTGATCCTCGCGCACACGGTCAAGGGCAAAGGAGTCGGCTACATGGAAAATGCTCCAGCCTGGCACGGCAGCGTGAAGCTTTCGCGCGAACAGGCCGAACAGGCGCTCGCCGCCCTTGGCGCCACTCACAAAGACATAAAGGAGTGGCTGGATGAGCGCTGAAGCGCCCGCACTCGTCGCAACCGCCGGCGACTCCCTGCGCGAGGCTTTCGGCAAGGCGCTGTCGGGGCTCGCCGACGAGTTTCCGAAACTTGTTGTGCTGGACGCTGACATAGCAGGCGGCACGGGAACGCATCATTTTCGCAAGAGCCATCCGGAGCGCTTCCTTCAGTTCGGAATCGCCGAGCAGAACATGATGGCGGCTGCAGGCGGGCTCGCCGCCGTGGGCCTTTTGCCGGTGGTGACGACTTTCGCTGTGTTCTGTCTGCGCGCGATCGAACAGGCGCGCCTGTCGATCGCCTATAGCGGTCGCAATGCGAAGATCGTCGCGAGCCATCCGGGGCTCGATGTCGGCCCCGATGGGGGCTCCGCCCAGGCGCTCGAGGATATCGCGGCGTTCCGCGCCATTCCCGGCATGACCGTGATCTCCCCGGCGGATCCGATTGAAGCGGCGGCCGCGACCCGCGCGATTCTCGAATTTCAAGGTCCGGTCTATATGCGCACCGGCAGAAGCCCGGCCAAGCGCATCTTCGACGAGACCCATGTCTTCGAGATCGGCAAGGGCCAGATCATTCGCAAGGGCGGAGACGTGACGCTGATAGCGTGCGGCGTCGAAGTGTCCCGCGCCATCGAGGCGGCCGAATCGTTGGCGCAACGCGGGATCGACGCGCGCGTCGTCAACATGGCCACGATCAAGCCGATCGACGCGGACCTCGTCGAAAGATGCGCCAAGGAAACGGGCGCGATCGTCACCGCCGAGGACCACAACATCTTAGGAGGTCTTGGGGGCGCGGTGGCCGAGGCTGCGGCTCAGACTTCACCCTGTCCCATCGAGTTCGTAGGCGTGAGAGACAGGTTCGGCGCCTCCGGCGAGCCGGAGGAGCTGGCCGCGCACTATGGCATCGATGCGACGGCGATTGCCGCGGCGGCCGAAAAAGTCGTGTCGCGCAAGAGAAAGCTTTGATGTCGCGATTTTCGCTTTCGGGCCGCAATGCATTCGTTACGGGCGGCAGTCGCGGCATTGGCCGCGCAATCGCGCTCGGGCTTGCCGAGGCCGGCGCAGATGTGGTCCTGACCTATCGGGAGCGCCGCGACGAAGCGCTCTCGGTTGCGCGCGAGATCGAAAGGCTTTCCCGTCGCGCTCTCGCATTGAAGATGGACGTCACCGATCGCTCCAGCGTAACGGCGGCGTCGGAGGCTGCGCGCGGGTTCGGCGCCATCTCGATTCTTGTCAACAATGCCGGGATCAATAAGCCGACCGACTTCGATCAACTGAGCGACGCGGACTGGGACGCAATCCTTGCAGCCAATCTCAAGGGTCCGTTCATCTGCGCCCAGGTCTTTCTGCCTCTTCTGAAAGAGACAGGCTCGGGCAGCATCATTCATGTCGGTTCGGTGAGCGGGCAGTATGGCGGACCGCGCACCGCGCACTACGCCGCTTCGAAAGCCGGATTGATTTCGCTTGCCCAGGTCATCGCGCGCTTCGCCGCGCCCTTCGGCGTGCGCTCGAACACCGTCGCCGCGGGGCTGATCGCATCCGACATGGCGCAAGCGGGACTGGCTTCTGCAATCGTGCAGAAGACGGCCGACGGGATTCTGATGAAGCGCCTAGGGCTGGCGCGAGAAGTCGCCGACGCAGTGGTTTTTCTGGCGAGCCCGGCGGCCTCCTACATCACCGCGCAAACGATCAACGTCAATGGCGGGCTCTATTTCTGATGGCCAAGACGCTGCTCATCGTGTCGGGGGGAATCGAAGCCGCGGATGCGGCGAAAAGAGCCAAGGAGATGGGGCTTTCCGTGGTCGTGTCCGACCGCGATCCGGAAGCGCCGGGATTCGCCTTCGCCGATTCGCGCCTCATCGCCGACGTATACGGCGCGACCGAAACGGCGGCGGCCGCCGAACGTTTTAGCCGGAAGATCCGAAAGATCGACGGGGTCATCTGCGTCGCGGCCGATGCGCCCGTCACCGCCGCGACCGTCGCCTCGCGTCTGGGAATTCCCGGACTGTCAATGACCGCCGCGGAGCTCGCCAGCGACAAGCTCGCGATGAAACGCCGCTTCGCCGAGCGAGGCGTTCCGGCGCCTTGGTTCGAGGAAGTTCACACCCCGCAGGAGCTGCAGCGCATCGCGATCGCGCGCGGCGTGCCGCTTGTCGTCAAGCCTGCAGACAGTCGCGGTTCGCGCGGGGTCCAGCGCGTGAACGCGTCGGCGGACCTCGCCCAGGCCTTCGCGCTCGCGCGCAAGCACTCGCCCACCCAGCGCGTCATGGTCGAGGACTATCTCGATGGTCCGCAGGTCTCGACCGAATCGCTCGTGATCGACGGCAGATGTTCGACGCCCGGCTTTTCCGACCGCAACTATGAATTCCTGGACGCCTACGCGCCGTTCTTCGTGGAAAATGGCGGCGATCTGCCGAGCCGATTGCCGGAGCAGGTCCGACAAAAGGTTTGCGACGTCGTGGCGCGCGCCGCGGAGGCCCTCGGCATCGTCAATGGCGCGGTCAAAGGCGACATCGTCGTTCACGACGGCCAGCCGTATGTGATCGAACTGGCGGCCAGGCTTTCGGGCGGATTTTTTTGCACGCGTGAGATCCCGCTCAACACAGGCGTCGATTTCGTCGGCTGCGCGATACGTCTCGCGCTCGGCGAATCCGTGTCGCCGAATGAGCTGACGCCGAAGTTCTCGAGGGCTGTCGTTCAGCGTTACGCTTTTCCGAAGCCCGGACGGGTCATGGCGATCGAAGGCGCCGATGAGGCCCGCCGCGTGGCTGGGGTTGAAGACGTCGTCGTCACCGCCAAAGCCGGCGACGTCATTCCGCCACCTGGCGGTCGGCGCCCGTCCGCCGCGATGGTCCTTGCGACAGGCGATACGCGCGAAGCCGCCTTGGCCGCCGCGACGGAGGCGCTGTCGAAACTCCGGATCCGGACGGCATGAACGCGCCGCTCAAAGCCGGGGAGATCGCCGCCGCGGAAACGTGCCTGCGACTATTCGCGGTGTTTCACCTCAACCTGGCGTTCTCGTCCATCGAGGATGAGCAGCGGGGCGAAGTTGTCAGCCGATGTTACTGGCCGCTTTTGCGCCTCGCGGAGTCTTGCGGTCCCATCGGAATCGAGGCCACCGGGTTCACGCTCGAGGAGATCGAGCGCCTCGATCCGGGCTGGATCGCAGAATTGCGCGAGCTGATGGCGCGGGGCCGCGTCGAGCTGATCGGCTCGGGCTACGCCCAGATCATCGCGCCGCTCGTTCCGGCGCGCGTCACGGAAGAGAATCTGGCGATCGGCGGCGAATGCTACGAACGCCTTGTGGGCGCGCGCCCGACGTTGGCGCTCGTCAATGAGCAGGCCTATTCGGGCGGACTTGTGGGGCTATATCTCGACGCAGGCTATCGCGCCCTTCTTATGGATTGGGACAACCCCTCGGCGCACCACCCCGAATGGCCTCGCGAAACGCGCTATCGAGTCGAGCGCGCGCTCGGCAGCGATGGGCGCACGATCGGACTGCTTTGGACCAACACCGTCGCTTTCCAGAAGCTTCAGCGCCTGGCGCATGGCGACATCGAGATCGATTCCTATTTCGACTATCTGCGCTCCCAGCGCGGAACGGCCGACCGCGTGCTCTGCTGCTACGCGAGCGATGCGGAGATCTTCGACTTCCGCCCGGGAAGATACCGCACCGAGGAGCGCCTGGGGGACGCGAGCGAGTGGCGGACGATCGCGGCGGCGTTCGAGCGCCTTGCGCGCGAACCCGGGATGACCCTGACCGCGCCCTCGGGCATTCTCGCCGAGTCCGCGCCGCGACGCCAACCGCTGCGGCTGGAAAGCCCCAGCTGTCCCGTACCGGTCAAGAAGCAGCGCAAGTACAATATTTCCCGCTGGGCTGTCACCGGGCGCGACGACCTTGCGATCAACGCCGCCTGCGAACGGATCTATCGCGGCCTTGTGTCCGCGGAACCGGCGCGCGCCGACTGGAAGGAATTGTGCTATCTCTGGTCCAGCGATTTTCGCACGCATATCACCGAGGCGCGCTGGCGAGCCTACTGCGCGCGGCTGGAACTGGCGCTTGGAAAATGGGCGGCGGCCACCGCTCCCGCGCAGCCCAAACCGGCGCAAGGGGAATGTCCGCGAGAACGCCGCATAGATATTCGCACACCGCTTGTGTCCGCGAGTCTCGACCGGCGCCGCGGACTTGCGCTTTCCAGCGTCCGCTTCGCTCGCCATGAAAAAGCCGCGCTCGGCGGATTGCCCCATGGACACTTCGACGACATCGGCCTTCAGGCCGATTGGTACACGGGCGATTGCGTGTTCGAGTCGCCCGGCGAGCACAAGGTCACAGACCTCGAACCCTGCGAACCGAGGGTCTGGACGCAGGACGGCGACGTCTTCGTTTTTGCGCGCATCGACACGCCGATTGGCCCGATCGATAAGACTCTGTGTTTCCGGCGGCGGCAGCCTCGCGTCGATTTCGATCTCGTCTTTCACTGGCCGCAAACCGCGCGCGGGAGCCTTCGGCTCGGACACTTCACGCTTTTGCCGGAGGCCTTCGACTGGACCAAGCTCACGCTCAGAACCAACAACGGAGGCAAACTGCCCGAGACGTTCCGGCTCGCCGGCGCTTCGGTAGACCACGGCGCGGCGGTCTCATTTCTGGTGTCCTCCTCGCAAGGCCTCGGCATGACGGAGGGCTGGGCCGAACTCGGCGACGACAGGACGAGGCTCAGGATCGATGTCGACCGGACCGTGGCGCCGCTGCTGGGTCTTCTTACGCACCGCAGGATCGGCGGCAGCCTGTTTTGCCAGCTCGCGCTGTCGGCCCGGGAGATCGACGACACCAGCCGTCCGGCCAGTTTTTCGAGCGGGCCGCAGCGGTACCGCTTCAGCGTGTCGGCCGCGGATTAAACGCCCAATAACCAATTCCTGTAACCATGTATTGCGAGGAACGGGGCGACCTGCCATGGGGCAACGTGTGAAGAAGATTTACCTTGCGGTCGGCGAGGATGAGGAGAAGCGGCCGCCCGGGCCGGCGGAACGCCGCGATTTTACGCAGCCCTGGCTGGACCTGAACGACAAGTCCGTGCTGATCACCGGCGGAACAGGCTCCTTCGGCAGACACTTCGTCAAGACGGTGATCGAGAACTACAAGCCGAAGCGACTGGTGATCTATTCGCGCGACGAACTCAAGCAGCTGGAAATGCAGCAGCTATTTCCGGTCGAAGCGCACCCGTTTATGCGCTATTTCATCGGCGACGTGCGAGACCGCGACCGGCTTGATCTCGCGCTCAACAATATCGATTACGTCGTCCATGCGGCGGCGCTGAAACAGGTGCCAACCGCCGAATACAATCCATTCGAATGCATCCGAACCAATGTTTTCGGGGCTGAGAACGTCGTTTACGCCGCGCTCAGGCGCAATGTCCGCAAGGTCATCGCGCTTTCGACCGACAAGGCGGCCAATCCCGTCAATCTCTATGGCGCCTCGAAGCTGGCCTCCGACAAGATATTCGTTGCGGCGAACAACTTATCCGGTGCGGATGGAACCCGCTTCGCCGTGGTTCGTTACGGCAACGTCTTCGGTTCGCGCGGCAGCGTGGTGCCCTTGTTCCGCAAGCTCGCCGACGAGGGAGCCTCCGCTCTTCCGATCACGGATCCGCGCATGACGCGGTTCTGGATCACGCTGACCCAAGGGGTCAATTTCGTGCTTTCGAGCATGGAGATGTCGCGCGGCGGCGAAATCTTCGTTCCAAAAATTCCCTCGACGACGATTGTCGACGTGGCGGCGACGTTGTGCCCGTCGCTCGACCGCAAGATCGTTGGCGTGCGCCCGGGCGAAAAGCTGCACGAAATCATGATCCCGGCGGACGATTCGCGCTGGACCGTCGAGCTGGAGGACCGGTATGTGATCCTGGCGAGTTTCGCCGCCGCCGCGCGGGAGGCCTATCTCAACCGCGGCGCAAAACCTGTGGCGGAAGGCTTCGCCTATTCCAGCGACAGCAATCCCGAGCGCCTTGACGCGCGAGGCCTTCAGGATCTGCTCGCGCAGGCCTACATATGAGCGCGCCCGCGCTGAACCGCGCCCGCGCCGCAACGGCCCCCTTCCTTCCCTATGGACGGCAGGTGATCGAAGACGACGACATCGCCGCGGTCACGGAAGTCCTGCGTGGCGATTTTCTCACTACCGGACCCGCCGTCACGCGGTTTGAGGCCGAATTGGCCAGGCGCGTGGCGGCCGATCACGGGGTCGCCTGCGCCAATGGCACGGCGGCGTTGCACATGGCCGCTCGCGCGCTTGGGCTCGGACCCGGAACGAAAGTCATTGTGCCCGCCGTCACCTTTCTTGCGACCGCCAGCGCTCCGCATTTGAACGGCGCCGATATCGTCTTCGCCGACGTAGATCCTGCGACTGGGCTTCTCACTTCGGAGACGCTGGAGGAGGCGATCGCACGTTGCGGAAAGGCGGACGCGGTGTTCAACGTCCATCTCAATGGCCAGTGCGGCGATCTTGAAGGCGTCTCAGCCTGCGCAAGGCGGTACGGCCTGAAGATCGTCGACGACGCCTGCCATGCGCTCGGCGCGATCTATGTCGACAGAAAGGGACAATCGACCGAGATCGGTTCGAACGCCTACGCCGATCTCAGCGTTTTCTCGTTTCATCCCGTCAAGGCCATCGCCATGGGCGAAGGCGGGGCGGTGACGACGAACGATCCCGAGCTGGAGCGCCGATTGCGTCTTGCGCGCAATCACGGCGTGACGCGAGAGCCCGCGGATTTCGCCAACCGTGACGACGCCTTCGAGGACGATGACGTAAATCCCTGGTACTACGAACTGGTCGAGCCGCAATTCAATTGGCGCGCCAGCGACATCCAATGCGCGCTGGGCCTGTCGCAATTGGCCAAACTGGATCGCTTTCTTGCGCGGCGTCGCGCGGTCGCGGCGGCCTACGATGCGCTGCTTGCGCCTTACGCGCCGGCGTTGCGCCCGCTCGCGCGAACGCGCGCCTGTCTTCCGGCCTGGCACCTCTATGTCGCGTTGATCGATTTCGAGTCTCTTGGTATCTCCCGGGGAACACTCATGCGGCGGCTTGCGAGAGACGGGATCGGGACCCAGGTGCACTATTTTCCGGTCCATCGTCAGCCCTATTACGCCCGCCGGTTTGGCGCGGCCCTGCCGGGCGCCGATCTCTACTACGCGCGCGCCCTGAGCCTGCCGCTGTCCGCCGCGATGAACGAGGCGGACGCCGAACGCGTCGCCGAATCGCTCGCTCGCAGTCTCGGCCTGTGAAACGCAGAACGGGCGGAGTCTCCTCCGCCCGCCCCACGCGCGTAATCCCACCCAAGCGTTGTTCCCTGACGCCCTGGGGCGCAGCCGGTCCGCCGGCGCACGCCCTCCGCAAGGCCGCGGCGGAATCCTCGACGGACCCCGCCGCGTGATTCATGCCTAGCGGAAGAGCGACAGGATCGTCTGCGGCGCCTGATTGGCGATCGCCAGGGCCTGGACGCCCAACTGCTGCTTGACCTGCAGGGCCTGCAACTGGGCGCTTTCGGTCGCCATGTTGGCGTCGACAAGGTTGCCGATGCCGCTGGTGATCGCGTCCGACAGCTTCTGGGCGAAGTCGAGCTGGATCGAAAACTTTTTCGAGCCGGACGACAGCTTCGCCAGCGCCGAGTCCACATTCGTCAACGAGGCCTGAATCGCCGCCACCATGGTGGATGCCCCCGCCTGCGTCGAGATCGAGGCGCCGGTCGAGATCGTGACGATCGAGCCGGAAAGGCTCATGTTTTCCGCGGCGACCGTGATGCGGCGCGAACCGTCGGCCGAAGCAAGAGCGGTAACCTGCGTGGTCGAACCGTCGACGAGATTGTAGCCGTTGAAGATCGCGTTGTTGACGATCGTCGTGATCTGATCGCGCAGTGCGACGAAGTCCTGGTTCATCGCCTGACGGCTAGCCGTATCGAGCGACGTGTCGGAGGCGGCCAGCGCCTTGGTCTTCATCTCGACGAGCAAGTCGGAAATCGACTGACCGGCGGACATGGCGACGTCCACCGCGGACATGCCGCGATTGAGACTGTCCTGGACCGCGGTATAGCCAGCCACGTCGCCGCGCATGTTCTGGGCGATGGCGAAAACCGCGCCGTCGTCCTTGGCGTTGGCGACCTTCAAACCGGAATTGATGGCGCTTTGGGTCTGCGCCAGTTGGGCCTGAGTCTGGTTGAGGTATTGCAGCGCGACCATCGCGCCGACATTGGTATTGACGCTAAGCATTTCATGCCTCCGTTGTGACGAGCGTTTTGCTCTGGGGCGTTTTGCCCCGGCCTTTCCTCTGGCAACGGCCGTGCCGCTTGGCGTTTACGAGGCCCTAACCTTCGTTTCCGGGGCGAATGGGAAAATCCGCTCTGGGAAACATCTGCCCGGGTTGGATTTTACGCGGCAAATTATGCCGGAGGGCGGCAGGTCTTGCCGGCCGCAAAGGGAAAGATTTGCCTCGCATTCGAAAAAAAAGGCGGCGCCGCGCTTGGCGACGCCGCCCGGTCAATTGCAGGCGTTGGATTATCTGAACAGCGACAGGATAGTCTGCGGCGCCTGGTTGGCGATCGCCAGAGCCTGAACGCCGAGTTGCTGCTTGACCTGCAGCGCCTGAAGGCGCGCGCTTTCGGTGGCCATGTCCGCGTCGACCAGATTGCCGATGCCGCTGACCAGCGAATCCGACAATTTCTGGACGAAGTCGAGCTGGATCGAGAACTTCTTCGATCCCGACGACAGCTGGGCCAGCGCCGAATCGACGTTGGTCAGCGAGGTCTGAATCGCCGCCACCATGACCGAAGCCGCCGTCTGAGTCGAAATCGACGCGCCCGTGGACAGCGTCACGATGGATCCCGACAAGCTCAGATTTTCGGCCTGCACCGTGATCCGGCGCGAACCGTCCGCCGAGGCCAGGGCCGTGATCTGGAGGGTCGAGCCGTCGACCAGGTTGTAGCCGTTGAACACCGCGTTCTTGACGATGGTCGTGATCTGGTCGCGCAGCGCCACAAAGTCCTGGTTCATGGCCTGCCGGCTCGTGGTGTCGAGCGAAGTGTCGGACGCCGCCAGCGCCTTGGTCTTCATCTCGATCAACAGGTCCGAAATCGACTGCCCTGCGGACATCGCCACGTCGATCGCGGACATGCCGCGATTGATGCTGTCGGTGACCGCGCCGTAACCGGCGACATCGCCGCGCATGTTCTGCGCAATGGCGTAGACGGCGCCGTCGTCTTTGGCGGTCGCCACCTTGAGGCCAGTATTGATCGCGTTCTGCGTCGTGGCGAGCTGCGCCTGAGTCTGGTTGAGGTATTGCAGCGCGATCATCGCGCCAGTGTTGGTGTTGACGCTAAGCATTGGATTCTCCGAATTCCGTTCTGGTTCTTCGACGGCGTTTTGCGCATCTAGAGGCACGATGCCCCGAGCCTTCGCTCGCAACGCGCGTGCCACGCAGCTGGCCTTCAATCCATTGATATAGCTTAATTATTTTCGACGACCCCGAGCTCGAGCGCGGAAGAATGTGCCGCTCGGCAAACTTTGGGCGAACAAAAAAGCCGGCCCGAAGCGGGCCGGCTTTGCGTACGAGGCGTCGGCCGATGTCAGGCTGCGCCCTTCAGCCCCTGCATGATCGTGCGATTGACCTCGATCAGCGGTTCGAGCGAAGCGCCCTCGCGCGTGACCTTTCGCGAGTACTTTGCAATCCACAGCGAAAGCGAGACGATCTTGGCGCGAAGATCCTGCGGCAGCTGATTGCGTTCGTCGAGGCAATCGGCCGCCAGCGTACGCCAAAGCTTCTTGTTCCAATCGATCGCGTCCACCAGCGGACCGCCGCTTTGGCCCGCTTTCTGCGCGTCGATCAATGCCCCCGTGACCTGACCGAACAAGCGGTACTCGGTGGAGCGGGAATCCTCAGTAGTGCGCTGCGCATTCTGATAAGCTTGCAGGGTCATAGTTCAATCGTTCCTGTTCGAATTCGAATAGCTTGCGGCACGTCATCAAGGCCTTGTAGTAGGCGCCGCTCGTTACGTCCCGGCTGATTTCGATGCACGACGCCAGCACCGACCGGGTCTCGACCGCGCCCATGAACTCGGTCATGCGAAGCGCGAACTCGTTGTAGTAGTCCTCCCATCCGTCCGGATCGAGATACATCATCATGATGGGCAGATAGATGCGCCGCGCCGGCGTGGTGGCGTCGGCTGGCTGCATGATGTCCTTCTCCCGCAAGACGCAGGCCTTGTTCTGCAGCACCAGGCTGGCGCGCTTGTCGCCATTGGCGAGGACCGCGCCGTTGAGCACGAATTTCTCGCCGGGCTTCAACGAAAGCTTTAGCGGCATGAAAGACTCCGAGGCGGGCAGATGCGTTTGGACGAGACTAGCCCGAGACGGTTAACAAAGACCTTGCGGTTCGACAGAGCGCGTTCACCCATGATTAAGCCTGTCGCGGCTTTGATGCGCTCCGATCCCAGGAGTTGCAGTGTCCATGGCGCAGATCGCGGCGGCCCCAGGCCTGGACTCGCTTGCCGGCCTCGACGCCCGCATGGCCGCGATCGCCAAGCTCGAGAAACTGGGCGAAGACAGGGACGCCGCGCAGGCCCGACGCAAATCGAACGGCACGCTGCGCCGCTCCCTGAAGGCCTGGCGGCGCGGCGACATCGTGCGTTCGGCGCAATTGGCGCTCGAAGCCACCGAAGAAGACGACTGCAACGCAAAGGCCTATCACGTGCTCGCCATGGGGCTGCAGCGCATGGGCCACCAGCACAAGGCTCTGGTCACCTATGAGCGCGCATTCGCGCTCGACCCGTCCGATCCGGAATTGTTGATCAACCTCGGCCTCGCCGCGTGGAACATGAAGCTCACCGAGAGCGCCGCCAGGATGTTCAGGCTCTATGTCGAGGCGTGTCCGGATTCGCCGCTCGGCTACAACAATCTCGGCAGCGTGCAGAGCGATCTCGGGCAGGTCTCCATCGCGATCGAAACGCTGCGGGCCGCGATTTACCGCATGCCAGGCGAGTCGGTGCTCTGGAATTCGCTCGCCACAGTGCTCGCCGAAAACGGGCGCGTCGAAGAGAGCCTCGTCTTCTACAACGAAGCCATTCGCCTCGACCCCGCTTTCGCGCGGCTCTATCACAATATCGGCTATGCCTATTCCCACCTGGGCAGGCTCGACGAAGCTTTGGGCGCCTACGACAGGGCCCTCGAGCTGGCGGTCGAATTCAACGAACGGCTGGAAGGCAGACACTCGCGCAGCATCTGCCTGATCGGCATGGGCCGTCTTGCGGAAGGCTTTGAGGAGTTCGAGGTCCGCAACGACCGGCGGTTCAGGGCCTATGTCCATCACATGACGAAGGCGCCGCTGTGGAAAGGCGAACCGCTCGACGGCAAGCGCATCCTCGTCGTCGGCGAACAGGGTCTGGGCGACGAATTCATGTTCGCCAGCGTGCTGCCGGACGTGCAGGAGGCGGTTGGGGAGCAAGGCCGGCTCGACATCGCAGTCGATCCCAGGCTCATCCCGCTGTTCCGCCGGTCTTTTCCGCGGGCGAATGTCGGCCGTTATGAAGACCGCACGCTCGTCGACAAGGACGGCAACAAGAACTTGCGCTTCATTCCGTTTTCGGTCGATGGAGGCGAGCCCGATTTCTGGGCTCCGATGGCGACGCCGCTGCGTTTCTTCCGCCGCTCGCTCGCGGATTTCCCGCATAGAGCTTTTCTCGTCGCCGATCAGTCCAGGGTCGAATACTATCGTCGCGAGCTCGAGGCTCTTGGATCCGGTCCCAAGATCGGGGTGTGCTGGCGATCGATGATGCTCGGCGCCAAGCGCGCCAAGTACTACAGCGCGTTCGACGATTGGGGGGCGATCCTGAAGACGCCGGGAGCGATCTTCGTCAACCTGCAATATGGCGATTGCGCCGCGGAGATCGCGCGCGTTCGCGAGCGCCACGGCGTGGAAATCCATTGCGTCGAGGGCCTAGATCTCAAGAACGACATAGACGGCGCCGCCGCGCTGTCGGCCGCGCTGGACCTTGCCATATCCGCGCCTACGGCGGCGGCTGCGATCGCCGGCAGCGTAGGAACGGAAGTGTGGTTTCTGACGGCGGGGCGGACCTGGCCGCAGCTTGGTTCCGACGAATATCCCTGGTATCGGAAAACGCGGGTGTTCAGCCCCGAACGCTTCGGCGAGTGGAGCAAGCTGACGCCGCAGGTCGCGGCCAGCCTCTCGCAATTCTGCTCTGGATTCGCATCGCGCTGATCAGCGTCGCGCGCGCTTCCTGCCCTCGATTGCGTCCCAGATCATGGCGGCGATGTCCTTGCCGCCAAAGCGCCTCACTTCCTGGATGCCTGTCGGAGAGGTGACGTTGATCTCGGTGAGGTAACCGCCGATCACGTCGATGCCGGTGAAGATCAGTCCGCGGCGCCTGAGCTCGGGCGCCAGCGCCGCGCAGATGTCCTGCTCGCGGGCGGTCAGCGTTGTCGGTTCCGGCCTGCCGCCGACATGCATGTTGGAGCGCGCCTCGCCTTCGGCTGGTACGCGGTTGACGGCGCCCGCGATCTCTCCGTCCACGAGAATGATTCGCTTGTCTCCCTGGCGGACCTCCGGGAGATAACGCTGCACGACCACGGGCTCGCGATAGAACATCGTGAACATCTCGAGCAGCGCTCCCAAATTCTCGTCGTCCGGCCTGACGCGGAAAACTCCGGCGCCGCCGTTTCCGTAGAGCGGTTTCAAAATGATGTCCTTGTGTTCGGCGCGGAACGCCGCGATTTCCAGGCGATCGGACGTAATCAGGGTGGGCGGCATGAGATCGCGGAATTCCGTGACGAACAGCTTTTCAGGAGCGTTGCGCACATGCCGCGGATCGTTCACGACGAGCGAGTGGGGCTCAAGTCTTTCAAGGATGTGGGTCGAAGTGATGTAGGCCATGTCGAAGGGCGGATCCTGACGCATGAGCACAACGTCAAATTGCGAGAGATCGCAGACTTTCGCTTCTCCGAGCGTGAAGTGATCGCCGCGCCGGTCTCGCACGCTCAAGGGGCGGGCGCGGGCGGTGACCCTTCCGTCCCGGAAGGTGAGTTCGCGCGGCCCATAGTAGTGGAGTGCATGGCCGCGCCGTTGCGCTTCCAACGCCAGTGCGAAAGTGGAATCGCCGGCGATGTCGATCTTTTCGATTGGATCCATCTGAATAGCGACGGTGTAGGGCATCGAGTGAGTCCGTTCGAATGGCTGCGGCGGCGCGGCGCCGAGACTAAGTCCTGGAGGGCTCCGTGTCGAAGCGTTCTAGCTAGTTGATTCGCCGCTTGAGTCCGGCGAGCGCCAAAGCCGCCTCATTGTGCAAGTTCTGTCCCGGCCTTGCGATTTCCAGACAGGCTTCATACGCCTTCCTTGCGTCGCCCAGGACGCCCAGTTGCTCGTTCAGGCGGGCCAGATCGAGCCAGAGTTCGGCCTTGCCGGGACCGATCAACGCCATACGCTTGGCGATCTCCAGCGCACGGCCATGTTCGCCGGCATGCAGCGCTCGCAGCTTCATGTTGTTTTGAAGCCGCAGCAGCACGTCGATATCGCTCACCGGATTGAGATGGGCGCCTTGCGTCCCGCCCATGCGCGGCGGGGCTCCGACGCGGTCGGCGTCCATCATCGCCCCGCCGTTGAATGGATCGACGATCGCTTCGGATCGATTCTTTGCGAAGACAACCAGGAAATGCGCGGGCGAATCGAGGCCGGAGGCGGCAAGGCCAGCAGAACGCGCCGCATGCAGATAGAGAATGCCGAGCGCGACGGGTAAGCCGCGCCTGCGCGCAATGACCTCCAAGATGTCGGCGTTTCTGGGATCGTCGAAAGTAAGCCGGTCGCCGTCATAGCCCAGCCGTCCGGCCATTAGGTTGGACACCGCTCTTGCGCCTTGCTCCGCGCTCGTTATGGACTGGGCTTCGCTCGCGGCCAGCGCCGCAATTTCCGCCAGATGGGCCTTTGCGGGAGCGAGCGGAGCTCCCGGATGGTCGAGGCTCGACAGCATCAGCGCCGCAAGCGCGATGTCGTGCGGCCCCTCGCCCGATTGGCCGAGCCGGCGCAGATATTCGATTGCGCTTTCCGCATTCTCCATGCCGCGAGATTGCCCCAGCCTGACCGCGAACCTCAATCGGGCCGCCAAGCGTCGCGAATGTGCCGTGGAAAGGCGCGTGGAGTCACGGTCACGACGTCGAAGCGCGCGCCTTTCCGGGCGAGCCCCGGCCTCCCCGCCAGAAACAGTTCTGCCGCCCGGGCGATTCTCGCCTGCTGGCGGACGCCCAACGCTTCCGCAGCCAGGGTTTCGGCCGAACGAGCCTTCACTTCCACGAAACAAACGAGCCCAGAGGGCGTCCGCGCGATGAGATCGATCTCGCCCGCATGGGTGCGAACCCGCCGCCCCAGGATTCGATAGCCCTTCAGTCTCAGCAAAAGAGCCGCGATCGTTTCCGCCGCTCGACCGCGCCGCTCGGCCTCCTGCCTCCGGCCGTCAGCCACGATCGGGCCCGCGCCGGAGCGCCCGCTCGTAGACCGCGCGGCGCGGCGCCTCCAGCATGTCCGATACGAGTTCGACCGCGGCTCGGTGAGGCATATAGGCGAGAGCAGCGTCCAGCGCGCGATCCACGCGCGCGAAATCCGGCGCCGTCGCGATGGGCGGCGCAATCACGATCGTCACCTCGCCTTTCGGCGGCCCGCTGCGCGCGTACTGAAGCTGCAAATCCGCGAGCGGCCCCCGTCGCACTTCTTCGTGAAACTTGGTCAATTCCCGCGCGACTGCCGCCTGGCGCGGGCCCAGCGCTTCATTCATGTCACCCAGCGTTGCGACCAGGCGCTGCGCCGATTCAAAGAAGACAAGGCTCGCGCGCAAATTCTTCAACTCGGCCAGCGTCGCTTTTCTTTCGCCCTGCTTAGCCGGCAAGAAGCCCGCGAACAGGAACCGGTCGGTCGGCAATCCCGCCGCCACGAGGGCCGTCAACAGGGCCGAAGCGCCCGGCAGCGCGCGCACTGGAAGGCCTTCATCCAGCGCCGCTCGAACAAGCTTGAAGCCGGGATCGGAAATCAGGGGCGTGCCCGCGTCGCTGACGAGCGCGATCCGCGCGCCCTGGCGCAGCTTCGAAAGCGCCTTCGGCCTTTCGCGCTCCGCGTTGTGATCGTTATAGGCGGCGAGAGGCTTCTGAATTCCGTAGATGGCCAGAAGTTTGGCGGTCACGCGCGTGTCTTCGGCCAGGATCTGATCGCAGCCCTTGAGCGCCTCCAGCGCGCGCAAAGTGATGTCGGCGGCGTTGCCGATCGGGGTCGCAACGACATAGAGCCCCGGGGACATGTCGGGCCCGGTCCCCGATTTACCGGGCCTGAGGGAACGCTTAAGTTGATCGCTCAAAGGAGCAGTCCATGACATCCGAACGGCGCGCCGCGCTTCGACTTTGCGCCATTGTCGCGGCAATTTCGATAGGCGCGCTCGCGGCCTGCCAGGCTCCAGCGCCGCTGAAGCCTCCGCCGCCCCCGCCGCCGCCTCCTGAACCGGCCGCCCCGCACCAATTGAGCGCGGATCAACCGGACTTCCTGCGCCTGCCGAATCTGGAAAGCGGCAAGACGCCGCTGCGGGTGGGAATCATCCTGCCCTTCACCAACGCGCCCGCGGGAACGCGCGCGCTCGCCGGCGCCATGCTCAAGGCGGCCGAGCTAGCGCTCTACGATAGCGGCGATCGCGACATGGTGCTTATGACCGCCGACGACTCCGCAAAGCCGGAAGACGCGGCGGCGGCCGCCGACAAGCTTCTCGCCCAAGGCGCTGAGGTAATCGTGGGACCGCTGTTCGCGGGGTCGGTCAGCGCGGTCGCGCCGGTCGCGCGCGATCGGGGCGTGCCGGTCATCGCTTTCTCGACCGATCGCAGCGTCGCCGGCCACGGCGTCTATCTGTTGAGCTTTCAGCTGCAGAACGAAATCCAGCGCGTCATCTCCTATGCGGCGCAGCAGGGACACAAGACTTTCGCGGCCATGATCCCCAGCACAAGTTACGGCCAGGCAAGCGAGCAGGCGTTCCGCGAAGCGGTGGCGCAGGCGGGCGGCGCCGTTGGCGATGTCGAGCATTTTTCCCCAGGGGGCTCGGTGATGGACCAGACGACGGCCTTGGCCAAGACCAATCCGGACGCAGTGTTCATTGCCCAGGGCGGAGCGATGCTTCGTTCGATCGCTCCGACGCTCGCGTACAATTTCGCCGATCCCGCCAAAGTCAAGCTTCTCGGCACAGGACTCTGGGACGACGCCGCGATCACACGGGAACCGTCGCTCACCGGCGGATGGTTCGCTGCCCCAGCGCCTGACGCAGACCGCAATTTCATGGAGAAATATCGCGAGGCGTTCGGCTCCCAGCCGCCGCCGCTTGCCGCGCTCGCCTACGACGCCATCTCGCTGGTGGCGCTGCTCGGGGCCGGACAACCCTACCATCGCTTCACCGAAGCGGCGCTCACCGACCCGAACGGGTTTGAGGGCGTCGATGGAATTTTCCGCTTCAAGGCTGACGGCGCGATTGAACGGGGTTTGGCCGTCCTTGCCGTGCGCGCGGGGGGCTTCGACGTCGTCAGCCCGGCTCCGACGACCTTCGAGACGAAGGGGACTTAAGGGGCGAGCGCGTCGATCACGCGATTGAGGACAAGGCGGCCGCGAAGAGTCGCCGTCAGCTTGTTCGCGTCTTTTGCGACAAGACCCTGATCCTCAAGTTCGCAGATTGCGCCTTCGTCCGGCGTCATTCCCCAGCGGGCGCGATAAGCCGCGAGATCGAGCCCTTCCGCAAGGCGTAAATTCATGATCAGGTGCTCGCGGGCGGCGTCGCGCGGTTCGATCTGAGCCAGCTCGACGAGGCCGTGTCCCGTTTGCGCCACCTTCCGGCTCCAACGCTCGGGCGAACGCTCCGTCGCCGTCGCGTAGCGTGTTCCCGATCGGTCGAGGCGGCCGTGGGCGCCAGGCCCGGCGCCGACATAGGAGCCATAGCGCCAATAGAGGAGATTATGGCGCGCCTCGGCGCCGGCGCGCGCATGATTGGAAATCTCGTAGGCCGGCAGGCCGGCGGATGACGTCAGCTCCTGCGTCGCCTCGTAAAGACAGGCCGCGCGCTCCTCATCTGGCATGCGCAATGCCCCGCGACGGTAGAGGGCGGCGAAGGGCGTCGCCGGCTCGATCGTCAGCTGATACAGCGAGAGGTGCTCCACATCGAAGGAGAGCGCCTCGCCGAGTTCGGCGCGCCAGGCTTCGACCGACTGGTCCGGTCTGGCATAGATCAGGTCCAGCGAAACCCGCGGGAATATCCTCTGGGCCCAGCTGAGCGCGCTGCGAGCTTCAGCGGCGCTGTGCAGCCGCCCCAACGCTGTCAAGTCTGCGTCGTTCAGCGCCTGCACGCCTAGCGACAGCCGGTTCACTCCGGCGGCGCAATAGTCCGCAAATCGATTGGCGTCGGCGCTGGCCGGATTTGCTTCAAGCGTGATTTCGACGTCGTTGGCGGCGCGCCAAAGCCGGGTAATAGAGTCGATGACGGCGGCAACGGACCGTCCGGCCATAAGCGAAGGCGTGCCGCCGCCGAAGAAGATCGTGCTGACGATCGGACGCTCATCGCCTTGCCAGTCGGCGGCGTATTCCAGCTCGCGGACTACTGCTTGCGTCCAGGCGCGCTCGTCAATCGCCGCACGGACATGGCTGTTGAAATCGCAATAAGGGCACTTGGCCGCGCAATAGGGCCAATGGATGTAGACGCCGAAATCGGACGCCGCAATTTGCGAAGGACCGGACGCGCTTGCGGGCCTGGGGCGCCTGCTTTCGCGCGTTGCCGACGGCGCGGGCCGACCGCTCACTTGCGCGCCAGCGTGTGCGCGCGCATCTTTTCGAACGCCTTCGCGCGATGACTGATGGCGTGTTTCAGCTCGGGATCGATTTCGCCAAAGGTCTTGCGCATGCCGTTGGCGATGAAGATCGGGTCATATCCGAAGCCGTTGTGGCCGCGCGGCGGAAACACCAGATGGCCTTCCACTTCTCCGCGGAATGCTTCGCTTTCGCCGTCCGGCGACGCCAGCGAGAGCACGCAGATGAAGCGAGCCGACGTGTCGCCGCGACCCTTTTCCTTGAGTTCGCGTTCGACCCGCGCCATCGCCGCCGCGAAGTCCCCGTTCGGACCTGCCCAGCGCGCGGAATAGATGCCGGGCGCCCCGCCTAGCGCCGCAACGCTCAGTCCGGAATCATCGGCGAGGGCCATGACGCCGCTCGCCTCGGCGGCCGCGCGCGCTTTCAGCCGCGCATTGCCTTCGAAGCTGAAGGCGCTCTCCTCCGGCTGGGAAAGCCCCAGCTCTCGCGCGCCGCTCACCGCCAGGCCGAGCGGCTCGAGCAAATGCTTGAACTCGCGGACCTTGCCTTCGTTGTGGCTTGCTACAACCAGCCTGTCGCCGCGCCTCAATATCATCCGCCAATCACGCTCGTTTGCAGGGCGACGAGTTCGCCGATTCCTTTGCGCGCCAGTTTGAGCATCTCGGCGAACTGCTCGTCGCTGAAGGGCGCGCCCTCGGCTGTGCCCTGGACTTCCACCAGGCCTCCAGAGCCGGTCAGGACGAAATTGGCGTCGGTCTCCGCCGTCGAATCCTCTTCATAGTCGAGATCGAGCAAGGCGACGCCCTTTACGATTCCGCACGACACGGCGGCCACATGATCCTTGATCGCAGGCCTGGCGACCATGCCCGTCTTTTTCATGAATCCAACGCATTGGTGGAGCGCCACGAATGCGCCGGTGATTGCGGCGGTGCGCGTGCCGCCGTCAGCCTGGAGCACGTCGCAGTCCACCGTAATCTGCCTTTCGCCCAGAGCGCTCAGGTCCATGATGGAGCGCAGGCTTCGACCGATGAGCCGCTGAATTTCCTGCGTCCGCCCCGATTGGCGGCCCGCGGCCGATTCCCGCCTCGTCCGTTCATGGGTGGCGCGCGGCAGCATGCCGTATTCCGCCGTCACCCATCCCTTGCCGGAACCCCGCAGAAAGGCCGGCGTTCCTTCCTGCAGGCTGGCCGTGACAAGCACATGGGTGTCCCCGAACTTGGCGAGACAGGAGCCTTCCGCATGCTTGGAAAAGCCGCGCTCCAGGCTGATTGGACGCAATTGATCGGGCGCGCGCCTGCGCATGACTCTCCCTTGATGTTTGGTCGCGGCGCCGCTACCTAGCGGCATTGGGCGGAGCGACGCAATCGCCATGCGCCTCTTGATAAAAAAGTAATCGGATCAAAGAGTTGGACACGTCATCCCATCGCAGTCCCGTGATCGGTCTGGGCGAGCGCCCGCGCGAGGTTTTCCGCCATCTGGTCGAGGCCTTTCTGGCCTCGGGCGAACCGGTGGGCTCGCGCACGCTGTCGCAGCGTTTGCCGATTTCGCTTTCGCCCGCCTCCATCCGCAACGTCATGGCCGACCTCGAGGCGATGGGCCTTCTCTACGCGCCCCACACCAGCGCCGGACGCGTTCCGACGGAAAAGGGGCTTCGGCTGTTCGTCGACGGCCTGCTCGAGATCGGCCAGCTTGCGCCGGTCGAGCGCGAAGAGATTGAGGCGCGCATCGCCGGCACCGGACGGGGCGTCGAGGAGGTTTTGACTCAGGCGACCCAAATGCTCTCCGGCTTGTCGCGCTGCGCCGGTCTGGTCATGGCGGCGAAAAAGGATGTCGTTCTCAAGCACGTCGAATTCGTCGCGGTCGCGCCCGGCAAGGCGCTTGTCGTCATCGTCGGCGAGGACGGACAGGTCGAAAACCGATTGATCGACACGCCTATCGGCCTTCCTGTTTCGGCTCTGTCCGAAGCGTCGAACTATCTGAGCGCGCGCCTGCGGGGACGAACGCTCGATGCGGCCCGCGACGAGATCCTCGCCGAATTGGACGAGGAACGCGCCGAGCTCGACGCACTCACCGCCAAGATCGTCGCCGAGGGCCTCGCCACTCTCGCTCCTGCGAATAGTCCGGACGAAAAGGTGTTGATCGTGCGCGGGGCCTCGCATTTGCTGGACAGCGTCGAAGCGCAGATCGACCTCGAGCGCGTACGCACGCTGTTCGACGACATCGAGCGTAAGGCGGACCTTATTCGGCTTCTCGAGCTTGCAAGGGAAGGCGACGGCGTACGTATCTTCATCGGTTCAGAGAACAGGCTCTTTTCTTTATCCGGTTCGTCGATCGTCGCCGCGCCCTACGCCAATGCGCAGGGAAAAGTCATTGGCGTCATCGGCGTTTTGGGTCCGACGCGGCTCAACTATGGACGTATCATTCCGATGGTGGATCACACCGCCAAAGTGGTTGGAAGATTGTTGGGACAGCAATGACGAATGACAGCGAAGATCATGTCGAAGGACTGGAAGAGACCGGTTCAGCGAGCGAGATCGAGGCATTGCGCGCGGAGGCGTCCGACCTTCGCGACCGGCTCCTTCGCGCGCTCGCCGACGCCGACAACACGCGCAAGCGCGCCGAACGCGAAAAGCAGGACGCCTCGCAATATGCGGTGACGAAATTCGCCCGCGACATGCTGCAGATCGCCGACAATTTCGCGCGCGCGCTTGCCGCCTGCCCGCCGGCCGCGCGCGAGGCCGCCGACCCCCAGGTGAAGGCGGTCATCGACGGCGTCGAGGCGACGGAGCGCCAGTTGCTCGCCACGCTCGAGCGCTACGGCGTCAAGCCGATCGACACCTCGAACGGCAAGTTCGATCCCAATTTCCATCAGGCCATCGCCGAGGTGCCTGGCAACGGACGGCCGGCCGGATCCATCGTCGACGTGGTGCAGGCGGGCTATGTGATCGGCGACCGCCTTTTGCGTCCGGCCATGGTCACCGTGGCGCGCCGTGAGGAGCCCGCGGCGCAGGGCGGCAGCGGAGTGGATACGAAGGCGTAACGACGCCGCGCGACGGGGGAGAGAGAGGGAACGAGTTTCTGGACAGCCCCTCGCCTCCGCGCGAGACTTTCGCATGGGCGAATCCATTCCCGCCGACATCGCCGCCGAGCTCGCCCGCGAGGACCGCAAGGCCTACGCCGAACAGCGCTTCTATGTGCTCTCGCCGCTCACGATGTTCGGAACGACGCTTCTTGTCTTCGTCCTTCTTCTGGGCGGTTACGCGGCTGCAGCGGTGTTTTCGGGCGCGCCGCTTGTCGCCGACTATGGCGGCGGCGCGGGCCCGTCGCACTCGGCCCGCTTCGCCATCCTGTTTTCGCTCCTGATCACGACGGCCCTCGGCGTCCAGCGCTATGTCAGGCTGCGCGAGCGCGACGACTTTCCCGCCTATGCGGCGATCCTGAAAGGCGGGGCAGCCGACGCCAGGGAAGCAACCTCGCTTACGCCGCGCAGCGCCAAGATCACGAAGGCGACGCTCATCGGCCTGATAGTGGGGGCCGCGCTGTGCTGGACGATCGTGCCGCCCTGGCGATCCGCCGAGCAGACGATGGCGACCTATGTGTGGTTTTGCTTCGTCACGATCCTGTTAGCGATCTCGTTTTCGCGCGGGGTCTCGCTTACGCGCGGCGGCGCTCGCGGCATGCGCGAGATGATCGCGAATCGGCTCGAAGTCGATTTGCTGAGGGTGGACCGGCTTTCGGTGATCGGCCGTTCCGCGGCGCGCTCGGCGCTCATATGGTTCACGATCAGCGCGGTCGTGTGCCTGTTCTTCATCGGCGGCGGCAGCGAGCTGTTCACGGTCGGACTGCTTCTGGGCTGCGCCGCAATGGGCCTTTGGATCTTCGTCGCCACGATGGAATCCGTGCGCACCAAGATCCGCGCCGCCAAGGCGGCCGAACTCGAGCGCGTGCGCGCGCAGATCGACGCGACCCGCGACGAGCCGGGCGAGAGGCTGCAGGGCCTTCTCGCCTATGAGGCGCGCATCCAGTCCGTGCACGAATGGCCGTTCGATCAGACCACGCTGGTGCGCGTCGTGGCCTCGGCTTTCATCCTTGCCGTACCGTGGTTCGGACAGGCCATCGCAGCGTTCGCAGTCGAACATATCGCCAATCTGACACGGTGATCCGGTCGCGCCCCCCTCCCGCACAGACGGGGGAACGCGGTAATGTCGATTCATGTCCGATCTCAGGCTCGTCGTTGCAGGCAGGTCCGGGCGCATGAGCCTTGCGCTTGCGCAGGCCATCGCCCGCACGCCCGGCGTCGAGCTGGATGGCGTTTTCGGACGCGCCGACGATCCCCTGCCGCTCATTGCCAGGGCGGACGCGCTTTTGGACTTCACGGCGCCCGAGGCATCCGCCGGACTGGCCGCGCTATCGGCGCAGGCGCGGATCGTTCATGTCATGGGAACGACCGGGTTCACGCAGGAGCAGGAATCCCGGATCCGGGCCGCCGCGCGCCACGCCGTCATCGTCAAATCGGGCAACATGAGTCTCGGCGTCAATCTTTTGGCGGCTCTGGTGCGCAAGGCCGCGGAAGCGCTGCCGGACTTCGACCTGCGCATCTTCGAAATGCATCACCGCAACAAGGTTGATGCGCCATCCGGCACCGCGCTGATGCTGGGCAATGCGTCGGAGCGCAATGATGTGCAGTACGCCTCGCTGCGCGCGGGCTCCGTCGTGGGCGAACATGAGGTGATCCTGGCAGGTCCGGGCGAACGTCTCGAGCTCAGGCACGTCGCGGAAGATCGCGCGATCTTCGCCCAAGGCGCGCTTGCGGCCGCAAGGTGGGGGCAGGGCAAAAAGCCCGGCCTCTATGCGATGGCCGACGTCCTGGGACTTTCCTGAGCGCGCGCCGCTTCGAGCGCCAGCATCGAACGCTTGCGCGACAGCCCCCAGTGATAGCCGTGCAGCGCGCCGTCGCTGCCCAGCACGCGATGGCAGGGGATCAGCCAGGAGATCGGATTGCGCCCCACTGCGGCGCCCACCGCGCGGCTCGCCTTCGCGCTGTGCAGCTTTTGGGCGATGCTGCGATAGGTTGAAACCTTCCCTTCCGGGATTTCGAGCAGCGCCTGCCAGACCTTGATCTGCCAGGGTGTGCCGATCAGGTGCAGCGGCACATCGCCCGCCATGGTCCCGAAAATCTGTTTGGCGATGGTCTCGATGCGGGATTTGTTGTGGCGATAGTCCGCGCGCGGCCAGCGCGCGCGCATGTCGCCCATCATCGCGTCCTCGCCGCCGTCGTCGCCGAAAGCAAGCCCGCACACGCCTTTCTGCGTCGCCATGATGAGCGCGATTCCGAACGGCGAGTCGGAGAATCCGTAATCGATCACGACGCCCTCGCCGCCGCGCGCATAGTCGCCCGGCGTCATGGCTTCGATCTTGAGGCAGAGATCGTGAAGCCGCGACGGACCTGAAAGGCCCGAATCCAGGGCCGCGCCCAAGACGCTCTGTCCGCCGGCAAGCTCCTGGCGCGCATGATCGAGGGTCAGATGTCCGACGAAGGACTTCGGGCTGACGCCGACATAGCGCGTGAACAGCCGCTGGAAATGAAACGGGGAAAGCCCGACCGCGGCCGCGGCGTCTTCGAGCTTGGGTTGCTCGAGATAGTGCTCGGACAGATACCGGATCGCGCGGCCCATGCGATTCCAGTCCGGCCCGCCATCGACGAATGGGACAACTTCGCTCATGAGCGCAATATGGGACCTGGCGGTCGCCGTTCCCACCCGAATCTTGCTCGGCTAGGGCGCGGCCGCGCGGGCCAGCCGCAACGCGGCCTTCAGACGCTCGGCGAACGAGGCGCGCTCCGGCGGCGCCAGGAAGCTTCCGAGCCCCACGCCCTTGCCGTGACTCCACAGCGTGAGCTGGCTGGAGCGGCCCCGCCGCTCGGCCAGATCGACGCGCACCCAATAGGGATTGAGCCGGACTTCGCTCGGCCGGCCCTTTGGCGGGCGAACGAGAATGCGCAACAAAGACCGGGTGAGCACAACGCGCTCTTCGCGCCGCGACGCGAGCGTGCTGGCGCGAAACGCCCAGGCGAGCAGGGCGATATCTGCGCCCATGAAGGGCAGCATCGGCCAGGCGCCGCGCACAAGGAAGCAGATGGCGAACGCCGAATTGATTGCGATTACCGCTCCGAGGATCGCGCCAAGCGCGCGCGGCCTGAGCGGCGGCGCCGGCCTTAGGACCACATCAAGGATCGGGGATTCTTCCGACATTAGCTGGCAATGATGCTCGCCCGGCCGTCGTCAGACAAGCAAGGGCGCAGGCGCGCACGTCGCGGGCCTGCGCAAATCGAAGGCGGCGGCGCTTCAATCTGGCGGCGGATGTCCGCAGCGCCGCTCATAGCCAGCACGTCCGCCATGACGCTTCCAGAAGGGCTGACCCAGATCGAGATCGCAAGGATCCGTGGCCGCCCCGATTGCGGCGCCGCTGAGCGCGCCGATCGCCGCGCCCGTCGCGGCCGTGCCCGTCATGGCGCCGATGGCCGCGCCGGCGCCCGCCCCGATCATTCCTCCCGAAACCGCCCGGTCTCCGGGACTTGTTCCGCACGCCCCCAGCGCCAGCATCGCGGCGAGCGCGGGACCTGCCGTCAATATCTTGAGACGAATCATCCTGGCCTCCTGTTTGGCCCCAGTCGATAACGGTCGATGCGTTGGGTCGTTCCGGGGCGAGGGAATGCGCCGAACCGACTGTGGCGATGTCTGGGCAATTTCGCGGCGCTCTGGTCTATTGCCTGCGATATGAGTCGTTTGCTTTCCACTGCCCGGATCGAGGAATTCTTCCGACGGCTCGCGCACGCCACGCCCGAGCCCAAGACCGAGCTTCGCTATGTCAACCCGTTCACGCTGCTGGTCGCGGTCGTTCTGTCCGCGCAGTCGACGGACAAGGGCGTGAACAAGGCGACCGAGTCGCTATTCAAGCGCGCGGACACGGCGAAGAAGATGGCCATTCTCGGCCAAAAGAACCTCGAACGATTCATCCGGACGATCGGGCTTTATCGATCCAAGGCGAAGAACGTCATCGCACTCTCGAAACTGCTGGTCGAGCGGCATGGAGGCGAAGTGCCGGCCGATCGCGAGTCGCTCGAAGCTCTGCCCGGCGTCGGCCGCAAGACGGCAAACGTGGTTCTGAACGTCGCCTTCGGAGAACCGACGATCGCGGTCGACACGCACATCTTTCGCGTCGCAAACCGCACCGGCCTGGCGCGCGGAAAGACGCCGAGCGCCGTCGAGGAAGCGCTCGTTCGGCGCGTTCCTCCGAAATATGCGCGCCACGCGCATCACTGGCTGATCCTGCATGGGCGTTACGTCTGCCGAGCGCGCAAGCCGCTCTGCCCCGAATGCGTGGTGCGCGATTTGTGTCTTTATGCCGGCAAGACGCGGCCGGATGAGCTCGCGGTCAGGACACCGGTCGGCTTGCGGCGTTCGTCCGAAGCGAATTGAGGCAGGCCGGATCGCTGGCGGCGTTCTTGGGGCGCGGAAGCGTCTCCACGTGGCGCACGCGCAGCGCCCCTCCTTCCGGGTAGAGAAAGAAGAAGGCCTGGCAATCCGCTCCAACGTAGCGCCAGAGTTCGGCATCTCCATCCTTGCGCGCGAATGCGGGCTTTCCGAGCGAGGCCTGCAGCGCCTGGCCCGTCATCTCGCCGAGATCGGCCGGCTCGCCCGGCGGAGGGCCGGGGGGCAGCGCCGAGACGTCGGACGGAG
Organism: Rhizomicrobium sp.; assembly: GCA_035549135.1. Classification (GTDB taxonomy): domain Bacteria; phylum Pseudomonadota; class Alphaproteobacteria; order Micropepsales; family Micropepsaceae; genus Rhizomicrobium. Next base: position 35,914 of record DASZRM010000139.1, on the reverse strand, counting down.
CGCGACTGGCGCAGGCGCCCAGCATCGCGCAAAGAAGGATCGCCACTCCGCGCCTGATCATGCTTTCGCCTCCTTGGCGATACGCTTGTAAAGATGCGCCATCAACGCCGCGCCGAACACTGGCGCGAAAAGGTCCGCGACCGGCGCGGCGCTGAGCGCCGAGATAATCAGACCGGCCGCGAAAATGCGAGGGCCGTTGCGCCTGCGCAGCGCGCTCGCGGCTTGCGAGCGGAGATGGCGAAGCGCCACAAGCTCGAAATATTCGCGGCCAAGGAGGAACCCATTGGCCAGAATCGTGGCGATCTGGGCAAGCCCTGGAAGCAGCGCGTCGGCCGGGAGAAGAACAAGATCGACGGCGATGACAAGAATCGCAAGGCGCAATCCCGCGGCCAGGCTCGTCCAGAATGGCGCGCCCGAAGCCTTCGGATCGCCGGGGTAGTCGTGCGCCTCGATGGCGTCGGCGACGCGGTCCAGATAGAGCGTGGCGAAGAAGGCCGCCGCCGGCGCTCCGACCGCGAAAAGGCCCATCGCCATGAGCGCCGGCGCGAGCAGCTCGAGCGCGCGATTGACGAGCGGCGAGCCCAGCGCCGGCAAATGAAGCAGAGCATATTCCACGCCAGCCAGCAGCGCGACGAACAGGATGAGCGTCAACGCCAAGGCTTTGAGCGCCAGTCCGAAGAACGCCCGATCGAAAAAGAACCCAATCGCGCGGCCCAAGCTTGCGAACAAGGCCTTCCTCCGCTAACTGCAATGCGCATCCTTTGCCCGGAAGACGCATGCCAAGACCCTATCACGTCACCGCGCTCGGCAGCGCCATCGTCGATGTGATCGCGGCGGTGGACGACGAATTTCTTCTGGAGCACAACATCGCCAAGGGGGTGATGACGCTCATCGATGAACACCGCGCCAAACAATTGCATGGATTTTTCGAACGGCCGAGAGAAATAGCCGGCGGATCGGCGGCGAACACCATGGCTGGCCTCGCCTCGCTGGGAGCGCGCGGCAATTTCGTCGGACGGGTCAAGCGCGACCGCCTCGGCGCGGCGTTCGCTGCGAGCATGCGGGAATTGGGCGTCAACTACTCCACCGGGCCGGCCGACAGCGGTCCGCAAACCGCATGCTGCTTGATCGCCGTCACCCCGGACGGACAGCGCAGCATGAACACCTATCTTGGCGCAGCGCGCGATTTCGCCGCCTCCGACATCGACGCAGATCAGATCGAGGGCTCGGAGGTCCTTTATATCGAGGGCTATCTCTGGGATGCGCCGGCGGCGAAGGCCGCATCGCTTAGCGCCATGGCCATCGCCAAGGCCGCCGGCGTCAAGATCGCCTTCACGCTCTCCGATCCGTTCCTGATGGGGCGCTATCGCGGCGAATTCCTCGCGCTGCTCAAGGATATCGACATCCTGTTCGCCAACGAGGAAGAGGCCAAATCGCTTTTCGAGGTCGACGATTTCGACGACGTGCTGCAGGCGCTCAAGCCAATGGGCAAAATCGCAGCGCTCACGCGTTCCGAGAAAGGCTGCGTGATCGCCCGCGGGCCGGACGTGCATGTGATCGACGCCGAGCCGGTCGCGGATGTCGTCGACACGACGGGGGCGGGCGACCAATTCGCCGCGGGCTTTCTGCATGGGCTGACGCATGGCGAGGGTCTGGCCGCCTGCGGTCGGCTCGGCGCAATCGCCGCCGCCGAGGTGATTTCGCACTATGGAGCGCGGCCAGAGACGCCCTTGCGCGAATTGGCGGCGCGCGCCGGACTTGCCTGATCAATCCCGATTCTTGCGCAAATACACGTATAGGGCGCCATCGCCGCCATGGCGGCGGTGCGAAACGCGGCTGTCGGCGATCAGGCGCAGGAATTGGGGCTCTTCAAGCCAGCGCGGAACCATCGACTTGAGGATGCCGCGCGCGCCGAAATCCATTTCGAAGCGCGTATCCCGAGCGGGTTTGCGGGCCCCCTTGCCGGTTATGACGAGCACAAGCCGCGCGCCGCTCCTTCGCGAGGCGTTGAGGAACCGCAATAGCGCGTCATGGGCTGCCGCCTCCGTCAGTCCGTGAAGGTCGATTCGCCGGTCCGGTTCGATCTCGCCTTTGCGCAATCTTTCGGCTGTCTTTCCGTCCAGCCCGCCTTTGAAAGCATGGATGGACTTGTCGGACCGAAATCTACGCGTCGAAGCGGCGGCGGATTTTGCGTGCGGATGGGCCTGCGCGACCGCCTCTTCGAACAGCGCGCGCTCGTCGGCGCTCGTCCGCCGTTTCGTCATTTGCGCGCGAGCCTTTGCGCGACCGGGTTTGGCAGGAGCACGAAGATCGATCCCGGCTGTTTCATCCGTCCCGCATCGGCCTCGGCTTGGGGGCCGAAACCGAAGAAAATATCCGCCCGCAAGGGGCCCCGAATCGCGCCGCCCGTATCTTGCGCAACGAACAGCCGGCGCAGGGGCGTTTTCGAATCGGGCATGTTGGTTGCGACATAGAACGGCGCCCCGAGAGGATGGATCTTCGCGTCGACGGCGAGACTGGCCCCGGGCTGAAGCGGCGCGCCCTCGGCTCCAGGGCTTCCGAGGCCCGGATCGCCGATTGGCAGTTCGCGGAAAAAGACGAAGGACGCATCGCTCTCCATGATCCGCCGCGCATCGCTCGGGTGCGACGCAAGCCAGGCCCGGATCGTCTGCATCGACATTCCCTGCCTCGATAGCCCCATTTCGGAAATGAGGATTCGGCCGATAGGCGTGTAGGGCCAGCCATTTTGGCCAGCATAGGCCACCCGCGCCGTTGCGCCGTCGGCGAAGCGGACCCGGCCGGAACCCTGAATGTGCAGGAAGAACACGGCGATCGGGTCGTCTGCGTAGAAAAGGACCTTGGCGCGCCCGAGCCCATGCGCGTCGATCTCCGCTCGCGTTGCATAGGGAACAAGAGCGGAGCCATCGAGACGCCCGGCTATGCGCTGAGTGGACAGGGCGGAGGGAAAGCGGCCGAGATCCACGGTAATCAAATCGTCGGGCAGGCCATAAACAGGCGTGGCGTAGCGGCCGGATTTCATGCGGCTGCCGCGCAGTTCGGGCTCGTAGTAGCCGGTGAACAGCCCATCGCCGACCCCGCCGGCAAAGACCTCAAAAGGCGAAAACCAGCGCTCGAAAAAGGCTCGGGCGGCCCTCGGCCCGGACGGATTTTCACGCGCCGCGTCGCAAGCGGAAAGCCAATCGCCGACCGCGCCGCCATAGGGGCCGATCGGCTGGGTCGGCGCCTTCGCCCCAAAAAGCGCGCATGACCGGCGGAATGCGGCGAGGGCCGGGCGAGGGTCCGCGGCGCTCCAGCCCGGCAGGTCGGCGAAGTTTCGGCGCTCCAGCCTCATCGGACCGGGCGCTGGATGCGTCAGCCGCCAATATATCGCCGCGGCGACTGCGAAGGCGAGAAGGAGGGCAACGACTGCGAAAAAGCGCGGACGCTTCATCAATTGGGCAGGTCGCCCGACGTGGCCACGAGCGTCCAATTGGGATCGCGGGCGCGCGTATCTCGCGAAAACGTCCAAACATCGGTCACATCGCGCACCGCCTTTGCGTCGCCTTCGACGATGCCGCCGGCGCGGTCGCTGGTGGCCGAGATGAATTGCGCGCCGAACGCCACCGTGATCTCAGCGACGTGATCGTTGAGCGACGCCTGTACGATCTTGGCGTCCTTAAAGCCCACAAAGGTGAAGGCGACATGCTGTCCCGCGGACTCGCGCGCGGCGATCGCCTGATCGAATGCCCGATAGACCTCGTCGCTCAAAAGCGGCTTGAGCGCGGCGCGGTCGCCCTTCGCGAAGGAGGAGACGATGAGCTCATAGGCCGAGCGAGCGCCCGACAAAAATCGCTCCGTCTCGAAGCCGCGATCGGCGAGCTTGATGTCGACGATGCCGCGGGCCACCGGATTCCCGGCATGACCCTCGATCGCTTCGGCCCGCGGCGGCGGTTGCGCCGCGGGCGCGGACGGCGCTTCGGGATTTGGCGAAAAACGATAACTATCCTGGGGCGGACGCTCGTGTCCGGTGCGGCGACCGAGCACGGTGTAGAGCCGGAACAGGATGATCCCGGCCACCATCGCGATCAGAAAGATGTCGAGGAGTTGCGAGTTCGCCATCTGGGCCACGACGTCGCGCGTTCCGCGCGCCCTTCGACGACAAACTAGACCCGGGCGCGCGTCCGGTCCAGCGCCGCCGCATTAACCGGAGAATGCGGCCGGGATGTGGCTTGTCTTGTCAGCGCCGCGCGATCCGTGCTAGCGCGACCAGCCTTTGCGAGAGGAACGCAGGATGAGCGGCGGCGGAACTTCGGGCCCGAACGGCGGAGAGCATACCGGGCAGGACGGGCCGCGGCTTCAGGTCCTTGCCCAATACATCAAGGATCTGTCCTTCGAGAATCCGGGCATGCCCTCCAACCTTCCGAGCCGGCCCCAAATCGATCTGAACGTCGACCTGCAGGCGCGCCAGCTCGAAGCGCAACACTACGAAGTCGAGCTCAAACTGCGCGTATCGGCCGCGGCGGACAGCAAAGCCATTTTCCTCCTCGAACTCGTTTATGGCGGTCTGTTTCAGACGCTCAACATGCCCGAGGAGATGCGCCAACCGGCGCTGCTGATCGACGCGCCCCATATTCTCTTTCCCTTCGCCCGGCGCATTGTCGCGGATGTTGTGCGCGATGGCGGCATGCCGCCGCTGCTTGTCGAGCCCATCGATTTCGCAGCGCTCTACCGCGCGCGAATCGAGGGAATGCAGCAGATGCGGCAGGGCGCCGCCAGCGTCTGAAGCGCTCAGAAATCGAACTCGGCGATCACCGGAACGTGATCGGACGCCTTGGACCAACCGCGCATCTTGCGGACGATGGCATGCGATTTGAGCGCGCCTTTTAGCGCCGGGCTGATCCAGATGTGGTCGAGCCTGCGGCCTCGATCCGAAGCTTCCCAATCGGCGGCGCGATAGCTCCACCAGGAATAAATCTTCTCTTCCGGCGGGACAAATTGGCGCGTCACGTCGATCCAATCGAAAGCGTTCCTGGCCGCGCCGAGCAACTCGGTCTCGATTGGCGTATGACTCACCACATCCAGCAGTTGCCTGTGGCTCCACACGTCGTTTTCGAGCGGCGCGACATTCAGGTCGCCGAGCAGGACGACAGGATCGCGACGGCCCCGCTTGGCTGCGCCGAAGAACCCCGCCATCTCGCGCAGAAAATCGAGCTTGTGGGCGAATTTCGGATTGAGCTTCGGATCGGGTATGTCCGCGCCCGCCGGCACGTAAAAGTCGTGCAGCTCAAGGCCATTCTCGAACCGCACTTCGACATGACGGCAGTCGCTGTTGTCGCAGAATCGGTGGCTGCGCGTCTCGCGAATAGGCAGCCGCGATAGGACCGCCACGCCGTGGTAACCCTTCTGGCCGTGAACGGCCTGATGGACGTAGCCCAGCCTTGCGAAGGCATCGCCCGGAAAAAGCTCGCTCGCGACCTTGATTTCCTGCAGCGCCAGGATGTCGGGGCGATGCTCGCGCAGCAAACGCAGGGCAAGGTCGATGCGAAGGCGCACCGAATTGACATTCCAGGTGGCGATTTTCATGCCCCGACCTCCGGCGGAAAGTGAGAGCTCCGGCTAGCCGTTCGCAGCCCTGACATGCAAGGCCCGCCCGGCTGGACGGTCCGGGCGTTGCCCGCGGCCGCAGCCGATTTGCTTGACTTCGAGGCCGCACTGGCTCCGGTCCCGGGGGGCTGTCGCGGACGCGCATTCCAGCCATGCAGGTGGCGCACGGAATGCCCAGGCCACAGAAGTTGTCCTTATAGAACAGCCGCTTATGGAGGAATTCCGATCCATGAACACTGAATATTACATAAAATATTCACTTGTAGAGCCCAAGACGGCTCCCTATCTCACAGCTGCACGGCGATCGAGCCGGCAAGATTTAGCGCGGTCCGGAGGGGCGTCTCCGAGCCGCAAGCAGGAGAGAGACCAAATGAGCGAATTCATCGAGAGCGCATTGCGCGAGACCGGAGATACGGGAACTGTGACCTTCCTCACAGCGGCAATCATCGCATTGGCGGGCGCCCTGATGGCGGCGACATCGTTCGCCCTTATCTAGCCCGCCGCATCCTTGGGCGCGCCGGTCCTCCCCCCAGTGAGCGCGTCCAATGGCCAGCGGGGCTTAGCCAGGGCGCCCAGCCCGTCGAAAAGCCCTAGCTGGCCGCGTTCAACCCCCGCCCAGGCGACCATCGCGGCATTGTCCGTGCAGAGCCCGGGCGGGGGTATTTTTACCGGAAATCCGCGCTGCGCCCCGAGCGCGCCCAAGGTTTCGCGAATGGAGCGATTCGCCGCGACGCCGCCGGCGATCACAAAGGGCGCATCGGCCGCGTGCGGACAGTCCGCGCGGAACATCGCCATCGCGGCGCGGGTGCGGTCGCAAAGCACGTCGATGACGGCCGCCTGAAAGGACGCCGCAACATCGGCGGCGTCATAGCCACCGCCTCGCACGATCTGGCGCACCGCCGTTTTGAGGCCCGAGAAGGAAAAATCGGCGCCCTCGCGATTGGATAGAGGCCTGGGCAGCGCATAACGCTTCGGATCGCCAGAATGCGCCAGGGCCTCGACGCGCGGGCCGCCGGGATAGCCCAGGCCCAGCAGCTTTGCGGTTTTGTCGTAAGCCTCGCCGACAGCGTCGTCGATCGTGGCGCCGTAGCGGCGGAAACGCCCGACGCCTTCGACCCCGAGAAGCTCACAATGTCCGCCCGAAATCAGAAGCAGGAGAAATGGAAAGGAACCGCCTTCGGTAAGCCGAACAGTCAGCGCATGGGCTTCGAGATGGTTGACGGCCACAAGCGGCTTTGACGCGGCCATGGAAAGGGCCTTGGCGGTCATTAGCCCGACCATCACGCCGCCGATCAATCCCGGCCCCGCCGTCGCCGCCACGGCATCGACTTCGCCGAGCGTCAATCGTGCTTGCGCAAGCGCTTCTTCGACGATCGAATCGATCCGTTCGATATGGGCTCTGGCGGCGATTTCCGGCACGACGCCGCCATAGGGCCTGTGCTGCTCGATCTGGCTAAAGACGATGTTGGAGAGGATCGTCCCCGGCCCGGGGGCCGCGCCGCGAACCACCGCCGCCGCGCTTTCATCGCAACTCGTCTCGATGCCGAGCACCGTCCATTCGCGCAACGCCGGCCGCCTCATGCTAGAAGACGATGTCCTAGCCTGATCGGAGCCATGCCGCAAAAACTTCTTCGCATTGGCGCACGCGGATCCAAGCTGGCCGTCCTTCAAGCCGGCCTGGCCGCCCGCGCGATCGAAAATCGTCTCGGCATGGCGTGCGAAATCGTGACGCTTAAAACCTCTGGCGATAGGATTGTCGATCGACCGCTCGCCGATTCCGGGGGCAAGGGCCTGTTTGTCAAGGAACTCGAGGAGGCTCTGCTGGACGGCCGCATCGATCTGGCGGTCCATTCGATGAAAGACGTGCCGGCGGCGTTGCCGCAGCCTCTGGAAATCGCCGCGATCCTGCCCCGCGAAGACCCGCGCGAGGCGCTGATAATGGCGCAAGGCAAAACCATGGGGGATCTTTCCGCGAGCATCAGGATCGGCACCAGTTCGGCACGGCGCGCGGCGCAGGTCCGGCGCGCCTGGCCGCATGCCGAGGCCGCGCTTCTTCGTGGCAATGTCGATACGAGACTGGCCAAGCTCGAAGCCGGCGCCTACGACGCCATCCTGCTGGCCTACGCCGGGCTCAAGCGGCTAGGCCTGGACGCGCGCGCGACATCGCTGCTGCCCACGGAGAGCTGGCTGCCGGCGCTGGCGCAGGGCGCGATCGGAATCGAAGCGCGCAAAGACGACGAGGCCGGACGCATCGCTGGCGCGTTCGCGGATCCGACATCGTTCATCGCCGTTTTCTGCGAACGTGGATTTCAGGCTGGACTTGGCGGCTCGTGCCGATCGCCCATTGCGGGACTTGCGAGCGTCTCGGCCGGCGCCCTCGATTTCAGCGGAGAGGTGATCGCCCCCGATGGATCAGACTGCGTCTCGGCGCGCTTCAAGATGGAGATCGGCGGGCGGGATTTTCGCGAGGCTGCGATCGCTGCCGAGCGGCGCGGACGCGAAGCGGGACTGTCCATTCGGCCTCGCGCCGCAGCCTGGCTCGATCTTTGACATGCGCGTTCTGATCACGCGCCCGATCGAGGACGCGCTGCGCACGGCCGAGCGCGTGAGGGCGCGCGGGCATGAGCCGGTCGTTGCGCCGCTTCTGTCGGTTTCATTCCGCTCCGGACCGGAAATTCGACTTGAAGATGTCCAGGCTGTGCTGGCGACAAGCGCCAATGGCGTCAGGGCCCTGGCGATGCGATCGTCACGGCGCGACATTGCGATATTCGCGGTCGGCGGCCAAACCGCCGCCGCGGCGCGCGAAGCGGGATTTTCGTCCGTCCGCAGCGCCGAAGGCGACACGCGCGCGCTAGCATCCGCCACGGCGCAATGGGCCGAACCAGGGCGTGGAATCCTGTTGCACGCATCGGGCGCCGACGGCGGGAGCGCGCTCACCTCCCTGTTGCGGGAGCAGGGATATCAGACGCAACGAATCGATCTTTATGACATCATGGCCGCGCGCGAACTTCCTCGGGATGCTCGCGAGCGGATTGGTCGGGGTGAAATTGGCGCCGCTTTATTTTTTTCGCCGCGGAGCGCGCGCGCGTTTCGCGACTGCGTGAGGGCTTCGGCGCTGGACGTTAGCGCGATGACCGCCATTTGCATCAGCGAGGCCGCAAAGTCTGCGCTCTCTCCCCTCGCCTTTCGTGACATTCGCGTGTCGGCTCGCCCGGACATGGACTCTGTTCTCGATTGCCTGGAATCGTGACGCCGCGTCGATTTTCGTAAGCGCCTGCGCTCCATTATACTCGCCGCCGTTTTTCGAGGGCGCCCCATGCGTAATTTCCTGATCAGCCTTGTCGTGCTCATCGCGGCGATTGTCGGCCTGTTCTGGCTGTTCAACGCCCCAAACATTCCGCGCGCCGTCCTCGAAGCCAAATACGCAACGCCGCCGTCCGCATTCGTAACTCTGCCCGACGGCGCGCGCGCCCACTACCGCGAAAGGGGCGACCGAAACGCCCCGGCGCTGCTCCTGCTCCACGGCTCGAACGCTTCTCTTTTCACCTGGGAGCCCTGGTCCAAGCGGCTCAGCGACCAGTTCCTGGTGGTCAGCGTCGATCTACCGGGTCACGGCCTTACTGGCGCCGTGCCGAACGGAGACTATAGCGAAGAGGGCATGTCGAAATTCGTCGAAGAGTTCGCCGACAAGATCGGCCTTACGAGATTCTCGCTCGCCGGCAACTCCATGGGAGGAGCGGTGGCGGCCCGCTTCGCCGAACAGCACCCCGATCGCGTCGCCAGCCTGATCCTGATCGACGCCGGGGGGCTTCCGTTCAAGTCGACGAGCGGAGAGCCCATCGCGTTCAGGCTCGCGCGCATTCCGGTGTTGAATCAGCTTCTCTTGCATGTGACTCCGCGCGCCATCGTGACGGAAGGCCTGAACAAGGCCGTCGTGCACAAGTGGGTGATCACCGATGCGATGATCGACACCTATTGGGACTTCGCGCGGATGGACGGAACGCGCGCCGCGACGCTTTCGCGTTTTTCCCTCCCTCGGGACAATTACGTGGCCAAGCACGTAAAGTCGCTCACCATGCCCACGCTGATACTTTGGGGAGCGCAGGACCGGCTGATTCCGGTGTCCGTCGCCCATGATTGGGCGAGGGCGGTTCCCGGCTCGAAGCTCATCATCTACCCCTCCACCGGGCACATCCCGATGGAGGAGGTGGCGAAGCAATCCTCGGAGGACGCGCGAGCATTCCTTTCAAGCCGTTAGGCGCTACGCCACGCCCTGGCTGAAACGGCTCACATAGCGCGGATCGGCGTCCTTCATCGGCAAATATATGAAGACGTCGGTCGTGCCGAACTGGTGATCGATGACCGCGCCCTCGCCGACCGTGCATCCGGCGCGAAGGTAACCCTTGATCATCGCAGGCAAAGCGCGAAGAGCCTCCTTCGCGTCGATCGCTTCCTTCGGCATCACGTTCATCTCGACATAGAGCTCGGGTCTCGCGCGCACGCGCACCGCGGCAGGCATGAGATGGTTGTGGTGGAGATAGGATAGCGGCAGCGCCAGCGCCTTTGGGTCGACGCCCGCAAACGAGGCGCATCCAAACATTAATTCGCTCGAAAAGCGCGCCACATACGCCATCAGTCCGCGCCAGAGCAGCTGCATCGTCGAGTTGCGGCTTCTGTATTCCTTGAGAATGCAGGATCGACCGAGCTCGAGATAGCGCGTCTGCTTGGGCCAAGCCGCGAGCATCGGCGAAAGATCGTATTCGCCGGAGGTGTAAAATCCGCCGCTCCTGGCAAGATAAGCTTCGCGCATCATGCGATAGGTCCCGACTACCAGCGGCTGGCCGTCTTCGCCGAGTCTGGCCCTATCGATCACCAGCATGTGGTCGCAGAATTCGTCGAGGCGGTCGAAGTCGCGCCTCTGCGCGCACATGTCAGGCGTGGGGATCGCCGACATTTCCTCATAGAAGACCCGATAGCGAAGGCCCTGCGCCGCCTCCACCTCGGCCTCGGTCTCCGCCAGGCGCACCTCCATCGCCCCGCTGACGGCGAGGATGGGCCAGCGCTCCGCACGGCCTTCGAAAGGTCCGGGTTCGTGGATATTGACCAAGGCTGCTTCCTCTTGCGCGGCGCCGCAGCGCTCTTCGCGAGGACGGATTTTACCCGAGGCGGCGGGCTATGACAAACGCCGAGGCCAAGTGGATTAAAACGCGGCGCTTGAGCTATTCCGTCGCTTCGGCGCGTCGTCTGGCGTTCAGTATGGCGAATAGCACCAATGCAGGCGCCCCGATCGCCGCCGCGCCCAAGAAGAAGAGCGCATAGGCGTTCATCAAACCGTAACCAGCGGCGAGGCCCTGCACGGCCGCGCCCGAGAAACCCTTCAAGATTTTGCCGGCCCAGGTGTAGGTGGAGCTCAGAAGCGCATATTGCGTCGCCGTGTAGCCGATGCTCGTCAGGCTCGACATGTAGGCGACGAGCGTGATGCCAGCGACGGCGATGCCGAAATTGTCGATCGCCATGATGGCCGAAAACACAAGCTCTCCATGTGCGTAGGGCAAAACCGCGTAGAGCGCAGTGCCAAGAATCTGCAGCGCGCCGCCCACCAGCAGCGCGCGCATATCGCCAAGCCTCAAAGTGAGAAAGCCGCCGGCGGCCACGCCGAGAAACACCGCGGCCAGCCCGACCGTTCCGCGCACCGCGCCGACGACATCTTTTGACAGTCCAATGTCGTGATAGAGCGGATTGGCCATTGGGCCCATAACAAAGTTCGGCAATTGAAACAGGCTGATGGCCGCCAGCATAAGCAGCGCAGTCGTCCCGTGCGTTCTGAAGAATACGATGAACGGACCGGCGATTGCGTCAAAGACGCCGCGCGCGCTCGAGAGCGGCGCGAGCGCCTGCTTTCGCGCCATCGCCTCATCGGCGTGGACAGGCTCCGTCGCAAGAAGGCAGGCGGCGACGCCCACCGCCATAAGCGCTCCGTAGAGCATGTAGGTCGCGTTCCAACCGAGACGCGCGGCGATCGGCAGGATCACCGCCTCCGACGCCAGCATCGCGGCGCGATAGCCGAACGTATAGGCGGAGGTCAGGAGCCCGAGTTCCGCCGAGTCCTGCGCGGATTCGATCCGCCAGGCGTCGATGACCACGTCCTGCGTCGCCGATGCGAAGGCCACCACCAGCGCCAGCAGGCCAAGCAGAACCAGCCCGTGATGGACGCCCGCAAGCGCCATCGCGATTAGGCCGGAGGCGGCGACCAACTGGGCCAGCAACATCCAGCCTCTGCGGCGTCCGAGCGCCGCCGCGAGAGGCGCGTTGGCGCGGTCGATCAGCGGCGCCCAGGCGAATTTGAGCGAATAGGCAAGGCCCACCCAGGAAATAAACCCGATGGCCGCCAGGGTGACGCCTTCGTCGCGCAACCAGTATCCGAAAGTGTTGCCGACGAGCAGAAAGGGCAGGCCCGAAGAAAATCCGAGCGCCAGCATCAAAAGGGTTCGCGGCCGCAGATAGTCATTGAGGCGGCGGCCGCTCGCGCTCTTGTTCATGCTGCGGCGCTATCGACGCCGGCGGGAAAAAAGGTTTCGAACATTTCGTCCAGGAGCGTCGGATCCACGGGCTTGACGAGAAAACCATCCATGCCGGCCTCCCTGCAAGCCCGCTTTCCCGTCTCCAGGGCGTCCGCCGTGAGGGCTACGATCGGAGTCCGCGGACGGCCTTGCGCCGCTTCGTCGGCGCGGATCGCCCGAGTTGCTTCGATGCCGTCCATTCCGGGCATGTGTATGTCGGTCAACATCAGATCGAACCGTTCCTCGGCCATGGCCTTCACCGCGGCCTCGCCGGTCGCCACCTCCCGCACCTCGTGGCCGCGACGGCGAAGCAGTTCGCGGGTCAGAAAGGCGTTGACGGCGTTGTCTTCGGCAAGCAGGACCTTGAACTGGCGAGAGGCGGAGCGGCTTGGTTCAGAAACGCGCTCGAGCGGGTTGACGGCGGGGGCGCGCAATGCGCCGTCTTGCGAAAACCGTTCGATTAAGGACGACTGGCGCACAGGCTTGATCAGGTGGCCAGCAAAGCCTTCAGCGAGGAGACCGGCTAGCTTGCCGTGAGCCGCTGGCGCCAGCAGCACAAAGGAGGGCGTGCCTGGGACAGGTAGGACGGGCAGGTCCGGCTCCGCCCCGGCGCCTGCGTCGATGAGCGTGTAGTCGACGGCGCCGCCCGTCTCGTTTTCTCCCGCAAGCGGACGCACTTCTCCGCCGAGTAGGCGAAGCTGCGCCGCAAGTCCCTCGCGGAGCAGGGCATTGCGGGTGACAATCGAAAAGCGCCGTCCGCGCAAAAGTTGATTCTTGTCCGGCCCGGGCTTGTCGGCGACCAGGACCGCAGGGATCGTAAACCAGAAGATGCTTCCGCCACCCGGCGCAGGCTCGACGCCGATCTCTCCTCCCATCCCCGCCACCAGTCGCTTGCAGATCGCAAGCCCCAGCCCCGTGCCGCCGAATTTACGGGCGTGGCTTGAATCGGCCTGCACGAATTCCTCGAATATCTCGTCTCGTTTTTGCGGCGGCACGCCCACGCCGGTATCCCGCACGTCGAAGCGCACGAAGCGGCGTTCGGCGCCGTCGACCAGTCTTGCTTCGACCCGCGCGCCGCCTTCTTCGGTGAATTTGATCGCGTTGCCGATGAGATTGTTGAGCACTTGAAAAAGTCGCACGCTGTCAGCGCGCACGACGCGCGGCGCGTCGGCCGCGAGCGCCGCGACAAGCTCGATGCCCTTGGAATGGGCGCGCGGGGCCTGCAATTCAACGACGCGCTCGAGCAGGGAGTCCAACTCCACCTCGTCTTCGTCGAAGCTCAACGTGCCCGATTCGATCTTGGAGAAATCGAGGATGTCGCCAATTAGGCTGAGCAGAGCCTCGCCGGATTGCGCGATCGCCTGCGCGTAACTGCGCTGCTGCGGCCGCAGATCGGTTTCGAGCAGCAACCGCGCCATGCCGAGAACGCCGTTCATCGGCGTGCGAATTTCGTGACTCATCGTGGCCAGGAACCCGGACTTGGCGCGTGACGCGGCCTCGGCGCGGTCGCGGGCCTCCTTGAGCGCCTCTTCCAGCGCCTTTCGTTCGGTGATGTCGCGCCCGACGCTCTGGACTTCCACCAGGCGTCCGAGCCCGTCGCGCACGGCGTAGTCCTCCCATGCCAGCCATCGCCAACCGTAGGCGGTGCGCACGTGCTGATCGTAGCGCACGCGCGCCCGGCCGGTCTCAAGACCCGCGAAGCTGCCGAATATAGGACTCCCGCTTTCTGGGTGGATCTCTGGCGTAAAAGGCCGTCCCAGGGCCAGTCGCGGGTTAAGCCCGAAGAGTCTGAAAAAGGCGTCATTGCCATAGGTGAGCCGACTGTCCGCCGAGCGGCGAAAAATGGCGTCGCCCTGCGCGTCGACCAGGCCCTTGTAGCGAATCTCGCTCTGGTTCAACCGCGCGTTCGCAGTTGCAGCCTCGCGCAAGGATTCCTCGAGCTGCGCGGCGACGGCCTGCAATTCTTCAGTCCTGCGATTAAGAAGCTCGCTGTGCTCGCGCGCCTGTCGGTAGGCGTGCAACACGAATGCGATCGTGACGGCCAGCAGTGCGGCGAAGATCGGCCTCGGCACGACCGCCAGCCGACCGTAGAACAGAATTTCGCTCACCACCGCCATCAGCATGGCGCAGGCCAGCAGCCCGAAAAACATGCGTAGGAAGCGCGCTACCGGCATGACAGCTTGAAGACCCCGCGGGCGAGTAGGACGCGTCGCCGCTTGAGAAAAGCTTAAATCTCGAGCCCGTGCTTGGAGAGCCGCGCAAAAAGGTTAATGTGACGCGTTTCCGGGCGACTTCATGCTGATGAAAGAGCCCCAACCGATCTCAATTCAGGGAGGAATTCATGAGATACCTGACGGCGGCTTTGGCGGCCGGCTTCGTGCTGGCGTCAAGCGCGGCGCTGGCGGACGATCCAATGGCTGACACTTACGCCAATACGGTCGCCACCAAGAACGTCAAGACGGGTCAGACGGGGATGTTGCTCTTCAACTCTGACGGGACCTATAGCGCCAAGGGCACGACCCCGGACGGCAAGACTGTCCAATATCCGGGCAAGTGGGTCATCAAGGACAACGGCAAGGCCATCTGTCTGACGCCGACCTTGCCCGCCGAAGCGCCCAATCCGCCTGCCACAACCTGCTCGCCGCTCGAAAGTCATCATGTGGGCGACAGCTGGACCGTCACCAACGATCATGGCGACACGTTCGCGGTTTCGATGATGGCGGGCCGCTGAGAACACCGGGCCGCGGGCGCAAAGCCGCGCCCGCAGCCTTTCCTCATTGTGAATCAATCTCTTGCTGCGAGCACAGCGATCTCGTCCCGCTCCGGCCGCCGCTGTCACAAAAGCTTCATGGAATTGTGATGGAGGTGGCGCCGAAGATCGACGAGATCACCGCCAATTCCAGTCCCGACGCGGCGCTCGGCGGCAGGCCGAATTCCGTCTAAAGACATTGGCGCACGCTTTATGGCCGACATTGCCTTGACCGAAAATTTCGTCGCCGTCTCCCGCGCCCATGTCGTCCGCCGATTCGGGATGAGGGACGCCAGATTCCACGCACTCACGGTCCTGGCGGCCATGATCGTGATCGGCGTCTTCGCCGGGGTCATCCTGGCCCTTGTCCTCGGCTCCCTGCCGGCGGTCCACAAATTCGGATTAGGTTTTGTCGGCACGGACTCCTGGAATCCGGTGACAGAGGAATTCGGCGCGCTCGCCTCGATCTACGGCACGCTCGTCACCTCAGCGCTCGCCATGCTAATCGCGCTGCCGGTGGGCATCGGCATAGCCATTTTTCTCACGGAAATCTGTCCGCGCCCTCTCAGGCGGCCGATCGGCATCGCCATAGAGCTGCTGGCCGGGATACCGAGCATCATCTACGGCATCTGGGGCCTCTTCGTGTTCGCTCCGGAATTCCAGCAGACCGTCCAACCCTGGCTCATCGATCTGTTCGCCAACATCCCGCTGCTTAAGGACATTCTTGGCGGGCCGCCTTATGGCATCGGGGTCTTCACCGCATCGCTGATCCTGTCGATCATGGTGCTTCCCTTCATCTCGGCCGTGACCCGCGACGTGTTCGAGACCGTACCGCCCATGCTTAAGGAAGCCGCCTATGGGCTCGGCTGCACGACTTGGGAAGTCATGTGGCGCGTGGTCTTGCCGTTCGCGCGCTCCGGCGTGGTCGGCGGCGCGATGCTGGCGCTGGGACGCGCGCTGGGAGAGACGATGGCTGTGACTTTCGTCATCGGCAACGCGCACAACATCCAGGCATCGCTGTTCGCGCCGGGCACAACCATCTCGGCCACGATCGCCAACGAATTCGCCGAAGCCGTAGGCCAGCTCTACCTATCGTCGCTGATCGAGATGGGGCTAATCCTCTTCTTCATCACCTTCGTCGTGCTCGCCAGCGCTCAACTCATGCTGCGCGCGCTCGAGCGGCGGGCGGGAGGGGTGGCGTGAACGCAGGACTTTATCGCAGGCGCAAGCTGCGGAATGGATTCTTCCTGGCGTTGTCGGTGTTCGCCGCCGGCTTCGGCCTCGTCTGGCTTGGGGCGATACTGACCTCGCTGTTCTCCAACGGATTCGCCGGCCTTTCGCTGAAGCTCTTCTCCCAGAATACGCCCCCGCCAATGATGGATGGGGGCCTCGCCAATGCGATTGTCGGAAGCCTTCTTATGAGCGCGATCGCAGTGGCCGGCGGCACGCCGATCGGGCTGCTTGCCGGAACCTATCTCGCCGAATATGGCCGCCACACAAAGCTCGCCTTCGCGGTGCGATTTATCAACGACATCCTGCTCAGCGCGCCGTCGATCATCACCGGCCTCTTCATATACGAAATGCTGGTCATCAAGATGGGACACTTTTCGGGCTGGGCGGGCGCAGCGTCGCTGGCGGTGATCGTCATTCCCGTGGTTGTGCGAACGACCGAGAACATGCTGCTTTTGGTGCCCAATGGCTTGCGGGAAGCTGCGGCCGCGCTGGGCGCGCCGCGAAGTTCGGTCATTCGCGCTGTCACCTGGCGCGCCGCGAGAGCCGGCATCGTCACCGGCGTGTTGCTCGCGATCGCGCGCATCTCGGGGGAGACCGCGCCGCTGCTCTTCACCGCCTTCAACAATCAGTTCTGGTCCACCGATCTCAATCAGCCCATCGCCAATCTGCCCTATGTGATCTTCCAGTTCGCGATGAGCCCCTACGAGGGTTGGCACACGCTCGCCTGGGCGGGCGCCCTTCTGATCACCGCGACCGTGCTGGGCCTCAGCATCGTTGCGCGCGCGCTCGAATCGACCAAGCGGAGCTAGATTATGGACGCCGCCGTGAAAGACAGCGTGAAAGTCGATATCAGGGATCTCTCTTTTTACTACGGCTCGACAAAGGCCCTGAAGAATATCTCGCTGCCGTTGATGGACCGCCAGGTGACGGCGTTCATCGGACCGTCGGGGTGCGGCAAGTCCACGCTTCTGCGCGTGCTCAATCGCATCTACGAACTTTACCCAAAGCAACGCGCTGAGGGCGAGGTCGTCCTGGATGGCGAGAACATCTTGAACCCGGGACTCGACATAAATCTGCTGCGCTCACGAGTCGGAATGGTGTTCCAGAAGCCGACGCCGTTTCCGATGACGATCTACGACAACATCGCCTTCGGCATTAAGCTGTACGAGAGAATGCCGCGCTCCGAACTCGACGGTCGGATCGAGGACGCGCTGCAGCGCGCGGCGCTGTGGACCGAGGTCAAGGACAAGCTCAGGGAATCGGGCCTCAGCCTCTCCGGCGGGCAACAGCAAAGGCTGTGCATCGCGCGAACGGTAGCGACCAAGCCGGAAGTGATTCTGCTCGACGAACCCTGCTCGGCGCTCGATCCGATCTCCACCGCGAAAATCGAGGAGTTGATCGACGAATTGTCGGCGGACTACACGATCGTGATCGTGACCCACAATATGCAGCAGGCCTCTCGCACCTCCGACTACACGGCGTTCATGTATCTTGGCGAGCTGGTTGAGTACGGACCGACCGAAAAGATTTTCACGGCGCCCGAAAACAAGCGAACCGAGCAATACATCACCGGTCGCTTCGGTTAGACATAGTCTTCCGCCAGGGTCGAGTCGTGAGCAGGCTTGGGCGCAACGAGCGCGAAGACGGCGCAGAGCGTGAGGGTGACTGCGAGGTTAAGGACCAGCGAGGACAGCGCCGCGTAGCACGGCACACTCGTTCCAAGCACGACCAGCTCATAGATCGGCTTGAACCCCGATTGAGCGGCCATCCACGTTCCCGCCGCGATTCCTGACGCCCATCCGAAGAGAAGCGCGTTCGGATGGAGTTTGCGGGTGTAGAGGCCGAGCGCAACGGCCGGAAATGTCTGGATGATCCAGACCCCGCCAAGAAGTTGCAAATTGATCGCGTATTTCATGGGCAATTCGACAATGAAAATTAGGGCGCCAAGCTTGACGACCAGGGAGGCGAGTTTAGCGACCGAGCTCTCCTGTTTGGGGGAGCAGTCGGACCGGATGTATTCCCGGTAGATATTTCGGGTGAAGAGATTGGCGCAGGCGATCGACATGATGGCCGCAGGCACAAGCGCACCGATGGCGATAGCAGCGAACGCAACGCCCACGAACCAGGCGGGAAAGGATTTAAGGAACAGCGCCGGAACGGCGAAATTGTTCCCGAAACCCGCAAAGCCGGCGGCGTATTCCGGCGCGGATTTCACCCCCGCGGCGATCGCCATGTAGCCCAAGAGCGCTATCGCTGCGAGCGCAAGCGAGTAAGCGGGGAGAAAAACGGCGTTTCGCTTGACGGCGTCTCGACTTGCGGAGCTGAGCAGGCCGGTGATCGAATGGGGATAGAGCAGCAGAGCGAGCGCTGAACCGAGCGCAAGCGTGGCGTAGGCGGATTGCGCTCCCAGATTTCCCGCTCCCGCCGGCGGCAGCAGCAGCGACTTGGAGTCGACGCTGGCGAAGATTTTGCCGTACCCGCCCAGCTCGGCCGGAATGACGACGATCGCGGCCACTACCGTGACGTAGAGAAGACCGTCCTTGACTATGGCGATCAACGCCGGCGCGCGAAGCCCGCTGTTGTAGGTATAGGCGGCGAGCGCCGCGAACGCGATGAGCAGCGGCGCATCCGGAATCGCGAGGTCTCCGATGACAAAGGTCATGGGTATTCCCAGCCCGGCGATCACCGCCTCCATGCCCACGAGCTGCAGCGCGATGTAAGGCATTGTGGCGAAGATTCCGGTCGCCGCGACGGCGAGCGCAAGCGCGCCGCTGCCAAAGCGCCCGCGAACGAAATCTGCAACCGTCACATAGCCATGTTTGTGCGCGACCGACCAGAGCCGTGGAAAGACGGCGAAGAGAATGGGATAGACGAGCACCGTATAGGGCACGGCGAAAAAACCCATCGCGCCCGCGCCGAACATCAGCGCCGGAACGGCGACGAATGTGTAGGCCGTGTAGAGATCGCCGCCGAGCAGAAACCAGGTCACGATCGCGCCGAAGCGCCGCCCGCCAAGACCCCATTCGTGAAGGTGGTCGAGATCGCCGCGCCGCCAGCGCGCGGCGACGAATCCCAACGCCGTGACCAGCAAACACAACCCCAGAAAGACTGCGATCGCGGCCGGATCCGCATTCATGATGGGTCGTTCCGCCGTCGTTCGGCGCGCCGGACCAGCGCCAGGAGTAGCGCGCCAAGCCCGATCCAGAGAAGCTGATACCAATAGAAGAAAGGTACGCCGGCGAGCTGGGGGTCGATGCGGTTATAGCTCGGCACCGCCAGCATGGCGACGAAGGGCGCGGCCAGCAGGGCATAGCGAAATCTCGATGGCCGCTTGTCCGTTCGCTCTTCCACGGCGCTCGCCCTATGTCACGCCGGATTTGCTTACGGCATTGAGCGCCGTCCGCCAAGACGATACGCAGCGACCCGAGCGCCGCGCGCGAGCGGAACAGCTGGTCGCGCGGGGAGCCGGGACTCTTCCGGATGCGGACGCGGCAATTAGGCGAAGGCGGCGTTCCGAGCTATACTGAAACGACCGGACCCTGGGGGAATTTCGAAATGCGGATTATTCTTGCCGGCCTCGCCGGCGCCGTCGCGATGTTCGTTTGGACCGCCATCGCGCATATGGAAACGCCCTTGGGCAGAGTCGGCTTCAGCCAGATGCCCAACGAACCTGCCGTGCTCAAGACGATGAACGAGTCCATCGGCCCGGCCGGCGCGCTCTACATGTTTCCCTGGGTCGATCCCAAGGATCCCAATATGATGGAGAAATTCCAGAAGCTCGAGGCGGCGAACCCCAGCGGTCTGTTGCTTTACCATCCGGCGAATCATCGCGGCGGCGGCGACATGACGCCGCTGCTGGTGAAGGAATTCGTCAAACAGCTCGTGCAGGCGCTGATAGCCGCATGGATCGTCTCGATGGTCGCCGCGTCCTATTTAGGCCGCGTTTCGGTTGTCGCAGGTATCGGAATTTCCGCGGCCATCGCGACAAATGTTTCGTACTGGAACTGGTACGGTTTTCCGGCCGACTTCACGGCGGCGGCGATCGTCATCGAGATCGTGAGCGCGATCGTGGCCGGACTTGCGATCGCGGCCGTGCTGCCGGGCCGGACGGCCTAGGCGCAAGATAGAGTTCGACCTCTTGGGCGGCGCGGCTCCGGTTTGCGCCGTGCGCTGGTACGCGAAATGTGGAGCGTTTTGCGCCGGGCGCGGAATGCCGAAGCCCGCCGTCGAAAATATCGTCCTGGTTCGCGCCGGATTGGAAATCCAGAAATGACGGCGCGCCCGCTATTGCGTGGCTCGCCACGGCCCCCTGATACGTGATCGGCCGCGTCGGCTAGGCGTATAGGTGCGTCAGGCGGCGGTAAGAAAGCGCTTCGGCGATGTGCGCGCGCTGGACTGCGGCAGAGCCCGCAAGGTCGGCGATTGTGCGTGCGACTTTGAGCATGCGGTGGTAGCCGCGCGCGGTCAAACGCATGGCGTCGGCAGCCTCGGCGAGGAGCCGGGCGCCTGCGGAATCGGGCGCGGCTACGCGCTCGAGCGTTTCGCCTTCGGCTTCGGAATTGGTGCGAATAGGCTGGCCGTCATAGCGCTCGCGCTGAATATCGCGCGCGCGGCTGACGCGGCGGGCGACCGCCTCGCTTCCCTCCGCGGGCGGTGGAAGGGTCAAATCCGAGGCCGATACGCCAGACACTTCGACATGCAAATCAATGCGGTCCAACAGCGGCCCCGAAATTCGGGATTGATAGTCCTGGGCGCATTTGGGGGCGCGGCCGCACGCTTGGGCCGGCGCGCTCAAATAGCCGCAGCGGCACGGATTCATGGCCGCGACCAGCTGAAACCGAGCGGGGTAGCGCACATGCGCGTTGGCGCGCGCGACGACGGCTTCTCCCGTCTCAATGGGCTGGCGCAGTGAATCCAGCACCGCTCGCTGGAATTCCGGAAGCTCATCAAGGAAGAGAACGCCCAAATGGGCGAGGGAGACTTCGCCAGGCCTAACCTTCAGTCCGCCGCCGACGAGCGAAGCCATGGACGCGGAATGATGCGGATTGCGGAACGGCCGCCGTCGCGAGATGGCCCCGCCCGCGAGCTCGCCCGCAAGCGACTGGACCATTGAAATCTCCAGAGCTTCGCGCGCGTCGAGTTTTGGCAGCAGGCCGGGGAGGCGCTGAGCGAGCATCGACTTGCCGGCTCCGGGCGGTCCGATCATGAGCAGATTGTGCCCGCCGGCGGCCGCGATTTCGAGCGCGCGTTTGGCGGTTTCCTGTCCCTTGACATCCTTGAGGTCGGGAATGGGACCGGAGTCTTCGGCGAGCTTGGCCACGGGTGGAGTCAGCGCTTGAGCTCCCTTTACATGATTGACGAGGGCGATCAGCGATGGGGCCGCGATTATTTCGATCCCACCGGCCCACGCCGCTTCCGAGCCGCACGCAGCCGGACAGATTAGCCCCCTGTTCTGCGCCGAGGCCGCAATGGCGGCCGGCAGAACGCCCGACACAGCGGTGATCTGCGCGTCGAGCGAAAGCTCCCCCATCGCGACATAGCCGGCGATTTCGCTAGCGGGCAAAACGCCCATCGCCGCAAGCAGCCCGAGCGCGATGGGCAGATCGTAATGGCTGCCTTCTTTCGGCAGGTCGGCGGGCGCAAGATTGACGGTGGTGCGGCGAAACGGCATGGCGAGGCCGATTGCGCCGAGCGCCGCGCGCACCCGTTCCCTGCTTTCGGCGACCGCCTTGTCTGCGAGACCGACAATGTTGAAGTGGCCTCCCGTGCCCTCGCCGATATGCACCTGCACATCGACTTCACGCGCCTCGATGCCCTGAAAGGCGACGGTGTAGACATGGGCGACAGTCATGGCGGTCCGATCGGGTGCCGCCATTTCTGCGCGTTTCTATCGCTTTTGCAACCTTAAAAGGAGGCCGGATCGATCCTTAGCCCAGCGGCAGGGCGATGCCGGCCGCGACCCCCGCAATGACGAAACGCGCAAGGTAGCCGAGCGCGTGGGCCATGCTGACGCGCCAGTCGATGCGGATCCAGAGCTGGGTGGTGGCGACCTGCACCAATGGCCCTGCGAACCAGGCGATGCAGGCGACCTTGAGCCCGCCCCAAACGTCGCCGACCCCGACCATGGCGCAGAGCGCCACCACCGCCGCCGCAGTGACAAAGCCCAGTGACGCCGAATAGAGGATTGGTCGCGTTTCGCCGCCGCGATCGCGCGGCCACCAGGTGTCGGGATAGGTCATGTAGCGCTCGTGATGCAGTACGCCCATGAAATACCAGTCGGTGAAACTCGCCAGCACGCCAGCGATCAGAACGGCGACAGGAATGACCCAGGACATGTTCCTTCCCCAAAGGAGCCTTTACGCAAGCTAGCGCAATTCGGCGCGGCGCACGATGGCTGCTTGCAGACCCGCAGCGCCCTGCCTAGGCTCTGGAGCATGGCTATTCCCAAGGATTTGTCATGAGTTCTCAGCGCTTCCAGGGCACGGATCGATATGTCGCGACGGACGATCTCAGGATCGCGGTCAACGCCTCGATCACGCTCGAACGGCCGCTGCTCATCAAGGGAGAGCCGGGAACGGGCAAGACGCAGCTTGCCTACGAAGTCGCCGATGCGCTGAAGGCGCCGCTCATCACCTGGCACGTCAAGTCGACCACCAAGGCGCAACAGGGACTTTACGAATACGATGCCGTCACGCGCCTGCGCGACAGTCAGCTTGGCGACGAGCGGGTCAAAGATGTCCGCAACTACATCAAGCAAGGAAAGCTCTGGGAAGCCTTTGTTATGGATCGCCGGCCGGTGCTTCTGATCGACGAGATCGACAAGGCGGACATCGAATTTCCGAACGACCTTCTGCTCGAACTCGATCGCATGGAGTTCTTCGTCTACGAGACCGGCGAGACGATCAAGGCGAAGAAGCGACCGATCGTCATGATCACGTCCAATAACGAGAAGGAATTGCCGGACGCGTTCCTGCGCCGCTGCTTCTTCCACTACATCAAGTTTCCGGACCGCGAGACGATGCAGAAGATCGTCGACGTGCACTATCCGGATATCAAGCAAAAGCTGGTCGGCGAGGCGCTCAATGTCTTCTACCAGATTCGCGACGTGCCCGGCCTCAAGAAAAAGCCTTCGACAAGCGAGCTGCTGGATTGGCTCAAACTATTGATGAACGAGGACGTGCCGCCGGAGGCGCTCCGCGAGAAGGACCCCACCAAGCTTATCCCCCCGCTGCACGGCGCGCTTCTCAAGAATGAGCAGGACGTGCATCTGTTTGAGCGCCTGGCGTTTCTGGCGCGCAGGGAGAGCAGAAACTGAGCGGACATCGCGTCGGTCTTGCGATCCTGATTGCTATTCTGCGTGCGGCGCCGGCTCTCGCGTCGGACGGGAGCGAGACATTCGCGAACGGCGCAAACGGCGCGAAGATCGATGGCGCTTCTGGCTTCGTCTGTCCTGAGACCATCGGGTTGTTTCAGCGGGACGCCGTTGGCGTGCGCGATCCAAAGTCGGGCGCCGACTACTGCGCCTATTCTGCGCTTGACGGCATTTACGGGTCGGTCGTGATTGCGCCGGTGTCCGGCCCCTATAACCCCAAGGCCGCGCTTACGCAGGATTTCATCGAGCAGGAGGGCGAAGGCGGCCGCAAGATCTCCGAGGGCGTCACAAAGTTCGGGGGAGCGCCGGGCGTCTATACGCGCGCTTACGAGACCGCGACCATCGAAGACGCGCATTACCGCGTCATTTTTACCGCGAGCGCGATCGGTCAATGGGCGATTCAGGCCACGGTCGAATATGCCAGCCCGCGCGACGACACCCTCAAGAAGATATTTCTAGATGCCGTCTACGCGCGGGCGCTTCGCGAATTCGCTTTGTTGCGCTAGCCTTCCGCCGCATTTTGAACCGCCCGGATTGGGGCTAGGATGCGCCTGGACAACGGACTGAAATGTAATGTTCTTCCAGTTCTTTGACGAGCTCAGAGCCGCGCGCATTCCGGTGACGCTCAAGGAATACCTCGCGCTGATGGATGCGCTGTCGAAGGACGTCATCGACATGAAGGTCGACGACTTCTACTACCTTTCGCGCACGGCGCTGGTGAAGGACGAGCGCAACCTCGACAAATTCGACCGCGTGTTCGGCCATGTCTTCAAGGGGCTCGAAGGACTCGACGCTTCGCTGATCGCACAGATCCCTGAGGAATGGCTGAAGGCGCTGACCGAGAAGTTCCTGACCGAAGAAGAAAAAAAGCAGATCGAGGCGCTGGGCGGCTGGGAAAAATTGATGGAGACGCTTAAAGCACGTCTGGAGGAACAGAAGAAGCGCCACGAGGGCGGATCGAAGATGATCGGCTCCGGCGGCACCTCGCCGTTCGGAAATTCCGGCTACAATCCCGAGGGCGTACGCATCGGCCAGGACAAGTCGCGCCATGGCCGCGCGGTGAAGGTGTGGGACAAGCGCGAATACAAGAACCTTGACGACTCGGTCGAGCTCGGCACGCGCAACATCAAGGTAGCGCTGCGCCGGTTGCGCAAATGGGCGCGCGAGGGTGCGGAAACCGAGCTGGATCTGCCCGGCACGATCAAGAATACCGCGAACAAGGGCTATCTCGACCTCAAGCTAGTGCCCGAGCGCCACAACACGGTGAAGGTGCTGCTCTTCTTCGACATCGGCGGATCGATGGACGCGCATATCAAGCTTTGCGAGGAGCTGTTCAGCGCGGCCAAGACCGAATTCAAGCACATGGATTTCTTCTACTTCCACAACTGCCTCTATGAGAGCGTGTGGAAGGACAATCGCCGCCGCCACGCGGAGAAGATCCAGACCTGGGACGTGCTGCACAAATATCCGCACGACTACAAGATCGTGTTCGTGGGCGATGCGACGATGAGTCCCTACGAGATCACCTATCCCGGCGGCTCGGTCGAGCACTGGAACGAGGAAGCGGGCGCCGTGTGGCTCGACCGCGTGACGCAGATCTACGAACATTGCGTATGGCTGAACCCGGTGGCGCAGAAGCACTGGGATTACACGCCGTCGATCGGCCTGATCTCGCAGATCATGGGCGACCGCATGTTCCCGTTGACGCTCGGCGGCCTCGACAGCGCGATGCGGGAATTGAACCGTTAGCTCCTAAAGCGCCGATCCCTCCACGCCCATTTCGCGGCGGATGATCGACACCGGCACAAGGCCCGCGTTCATAAAGGCGTTGTGGAATTTGGTGAGGTTGAATGCCTTACCCAGCTTCTTCTGCGCGTCGGCGCGCAGCTTCAGGATTTCGAGCTTGCCCAGCGTATAGGAGTAATAGCCGGGATCGTTGGCGCCGCGCTTGGCTTCGCCCGGCGCCACCGAAGACGGCTGGAAGCACTGTTTCTGCATCATGTCGGTAGCCTGCTGAAGCGTCATCACACCGGTATGCATCTTGATCGAGGCGATGAGGCGGCAATCGCGCAACAGCGCATCCTGCAATTGGGTGAGGTGATAGCGCGGATCGCCCTTGCTCAATCCCTGCTCCAGCATCATCTGCTCGCTGTAGTGCGCCCAGCCTTCGGTGGTGGTGTAGGAGCCGGTCAGTTTGCGCACCAGCGGCCAGCCCGGATTGGCATGCTGGAAAAGCCACTGCGTGAAGTGCCCCGGCAACGCCTCATGCACCGTCAGATTCTGAAGCATCGGCCGATTCCAATAGGCAAGCATCGAAGCCTGTTTGTCGGGCGAAGACTTCGGATCGGGCGGCGTAATGTAATAATAAACCTTGGTCGCGTGGGTCTCGAGCGGCCCCGGCGGATCGGCCTGACCGAATATCACCGCGCGCGCGAATTCCGGAGTCTCCGCGACCACGGGCAATTGCTGCGACGGCAGATCGACGATGCGATGCTGCGCGATGAAGCTCTGCAGAGTCACCAGACCATCGCGCGCTGTGGAGATAAGATGCGCCGCGTCCGGATGATTGGCCTCCACTTCCGACAAAGCCTTCGACGGATTCTTGGGATCGATCAGCTTTTCCGCTTCCAGATAGGCGGCGTGGTCCTTAGCGAACTGCGCTTCGCCGGCCGCAAGCACCTTTTCGACCGGCACATCCACCAGGTCGCTCTTGAGGAGACGTTGCAGGTTGGCGTGTCCAAGAACAAACGAGCCGTGCGCTTTGGGCTTCTGTGCGGTGAGCCAGGCCTTGAAATCCTTCGAGGCGTTGACGGCCGCTTTGGTGGAATCCGCGAGCTGCTTCTGCAACGCGGGATCGCTCACATTCTTGAAAGCCTCGGGCGCGTCCTTGCCCAGAAACGAAATGCCGCCGTCGAGATTTTCCAGCGCTATGTCGATGAACACCGGCGGCATGTCGGCGAGGTTCTTCTTCGCCTGGGCCAGCATGGAGGGAACCGCATTCTCGCGCGCGATCACATCCTTCATGCGCGTGTCGAGTGCGGCGAAATCGCGCTCGATCAGTCCATAGATCGCGTATGTGAGCAGGCCCACATAATTACCCGGATCGCGCCGCCAGGTCTGAAGCGTCTCCTCCTGCAGAAGCTGGCCGTCGATAGTTCCGAGAAGAACGTCGCGGTCGTCGCGGTCCATCGCCGAAAGCTTGGCGCCGTCGATGGCGCGCAGCTTGGACATCGTATCCTTCAGTCGCGCGATCTCCGCCGTCACGGCAGCAGCCGAGACGTCATCGAGATCGGCGTCATAGGTGTGCACGCCGGTCGAGGTCGCGGACGCGGGATGCGCCTTCCACTGCGCATTGTAATAGTCCTGCAGGATCGCGTTGTAGCCGGTGGTCGCAGAAGGCGAGGCCGCGTCAGCCCCGCCGATGACGGTCATCAAAGCGGTCGAGCAGAAGGCCAGTCTGGCGATGGATTTGAGATCCATGGGGGTCCTCCCGGCAGGCGGGCGCCAGCCTCGCATTCCGCCGCGCCGGATGACAAGCCGGGCCGCGTGTCTATAGTGCCGTTCACGAAAATTTGGGGGACGGCATGAGCGCAAGACCGGACGTGACCGTGCGTTCCGCCACAAGGTCCGATACTAGGCCGCTGTCGCAATCGCTCGCGCGCGCGTTCTACGACGATCCGGTGTTCTCCTATTTCATCCCGGACGATTCGAAGCGCCTTGCGAAGCTCGAAAGCGTGATGGGGATTCTGTTCAGGCTCGGGCTGCCGCACGGCGCCTGCTATACGACGGCGAACCATGAATCGATCACGCTATGGCGGCCGCCGAACGAATGGGACGTGCCGTTCTGGGCCTATATCGTCAATGGCCCGAAGATGATCTCGGCCTTCGGCGGCAATCTCGGCCGCGTGCTTTCCACCATGGACATGATGGAGAAGGTCCATCCGCACGAGCCGCACTGGTATTTGCAGACCATCGGCACCGACCCGACGTTCCAGGGCAAGGGCTATGGCGGCGTGATCATGCGCCACACCCTCGCCACGGCGGACGCCGCACATCTGCCCTGCTATCTGGAATCCAGCAAGGAGACGAACATCCCGATCTATCAAAGCTTCGGCTTCCGGCTCACCGGCGAATTGCGGGTGCCGGGCGGCCCCAAAATCTGGCCCATGTGGCGCGACGCGCGATAAGCGAGAGAGCGAAGATGCTGAAAGTCCATCACTTGAACAACTCGCGCTCGCAACGCATCCTGTGGCTGCTGGAAGAGATCGGAACGCCATACGAGATCGTGCACTACAAGCGCATGTCGCCGATCCCGCTCGCGCCGCCCGAACTCAAGGCGGTTCATCCGCTCGGCAAGTCGCCCGTCATCACCGATGGCGACAGGACGATCGCGGAGTCGGGCGCCATCGTCGAATATCTGATCGACACCTACGGCAAGGGAAAGCTGAGACCCAAACCCGGCAGCGACGACCACTGGAAATACGTCGAATGGATGCACTACGCGGAAGGCTCGGCGATGCTGCCGCTGCTGCTGGCGCTCTATACCGGCATGCTGGGCGAGGCGGCCGCGGCCCTCAAGCCGCGCGTTGACGGCGAGATCGCCAACAACCTCTCCTATATGGAGAACGCACTCGGCGGCCGCGCGTTTTTTGTGGGCGACCAGCTGACCGGCGCCGACATCATGCTGCTGTTCGTGCTGGAGGCGGCCGGCGCGCGGCTGGAGCCTTATCCCAATCTCGTGAAATACCGCGCCCGGATGCAGGCGCGGCCCGCCTACAAGCGCGGCATAGAAAAGGGCGGACCCTATCAACTGATGAGCAGATGACATGAGAAAGCCGCCGCCGCCCATCGGCAAAGACGAACGCCGCCGGCGCATCGCAAATCTGTGCGTCGAGATGGAGAACGCCAATATCGGCGCGGTGCTTGTCGGACCAACGGCGAGCTTGCGCTATTTCACCGGCGTGAACTGGCATCCGTCCGAACGGTTCACCGGCGCGCTCATCTATTCGGATGGGCGGGTCGAATACGTCACGCCCGCTTTCGAACGCGACAAGGTTGCCCAGGTCATCGGCGTCGACGGCGATATTTTCACCTGGCAGGAAGAGGAGAGCCCCTATCGCCTGATCGCGAGCCGGCTCGGCAATACGGCGCGCATGGCCGTGGACGAATCCGTTGCGCTGTTCACATGGCTCGGACTGAACGGCGCAATCGATCCGGCGAGGCTTTCGGGCGGCGGCGCGCTCATCAACCGCCTGCGGCGAAGGAAATCCGCGGCCGAATTGGCGCTGATGCAATACGCCAAGGACATCACGCTGGAAGTGCAGCGGCGAGTCTGGAAGGCCTTGACGCCCGGCATCCGCGCCAGCGAAGCGGAAGCCTTCATCGACCGCGAGCATCGCGCGCTGGGCGGCAGCGGCAACATCTTCTGCATCGTCTCCTTCGGCGAGGATACGGCGCTGCCGCATGGCGGCGAAACCGATCGCGCTCTGAAGGAAGGCGACGCCGTGCTGATCGACACGGGCACCAGTATCGACGGCTACAATTCCGACATCACGCGCTCCTACGTCTTCGGCGAACCGGGCGCCGAATATCGCCGTGTCTGGGAGGCGGAAAAGCGCGCGCAGGCCGCCGCCTTCGAGGCGGCGCGCATGGAGGCGCCATGCGAAAGCGTCGACGCCGCGGCGCGCGCCTCGATGGGCAAGGAGGGCTTCGGCCCCGATTATCGTCTTCCAGGTCTTCCCCATCGCACCGGGCACGGCATCGGATTGGAAGTTCACGAGGCCCCCAATCTGGTGCGCGGCGACCGCACGCCGCTGGAGGCGGGCATGTGCTTTTCCAACGAGCCGATGATCGTCGTGCCGGGGAAATTCGGCGTCCGCCTCGAGGATCATTTCTACATGGATGAAATGGGCGCGCGCTGGTTCACCCATCCGTCTCCAAGCCTGGACGAGCCTTTCGCCGGCGTGCCGAATTGGGACGCCGCCTGACGCGCTGAGGTTACTGTATCGGTCTTACCGGGCCGAAAGTTCCATCAGGGAAACTTCGTTGCGGCGGTCGACTGTTCGTCGCACGGAACCGCAACATGCCGGCGCCGATTAAACACGCGCCGACAAAAGCGTTTGACGCTTGCGCCCGATCCCTCAAGATTGAATTTGGGCGAACGTCAGGACCGGACAGCGGAGCTTTGGGGCACATGCGGCTGGCGCATTCGGTGAAAACGCATTTCGACGTTCTGGACCTGCAGCGCGCGATCGGATTTCTGCTGGTTCTGCTGAGCCATGCCTCGGGATTCGCCGGCAACCCGCTCGGCACGGACATTGGCTCGCTCGGCGCCGTCCTGATGGCGTATTTCTTCCTGCTGAGCGGCTTCGTGGCCGGCCACAGCGCCGATGACAGATTGCGCGCCGGCGCCCTCACGCCGATGCGATTTCTGGCCCGCCGCGCGGTACGCTATTGGCCAATGCTGGCGCTGGGCACCCTGCTCGGCGCGCTTCCTCTTGCGGTCCGTCTCGTCTATTGGGGAGATTCATATGGCGTCGCGCCCGCGCTGAAGGGCTTCATCATGGGCTGCATCCTTGTGCCCATGACGACGCAGCCCTTTTGGCGCCTGCATTACAGCGAGGCGTTTCTGTTCGATCCGCCGGCCTGGTTCCTGTTCTACGACCTGCTTGCGCTCGCAGCCTACGCAATGGTGCTGCGCCGGCTCTCGTTGCAATGGCTTGTTGGGATCGCCGTGCTTGCGGGCGCAGGGCTAAGCGCGGCGGCGATCTCGCACAACACCGTGAATTACGGCGATTGGTGGCCGAGCTTTCTGCTGGCCGGCCCCTACGCCCTCTATTCATTCGTGCTTGGCTATGCGCTCTTTCGATTGCGCGATTTATTCCGAGGCGAATTGCCGGAAGTCTGGGCATTCATTCTCGTTGCGGGACTATTGGCGATTTCATTGGCCCCTGTTCCTCTCCATTGGCGGTTCAGCGGCGCTCTGCAGGCCTTTATCGTCATCGCCGTTCTACCCCTGCTGATGTGGTTGAGTCTCCGGGTCAAGACCGGCCCGCGACTGCATGGAGTTGCGCAAACAGCAGCGCGCTTCGCTTATCCAATCTACATTCTGCACTATCCCGTCGTGCGAACCGCCTCGGAGTTGATTCCGCGCCTGCATATTCATGGCGCCTGGCTCGCGGCATTGATGATGGCCGAAATGGCGGCGGCCCTGGGCGTGGCCGTTCTCGCGGCCATCTTCATCGACGAACCTTTACGGAGACTCTTGAGCCGCAAGCTCGGACTGGCGCCGGCGCGGCAGGCGGACGGAGCGCTCGATTTCGCCGCTCGCTCGCGGGCCCCGGCGCGGTGACAATCCGTTGGGACGGACGAACGCGGTTCAGCGGGTCCGCGCCGATCCCCAGTAGTTGAACCCGGCAAAGCGCGGCGTGCCCGGAAGATACATCGATTCCATGGCGTCAATCGAAAAGCCTGACTCGTTTATCAGGTGCGGTATCGCGCGGGACAGGTGACATCCGCCCCCGACCGCCTTCCAGGCGGGCTCGAGCCGCCGCTGCCAGCGCCGCACGTTCTCGTCCGGCGACTCGCCGTGCTCGCAAAAAAGCAGGCGCCCGGTGGGCTTGAGCACGCGGCGCATCTGCCGCAGCGCCGCCAGCACGTCCGGAATGGTGCAGAGCGTGTAGGTCACGAGCACTGTATCGGCCGCCCCATCTTCGAGCGGAATTTGCTCGCCAGGCAGATCGAGAAATTCCAGCGGAATCGGCGAGGCGGCGACGCGCCCGGCCGCCCGCACCCGCATTTCTTTGGCGGGCTCGAGCGCCCAGATCCGGGAAACCCTGGAGGCATCGTAGAAGGGCAGATTGTGCCCGGCGCCGAAACCAACTTCGAGAACGCAGCCTTCCGCGCGCGGGACGACTTTTTCGCGCTGACGGCCGATGGGCTTGGCGCTCATGGCGGCGTTCAGCAGCCGAGGCAGGATCAAGTGACTATAGAAACTCATGCGCCTCGCGCGTTTTCCGGACCTTAGCACAATCGAGCCCGATGGAAAGTCAGTGATCGGGATCGGTATAGGTCGGCGGCGGATCGCCATTGTTCGGTAGATGGAATTCCTCGGGCCTTTCGCCGTAGATCGGAGCGCTTTCAGGATCGAACCCGTCGATGGCTCCGTTCAAGAGGCAGAGGAGCGTGGCCGTGCTCATGGTGGCGAAAATCGACTGGTTGCTGGCGCAGGGCAGTAGCGCAGGGCCGTTTTTCCGCTGTTTTTCGCGCGCCCAGCGCGCGGCATTCCTCACGCGGCTGGCGTGATCGGCGAAATCAACGGAATTGTCGGGCATAAGCCTGCGACTGTCGCAACGCGCCCGCTGTTCGGCGGGCAGCGCGGAAAGGTTCTCGGGCCGACAATCGAATAGCTCGCGGCCCAGGCCCTCCAGCGCTTTGGCGTCCGGCGTTTGCGGAAGTGTCGTCGAACTCTCGAATGGGATAGCGATGTCCGGCGCGGACTTGCGGTTCGGCCGCTCGCGCGTATCGGCTTTCGCTCTTGGCTGCGGCAGCGGGCGCAAATAGAAAATTACCTCGCGCGCCGGCGCCGCTACGCGCATCGGCGCCAATATCGCGCGCAGAAACAAGGTTGCGATGACGGCATGCAGTACGACGGCCAGCGCAGCGCCGGCCATCTTGCGCCACGGCATGTCCGTCCGAGCGAACACGAACATCTATTCGTCCGGCCGAAATTCCAGAAGTTCGCCAGGTTGGCAGCCGAGCGCGGCGCAAATTTTTTCCAACGTCGCAAAGCGCACGCCCTTCACCTTGCCGGATTTGAGCAGAGAAAGGTTGGCTTCGGTGATGCCGACAATTTCCGCGAGCTCTTTGGAGCGCATTTTGCGCCGCGCCAGCATCAGGTCGAGATTGACGACGATCGCCATCAAACGAAGCCCGCGTTTTCGTCGGCGACGCGGCGCGCTTCCGCCATCACCCGCGCGATGACCAGAACCACGCCTGCGATGAAAAGCCAGGCTGCGTCGTTCGATCCGAAACTGAGCGAGATCGAGCGGTGATGCGGCCCCAGGGACCAAGTGAGCAGAAGGGAGATCGGCGCCTGCATCAAAAAGTCCGCGAGCACGCCAAGGATCAAGGCGTTGGCGACATTGTTGAGATTGCGCAGCGGCTCGGAGGTGAACACCTGCCCTTGGGCGTAATTCGCGAACAGCGAATGCAGCGACCACATCGCCCAAATCGTGAACCCGAGCGGCGGCGCTTTGCAGACGAGCGCGCCGATGCGGTATGGCAGGGGTATCCTGTCGCCAAGCTCGGCGCCCAAATGATCGAGCCTGAGCATCAGAAAATCTGTCCCGCCCGGATGCAGGAATATCGCAATCACCAGCGCCGGGATCGCGATCAGTCCTGCCAACGACAGCGCCGACATGATCCGGCTGATCTGTGCGAATTTCGTGCGTGCGGTCACCGCCCGCTCCTCCCGCAAGCTACGGCGCATCGTCGCACAGATATTAATTATTGTAAAACGATAAGTACGCTACTCTGGCGCGACCGTCACGCAAAGACCGTCCAATTCGGGTGAGCAGGTGATCTGGCAGGAAAGCCGCGAATTGGGCTCGACGGCGAGCGCCATGTCGAGCATGTCGATTTCCGCCTCGGAGCGCGGCGGCAATTTCTCGAACCAGCCGTCCGTGACATAGACGTGACAGGTGGCGCAGGCGCAGGCGCCGCCGCACTCCGCGGCGACGGGCAGTCCGGCGTCGCGCAGGATTTCCATGACGGTCCAGCCGTCGCGGCCTTCAATCTCGCGCGTGGCGCCATTGCGGTCGGTGGCGATGATCTTCATCAGGCGACGCCCAGTTTCTTCTGCAGGCTCGAGGAGGACGTTGTGTACTGGAACCTCAGCTTCTCGTTGGGACGGCAGATGTGGAACGCGGCCTGCGCCATCAGCGCCGCCTCATGGAATCCTGAAAGGATGAGCTTCAGCTTGCCGGGATAGGAATTGATGTCGCCGATCGCGAAAACTCCGGGCGTCGCGCTCTGGAATGTGGCCGTGTCGACTGCGATGAGATTTTCCGTGAGATTGAGGCCGAATTCCGCGATCGGCCCGAGCTTGATCGTGAGGCCGAAGAACGGAATGAAGACGTCGCAGGCGTGTTCCCATTCCTTCTTTTCTGGATTGGACAAAGTGACGGCACGGAGCTGTCCGTTCTCGCCATGAAGCGCCTTTACGCTGGCGATCTCAAAATTGATTTTCCCGTGGGCGGCCAATTCGCGCATCTTGTTGACGCTGTGCTGGGCGGCGCGAAATCCGTCGCGATGATGCACGAGGGTCAATTTCGAGGCGATGGGCGCCAGATTTATTGTCCAGTCCAGCGCCGAATCGCCGCCGCCGGCGATGAGGATGTTCTTGCCGCGGAACGCCTCCATTTTGCGCACGGCATAGAACACCGATTTTCCCTCATAGGCCTCGATCCCGGCGATGGGGGGGCGCTTGGGCACAAAGCTGCCGCCGCCAGCAGCCACCACGACCACCGGCGCAACAATGTCCGTTCCGGCATCGGTCGAAAGACTCCAGCGGCCGTCCGGGAGCTTGGCGAGCGCGCTTGCCATTTGTGAAAAATGAAAGACGGGTTGAAACGGCTTCACCTGCTCCATCAGGCGGTCGGTCAACTCCTGTCCAGTGACGACGGGCAGACCCGGAATGTCGTAGATGGGCTTCTCGGGATACAGCTCGGTGCACTGGCCGCCCGGACGGTCGAGAATGTCGACAAGGTGAGCCTTGAGATCGAGAAGTCCAAGCTCGAAGACGGCGAACAGGCCGATCGGCCCTGCCCCGATTATCGCCACGTCGGTTTCGAATTGACCTGCCATGCGAAATTCTACAGTCCTTTAGCGTATGAGACTGCCTCAGACGAATCCTTTATGTGGAAATGGAAGCGCCCACAATCCACGTCAAGGCGCAGCCGCCGCGGTGCGGCACCTAGGCAAAACCCGAATTTGGGTCAAGTGTCGAGGTAGCGCTTGATGAAAAATTGGACGTCCTGGGTCCGATCCTGAAGGACCTCAAGGGCCGCGCTGGCGGTTTGGCTGTCGGAGGCTGGATCAATCGGTTCCGCGGCGGCGGCCGCGTCGCCCAAGCTGAATGCGCCAACGCCGCGCGCGGCTCCCTTTAGCGTGTGGGTCACGCTTTTCCAGGACTGAGCGTCGCGCGCCTCCAGGATAGATTGAAGCTGGAGGACCAGTTCGCTTGCCTGATTGTCGAACAGACGCAGAATTTCGGCGTTCAGCGCCGGATCGCCGCCCGTGTAGCGGGCGAGGTGGGCAAGATCGATGGTGACAGCCCCCATGGCGAATCCTGTTCTGCCTGCGCCATCATCCTATGATTGTGTCAAGGTCTGGTTAACGCCGCGCTCAGACCGGGATCCAGCCCCCCGGAAAAGGCGAGACGCCAAACAGTCGGGCATGCGCGAAGAGCAGGACAAGAAAGGCGAGCGCGGCAACGAGAAGGCGCCAGTCGAAGAGTTCGCTGAAGCTCAAATTTGAACGTCCGGCGACAATGGCGGCGAAGGGCAGATTCGACGTTCTTGCTGCGAATGACGACCAGTCTTGTCCCATTTTCCACTTGCGCTTTGCGTCGATGGAGAACGGGCCAAGCGCGGCGACCAGAAAAAACGACCCAAAAAAGATAATCGAAGCCTCATCGCCATTGGCTGCAAGGTGGATCGCCGCCCAGAGCGCCACGCCCCAGAGAAAGGGATGCCGCGTGATCCTGAGCACGCCCCGGACCGCATCGTCTCGCGTGGCTACGGCTTCCTGGCGCAGCGAAGTCGGGTTCGGCAGCATCAGACCGGGAATGGCGAGCAGGAAGGCCAACGCGACGATCGGAAGCGCAAGATCGCGCACCACATTGGGCTCGACGTAAAAAATCGGATCGGCGCCGCCGACTCTGGCTCTGTTGTAGGACAGAACAAGCCACAAGAGGACGCCAAGCGAACCGAGCGAGAAAAGGCCCAGATACGCGCTCTCGCCGATTGCGCTCACGATGCGGTCCCGCAGCCGCGTCCCCGAAACGAGAAGATGGATGCCTAGAAACGCACAGCCCGCCGCGATCAGACTCGCCATGTGACCCTCATATTTCTTATAATTTACGTGGTAAGCTATTGCCAGAAATTTACCTGGCTGGCGAGCCCCTCGCCTTCAAGGGGTTGGATGGTTAAGGTGGCGACTTCCAAGTCAGATTACGCCTGTCGGAGGCTCCATGGCGACCCTAACCACCGAGCGCAGCCAGCCCATCCTGCTTCAAGGCGCCGAGGCTGTTGCTTCAGGGCCGGAGCGACCTGCAGCCGTCCTCCCGGCGGATCGCTTCGGGCTGGCCGTCATGGTGGGGGCCGGCCTTTTGGC
>DASZRM010000138.1:0-4486 GCA_035549135.1 Rhizomicrobium sp. | reverse complement strand
CCGGAAAGGAAGATGGGCCAGCAGGGCGCCCACATCTCGGACGTCGTCTTCGAGAACGCGCGCATACCCGCCTCGCTGCGCCTCGGCGAGGAAGGCGAGGGATTTCGGATCGCCATGCAGGTGCTCGACCGCGGGCGGCTGCACATCTCCGGCGTCTGCGTGGGCGTGGCGGAGCGGTTGATCGCCGACGCCACCGCCTATGCGCGCCAGCGCGTGCAGTTCGGGCGGCCGATCGGCGAGTTCCAGCTCGTCCAGGCGATGCTGGCGGACAGCCAGGCCGAATGCTATGCGGCGCGCGCGATGACGCTCGACGCCGCGCGAAGGCGCGACGCCGGCAAGTCCGTCACCATGGAAGCGGCCTGCGCCAAATATTTCGCCTCCGAGATGGTGGGGCGCGTGGCCGACCGCGCGGTGCAGATTTTCGGCGGCGCAGGCTATGTTTCGGATTACGGCGTCGAGCGTTTCTACCGCGACGTGCGCATCTTTCGCATTTACGAAGGAACCAGCCAGGTGCAGCAGCTCGTGATCGCGCGCAACATGCTGAAGGCGGATTGATTGGCGGACACGCTCGATGCGCTGCTGGAGGAGATCCGCGCCTGCAGGCTCTGCGAAAGGAGCCTCGAGCCGCGGCCCGTTCTGCACGTCACCGGCTCGGCCCGGCTGCTCATCGCCGGCCAGGCGC
Organism: Rhizomicrobium sp.; assembly: GCA_035549135.1. Taxonomy (GTDB): domain Bacteria; phylum Pseudomonadota; class Alphaproteobacteria; order Micropepsales; family Micropepsaceae; genus Rhizomicrobium. The sequence goes on along the minus strand of DASZRM010000138.1, from coordinate 3,804 downwards.
CGGGCCTCAGGGTGCACAAGAGCGGCCTCTCGTTCGACGATCCCTCGGGCGAGCGGCTCAGGGCATGGATGGGCGTCGACCGCGCGACGTTCTACGATGAGCGGCGCGTGGCGATCGCGGCGATGGCCTTCTGCTTTCCCGGCTACGATTCGGATGGCGGCGACATGCCGCCGCGGCCCCAATGCGCGCGCCAGTGGCGCGAAAGGCTGCTTGCGGCGCGCGAACCCTTCGCGCTCACGCTGCTCGTAGGCCGCCATGCGCAGCGCTGGCACCTGCGCGAGCGCGTCAAACCGACGATGGACGAAACCGTCAGGGCGTGGCGCGACTACGCGCCGCGATACGTTCCGCTCCCGCATCCCTCGTGGCGCAACAATGTCTGGCTGAAGAAGAATCCATGGTTCGAACGGGAATTGCTGCCTTATCTGCGGCGGCGCGTGCGGCAGGTCTTGTCGCGCTAGCGATGCTTGCGGCCTGCGCGCCGCGGCTCGCCGGGCGCGGGCTCGAGCCCGCGACGCCCACCATCGCGCAGGACGCGTTTACGACGCGCGACGGATTGCGCCTGCCCCTGCGCCGCTGGGATGCGTCTTCGCCGGTCGCCATCGTCGTGGCGCTGCACGGCATGAGCGACTACTCGAACGCCTTCGAGGCGCCGGCAGCATGGTGGGCCGCGCATGGCCTGACCACCTACGCCTATGACCAGCGCGGTTTCGGCCGCGCGCCCAATCCGGGTCTGTGGGCCGGGGGCGACGCGCTGCGACAGGATTTGAGCGATTTCGTCCTAGCCGTCCGCGCCGCCCATCCGGGCCTTCCGGTGTTCGCGCTCGGCGAGAGCATGGGCGGGGCCGTGGTCCTGTCGGCGCTTGCGAGCGGCCATCCGCCGCGCGTCGACGGCGCCATCCTGGTCGCCCCGGCCGTTTGGTCGCGCCAAGACATGCCGCTCTCCTATCGCGCGGCGTTGTGGACCGTCGCCCATGTCGCGCCGTGGATGACCTTCACCGGCAAGGGCCTCAAGATCTGGCCCTCCGACAATATCGAAATGCTGAAGAAGCTGGCGCGCGATCCGCTGTTCCAGCATCGCACGCGCGCCGACGCGATCTGGGGCCTGGTCAATCTGATGGACGAGGCGCATCGCGCGCCCGCGCGGCTTTCCGATCCGCCGCCGATCCTGCTGTTATACGGCGCGAAGGACCAGATCATTCCGGCCAAGGCGACGGACGAAACGATCGCGGCCCTCGGCGCGCGCGCCGAAGTCAGGCGCTACGCCCATGGCTATCACATGCTGCTGCGCGATCTCGAAGGGCCGACGGTGTGGAGCGACGTGCTGGACTGGATCGCAGGCCGCCGCTCCGCGCCGCTCGGCTAGTGCGGAGGCGGCGGCGGACCCTGATCGTCCTCGTCGTCGCCCTGGTCGTCCGGCGGCGGCGGGCCGTTGTCCTCGTCGTCCGGAGACGCGCCCTGCATGTCGCCGGGCGCGCCGCGCATGTCGTCCGGGGCGCCCTGCATGTCGTCCGGCGTGGCCGGGACCTGCTCCCAGCCGCCGCTGCAATTCTTCACATAAGGATAGTAGCCCTCGGGCTTGCTGCAGTGATACCAGACGCCGGCGCCGCCTTCACTTCCCGGCGGACCGTACTGGTCGTTGTCGGAACCCGAATTGTCGTAGTCCTCGTCGTCATAGTCCTCGTCGTAATAGTCGGACGAGACGACCGTCGGATAGGGATAGACCGGCGCATTATAGAAGTACCAGATGCCGCCGACATTCCACCACCAGCCATAGCGGCCGTGCCACCAGCGATGGCGCCAATGTCCGCGAATCCACCAGCGGCGCTCGGCCGGCGTGAAGTGGTGGAAATCGTGCCGCAGGACGAAGCGGTGCGGATGCCGGACGATGACGTGATGGAAATTCGCGCGCGGATGCGGCCGCGGCGCGGCGAGCGAGGGCGCCGCCATCAGAACGGTCGAACCCAGCAATAACGCCGATAAGATAATTGGCTTTCGCATGTCGTGGCTCCTGTCCGGCCCTGTTTCAGTATTCTCGCATGTCAGTTTCAAGGCTCCATCCTGAACCGAAGATGAACTGCGGAGACTTGGCGGATATTTAATGTCTCCGGCCGCCAAACGTTCCCGTTCTGGCCCGCCGTCCCGGGCTACCGCCGCCGCTTCGCCTTGCGCGCCGGCCGCTGTCGGGGCGGGCCGAATCTGACAAAATCGCATGCGACGCGCCTGCGTCCGTCGGCATCTAGGAGACCTTGTAAAATGAGAATCGCTTTCGCCGCAGCCGGATTTGCTTTGGCCTTCTGTTGCCTGACTGGCCGCGCCGAGGCGCAATTCACGATGGAGCAGGCGCTCGACTATCCCTTCGCCAACGAGCTCGCCGCCGCGCAGGACGGCGGGCGCATCGCCTGGGTCAGAAATCTCGGCGGCGCGCGCAATGTCTGGGTTGCGGAAGCGCCGTCCTACAAGGCGCGGCAGGCGACCGATTACCCGGATGACGACGGGCAGGAGATCACGCAGCTCACCTTCTCGCCGGACGGGCGCTATCTTGTCTATGTGCGCGGCGGCGATCACGACGCCAACTGGCCCGCCGAAGGCGACATCGCGCCAGATCCCAACGCCTCGCCCGAGGAGCGGAAGGTGACGATCTGGTCGGTCCCCTTGAAGGGCGGAGCGCCGGTCAGGATCGCCGAGGGCGACGAGCCCGCGCTCTCGAACGCCGGGCGGCTCGCCTTTGTGGTCAAGGATCAGGTGTGGACGGCGCCGCTTTCGGGCAAGGGCAAGCCCGAGCTTCTGTTCTTCGATCGCGGCAAGGATCACGACCTGAAATGGTCGCCGGACGGAAAGCGTCTGGCCTTCGTCTCCGACCGCAAGGACCACAGCTTCATCGGCGTCTTCACCGACAAGAACAGCCCGCTGCTGTTTCTTGCGCCTTCGACCCATCGAGATTTTTCGCCGCGCTGGTCGGCGGACGGCGCGCGCATCGCCTTTGTCCGCCAGCCCGGAATCGGCGGCGCGCCCGTCCCGATCCTGAAGCAGACGCCCAATCCCTGGTCGATCTGGGTCGCGAACGCCAAAGACGGCTCGGCGCATTTGGTCTGGAAAAGTCCCAACACGCTGCTTGGCTCCCTGCCGGAGACCGCAGGCGGGCCGAACCTCTTCTGGGCGGCGGGCGAGCGGCTGGTCTTTCTCGCGGACCTCGACAACTGGCCGCATCTTTACAGCGTCTCTTCGGGCGGCGGAAAACCTGAGCTGCTGACGCCCGGCGCCTATATGGTCGAGCATGTCGCCGAAAGCAGAGACGGGCGCACGCTGGTCTTCGACGCCAATACCGGTTCCGCGTCGGGCGATTTCGACCGGCGCCATCTCTTCCGCGTCAGCGTCGACGGCGGCAGACCCGCGGCGATCACCGCCGGCGACGGACTCGAATGGGCGCCGGTCGCGGCGGACGCCGGCCACGTCGCCTACATCGCGGCGGGCGTGTCTCATCCGCCGGGGGCGGCCATCGTCGATCTCGACGGCAAGGAGCGGCGAGACCTCATCGCGGCCGACGCGCCGGCCGATTTTCCGGGGGCGCAATTCACCGCGCCGAAGCCGGTCTCGTTCAAGGCCGCAGACGGCGTAACCGCCCATGGACAGTTGTTCGATCGGGCGGGGGCCGCGACGCCGAGGCCCGGCGTGATCTTCGTCCATGGCGGACCGCCGCGGCAGATGCTGCTCGGCTGGCACTACATGGACTATTACAGCAACGCCTATGCGGTGAATCAGTATCTGGCCGCGCACGGCTTCGTCGTGCTCTCGGTCAATTATCGT
>DASZRM010000137.1:0-4878 GCA_035549135.1 Rhizomicrobium sp. | reverse complement strand
TCAGCGCGGGGTCCGTTTCCGGATCGCCCCAGTGAAGGCCGTAAAGTCCGTCGCGCTCGGGCTGCCGCTTCTTGCGCGCGGTTTCGAGCATGCTGAGGTGAATCTTCGTGTCGAGGCCGGGCAAGGACAGGATCCTGTTTGGCCGATACTACCCTTTATTCCCGGCCGATGGCGGAGCGGCGGATTGTCCCAAGGCCGCGCGACGCCGCTCATCCAAGGCGGGCGGATATCCGGAAAAAGCCTGGAGGGGCGAGGCGAACCGAACGCCCGACCTTGGGCGGCGCCCGCGCCGGGCCGGCGCGCCGGACGGCAACGCCCGGAAAGAAGGCGCTTGACAGATAACTGCTCAGGCAGATATTGCTGAGGCAGACAATATGGACAGCGCGATGGCCAACCGCCCCTTCTATTCCGTGGAAAAGTTCCAGGCCCGGCGCTCGATCGGCTATCTGATCAAACGGTTGAACAACCTGATCGTTCCGGGCGCGGAGGCGCTGTTCGCCGACGCCGAATTCACATTCTCGCAATGGGTCGTGCTGATGGCCGTCCGCGACGGCATCGCCGACACCTGCGGGGAACTTGCCCGGCACCTCGATCACGACAGCGGGGCCACCACGCGCCTCGTCGATCAGCTTGAGAAGCGCGGCTATCTGCGCCGCCGCCGTTCCACAGAAGACCGCCGCGTCGTGCATCTCAGGATCACCGCGACCGGCAGGGCGCTGGCCAAATCGCTGATGCCGCGCGTGATCGATTTCTGGAACGAGGCGCTGGAGGAATTCTCGCCGGCGGAAGCCCAGCAGCTCATCGCGCTGCTGACGCGCCTGCTGGCGCGAATTGAAGCGCGAACCCTTGAAACCCGGAAGCAGGCAAGGGCCGCGAAATGAAACGGGCGTTTGGCGCGGTCTCGCTCGCATTGCTGCTGACGGCCTGCGTGTCGTCGCCCGCGACCAAGCCGCAAAACGCGAAAATCGCCGCCGGCGCGCTGGGGCTCGGCGCGGCGCTTACGCCAAGGATCGACCATGCGTGGTGGAAAGCGCTCGGCGATCCGAAGCTGGACGAACTCATCGAGCAGGCCTTTCAGGGCAACCCCGATCTGAACGCGGCGCTGGCGCGCGTGCGCGGCGCGCAGTCGCAGCTCGCCGCCAGCGTCGCCGCCACCTTTCCGCAGGTCACGTTCGACGGCGCGGTTCAGCGGGAGCGCCTGAGCAAGGACTACATCATCCCGCCGCCCTTTGCCGGCACGACCCGGTGGATCGGCACGCTCCAGGCGAATCTGTCCTACTCTCTCGATCTGTTCGGCCGGGAGCAGGATCAAATCCATCGTGCGCAGGCGAGCGCCGACGCGGCGGCGTTCGACGCCGAAGCTGCGCGCCTGTTGCTCGCAGGCGCCGTGACGCAGGCCTATATCGCTCTGTCGCGCGCCTGGGCGCTCAGCGATGCGGCGGACGAAGCGGTCCGCCAGCGCGAAGGCGTGCTGAAGCTTGCGGCGGAGCGCGTCAAGGCCGGGCTCGACACGCTCGCATCGCAGCGCCAGGCCGAAGCGCTGCTGGCCCTGGCGCGCGAGGATCGGATTCGAACCAAGGCGGCGCGCGATATCGCCGTTCATCAGATCGCAGCGCTCATCGGCCGCGGCGCCGATGCCTACGACATCCCGCGCCCCGCGATCGACAAGGACGCGCTGGCCTTGCCCGCTCGTCTTCCGGCCGATCTCCTGGCGCGGCGCGCCGACATCGCCTCGGCCGAAGCCCGCGTAAAGGCCGCTTTGTCGGGCCGCGAAATCGCGCGCAAAGCGTTCTATCCCGATGTCAATCTGATCGCGCTGGCCGGCGCGGCGGCGATCGGGCTTGGCCCGCTGTTCTCCTCGGAAGCAGGGCAGTACGGCGGCGGCGCGGCCATCCATCTGCCGATTTTCGACGCCGGCAAGCTGCGCGCGCAATATGCGGGCGCGACGGCCGATCTCGATGAGGCGATCGCCGATTACAACGGCGCCGTCGTGAATGCGGTGAGGCAGGTTTCCGACAGCATCACCGACCTCAACGCCATCTCCGGCGAAGCGACGCAGCAGCGCGCGGCCCGCAATGCGGCGCAGCAGAGCTTCGATCTTGCCGCCGAGCGCTACAGAAGCGGGCTCAACCCGCTGCAGACCGTGCTCGACGCCGAAGCCGTGCTGATCCAGACCGAACGCGACGATGCGGCGCTCTCCGCCGACGCCGCATCCGCCCGCGTATCGCTGTTGATGGCGCTTGGCGGGGGGTTCGACGCCTCCGGAGCAAATTCCAAGGACGAAGGTCATGAGTAACGCAGAAACCCATTCAGGCGGCGCCGAAGCGCGTCCCGAAAAAAGCCGCCGCAAGCGCGCGCTGACCGTTCTCGGAATCGTCGTGGCGGCCGGCCTGGTTCTTTATGGCCTCTACTGGCTCGTCTACGCGCGTCATTTCGAGAGCACGAATGACGCCTATGTCGGCGGCGACATCGTGGCGATCACCAGTCGCGAGAATGCGACGGTGCTGGCGCTTCACGCCGACAACACGCAGAGCGTGCGCCGCGGCCAGCTTCTGATCGAGTTCGAACCGATTTCGGCGAAGGTCGCGATGGAGGCCGCCGAAGCGAACCTCGCGCGCACGGTGCGCAACGTGCGCACGGATTTCTCCAAAGTCGCGCAGGCGCGCGCGCAGTTGAACGCCGCGCGCGTGACGCTTTCCCAGGCGCAGAACGACTATCGCCGCCGCGGCTCCGCGGGCGATGCGGTGTCCGGGGAGGAGCTGCATCACGCGCGCGATGCCGTCGCGAGCGCGCAGGCGGGCGTCGCCGCCGCCGAAAGCGCGCTTTCACAGGCCGAAGCCTCCGTCGAGGGCGCCGCCGTCGCGAACAATCCCGACGTTCTCGCCGCCATCGCCAGGCTGCGTCAGGCGGCGATCACGCTCGGCCACATGAAGCTGACCGCGCCGGTCGACGGCGTCGTCGCGCAGCGCACCGTTCAGATCGGCCAGCAGGTCGCGCCCGGCGCGCCGCTCATGGCCGTGGTGCCGCTGCAATCGGTGTGGGTCGATGCGAACTTCAAGGAAGGTCAGCTCGAAGACATGCGCATCGGCCAGCCGGTGGAGGTTACCGCCGACATCTACGGCGGCGGCGTGACCTATCGCGGCAAGGTCGTCGGCCTTGGCGCCGGAAGCGGCAACGCCTTCGCTCTGCTCCCGCCGCAGAACGCGTCCGGCAACTGGATCAAGATCGTGCAGCGCGTGCCGGTGCGCATCGCGCTCGATCCGAAGGAACTGCGCGATCACCCGTTGCGCGTGGGTCTGTCGGTCGAAGTCACCGTCGATGTGCGCGATACGTCCGGCCCCGCGCTCGCGTCCAACGCGATGCGCCATGAGATGCGCGGCCTGGCAGACGGTGACGGCGGCGCCGCGACCGACGCCCTGATCAAGCGTATCCTGAGCCGGAACGGAGCCTGATTGTGAGCGCGGCGGGCGTCACGCGGCAGCCTGCGCCGCTCAAGGGCGGGCGACTTGCGATCACCGCTTTCGCGCTGGCGCTCGGCACGTTCATGCAGGTGCTGGACACGACCATCGCGAACGTCTCGCTGCCGACCATCGCGGGAAATCTCGGCGCTTCGACCGATCAGGGCACATGGGTGATCACCTCGTTCGCGGTGTCGAACGGCGTCGCGGTGCCGCTCACCGGCTGGCTGATGCAGCGTTACGGCGTGGTGCGCACCTTCGTCGCGTCCGTTCTGATGTTCACGCTTGCGTCGTTCCTGTGCGGAATCGCCTGGAGCCTGAACGCGCTGATCCTTTTCCGCGTCCTGCAGGGCGCGGTGTCGGGACCGATGATCCCCGGATCGCAAGCGCTGCTGATCTCCATTTTTCCGTCCGACAAGCGCGCCACGGCGCTCGGCATCTGGTCGATCACCACCCTCGTTGCGCCGATCCTGGGGCCGATTCTCGGCGGCTACATCTCGGACAACATCCATTGGAGCTGGATTTTCCTCATCAACGTGCCGGTGGGATTGATCGCGGGATTTTTCTGCTGGACCAATCTTGCCGATCGGGAGACGCCGACGCGCAAACTGCCGATCGACACGGTAGGACTGGCGATGCTCGTGATCTGGGTGGGCGCGCTGCAGATCATGCTCGATACCGGCAAGGACGCGGACTGGTTCTCTTCGCCGGCGATCGTCGTCGAGGCCTTGGTCGCCGCGGTCGGATTTGCGGCGTGGCTGATCTGGGAGTTGGGCGACGACCATCCGGTCGTCGATCTGACGCTGTTTCGCCACCGCAATTTCACGCTCGGAACGATCGCATTCTGTTTGGGCTACGCCGTATTCTTCGCCAACGTCCTGTTGCTGCCGCTGTGGCTGCAGACCAATGTCGGCTATACGGCGACCTGGGCGGGATTGGTTGCGGCGCCGAGCGGCGTGGTCGCGGTTCTGTTGACGCCCCTCGCCGCGCGGTTCATGGCGCGCGTCGATGCGCGTCTGCTCGCGACGGTGGCCTTCGCGGCGTTCGCCGTGTCGTACTTCATGCGCGCCGACTACACCGAAACGGCGGGCTTCTGGGATTTCGTATGGCCCCTGGCGGTGCAGGGCGTCGCGGTCAGCACGTTCTTCGTCGCAATGCTGACGATCTCGCTCGACGGCATCGCGCCGGAGCGCATTCCGTCCGCATCGGGCATTTCGAATTTCGCGCGCATTACCGCCGGCGGCTTCGCCGCTTCGATCACGACGACGCTGTGGGACCGGCGCGAAGCCCTGCATCAGAGCCGCCTCGCCGACTGGTCGAGCGCCTACAGTCCGGCCATGCGGCAGGCGCTGGATCATCTGCATCGTCTGGGCTTCGCCGATCCGCAAGCTTATGCGGTTCTGGCCCGCTCGCTGACGGT
>DASZRM010000136.1:0-41294 GCA_035549135.1 Rhizomicrobium sp. | reverse complement strand
TCGTCCATGAAGGCGCAGAATTTCGTGCCCGGCGTCTTGAACCGCGTCTCATAGGCCTTGCGAAACGCCGGGTGGCGCATGGCCTGGTCCACCGACGCGCGCATGGCCCGATAGATGTCGTCGTCGAGCAGGCCGCGCTGGTGCTGCGAGAACGAATCCTGCCAACCGAACATCTGCGCCGTGGCGAAGGCCTCGAATTGCATGGCGCGCACGGCTTCCGGCGTCGCTTCGCGGCCGACGCCCGCAAGATAGGCGGCCGCCATGTCCGGGTCGGTCGATTTCAGCAGCAGCTCGGAAATCAGCGTCACCCGGCCCTGGTTGATGAGCGCGCGCGTGTGCTTGACGTTCTGATGCGTCTGCAGCGCGAGATAGACGATCGAGACGGTCACCGCGACGCCGCTGATCGCGGTCGTGAGTGTCGCAAAATCCGACAACGTCATGCGCGCCCCCGACTCGGACGGCGCAAGCTTAAACGGGAAATGGCGCCGCAGGGAGGGCCGGGCGCCCGGCGACGCCTAGCGCGGCGGACGCCGCTCGTCCTTGGCGGGCTTGCGTCCGCGCGGCAGGGGCGCAACCCGCATCCTCAGCGCGCGGGAGATCTTCTTCCGGAACGCCTCGTCGCCGAACGCCCAGCCGCCATTGGTCGCCGCGCGAAGGCCGTCGACGAACGCCTTGTCGAGCGGCTCGCGGAACAGCGCGCGATAGCCCTCCTGCTGCTCCGCGCGCGAGCGGCCGAGCCTGCGAAACATGGGGTGCCAGGCGGCCAGCGGATCGTCCTCGCCCTCGGCATGGGCGCGATAGCTCGACCAGCGATAGCGCCGCGGGTGATCCGCGAGCCGCGCGCGCACCGGGTTGAGCTCGATGTAGCGGCAGCAGGAAAAGAAATATTCCTCCGAATCGACGGGCGCCGCGCGATAGCGTCCCTCCCACAGCGTGCCGGTGCGGCGGCGGATGGCGTTGATGTGGCGCACATAGCGCCGGCCGAGCGATTGCAGCGCGCGCGGCAGGCTGTCCTCGCTCTCGGGCGTTGCGAGCAGATGCGCGTGATTGCCCATCAGCACATAGGCGTGGATGGAAAGGCCGTTCGCCTCCGCCGCCTCCGCGAGAAAGGCGCAATAGAGCTCGCGGTCTTCGTCCGTGTAGAAGACAGTTGCGCGGTTGTTGCCGCGCTGGATTGCGTGCACCAGCTGGCCGGGAACGAAGAAGCGGGGATGGCGGGCCATGGCGGGCTTTCTTGCGGGCCGCGGCACCATAGGGCGATCTTCGCGGCCGATCAAATGGACTCCGACCCCGTTTTGTGGCCCAATGCCGCGTCTTTGCGAAAGGAACCCGCCGTGGCGGCGAAAGGCAGAAGCGGCGACGAAAAGGCTCCGCGCCGGACGGCGCGCGCCAGAGGCCAGTGCCTGTGCGGCGCGGTGATCGTCGAAATCGTCCTGCCCGCCTTCTGGGCGTGGCACGATCATTCCCTCGCGAGCCGCAAGGCGCATGGCGCGGCCTACGCCACCTATATCGGCTGCTGGAGGAAGAACGTGCGCGTCGCCAAGGGCAAGGGCGACATCGCCACCTTCGACGACCCCAGGACCTTCGCCTTGCGCAGCTTCTGCGCGCGCTGCGGCTCGCCCCTGTTCTACGAGCGCCGCCGCGCCTCGAAAACGATCGACATTCCGCGGGCGCTGTTTGCGGGGCGCACCGGGCGCGAGCCGCGCTACCATCTCAACATCGGCGAACAGGCGGACTGGATCTATGACGGCGGGCCGCTCGTCCCGCTCAAGAATTTTCCGGGCGTGATGTTTCAGAGGCCGAAATCGCGACGGCGAAAGGCGCCGGCCCACGCGCCCAAATCGATAACGCCGTAAGCCGAAATCGCAACAAAGTTTTCCCCGGCGGGCGCACGCTCCGGCGCCATTGCAAACCTGTTCGTTCGCTCCTATTCAGGACGCGCAAAAACCTGGCCGGAGTGCAAGTCCGCGCAGCGCAAGCTTCGGCCCTTCAAGACAACTGTGACCTACGAGGCGGCGGCGGCCATCGCGCCAGGACATTCGTCGTCTCCCGTTGCGGCGCCGTCGACGGAGAGACCGGCCAGGCGTGGTTCCGAGTAAAGGGAGGGCATTCATGTTCGGAAGGAAACTCATCGGGGCGCTCGCCTTTGCGGCCGCTGGCCTCGCCAGCACGCTCGCGGCGGCGCATTCGATGGCGATCGAGTGGGGCGAGTACAAGCTTCCGGCGTCGTTCGACCCCGAAGTCACGACCGACCTGGAGACGGAGGAATGGGCGCGGGTGTGGCGGCCGGTGAAGGACGGCAGCTATCCGCTCGTTATCTTTCTGCACGGCAACCACGGCACCTGCGGACACTACGATCCGGTCCATGACGTGCGCATCGACGACAGCGTGCAGTACACCTTCGACGGTACGTGCCCGAGCGGCTATGTCGTGACGCCGAACCATCTCGGCTACAACTACATCACCAAGGACCTGGCCGCGCACGGCTATGTCGTCGTGTCGATCAACGCCAATCGCGGCGTCAACGGCGCCGGCGGCGTCGACGGCGACGACGGCCGCAACCTCATCCGCGGAAGGCTGATCCTGCGGCACATGGAATATCTCTCGCAGTGGAACGCTTCGGGCGGCGCGCCCGATTCGCTCGGCTTCGACCTCAAGGGGATCGTCGATTTCAATCATGTGGGCCTGTTCGGCCATTCGCGCGGCGGCGAAGGCGTGCGCGCGGCCGTGGCCCAGTACGAAGACGCCGGAAGCCCGTGGCCGGGCCGCATCGGCCCGGTGACCTTCCAGGCGATGTTCGAGGTGGGCCCCGTCGACGGCCAGACCAGCCGCATTCTCAACAACACCGGCATGCACTGGAACGTGCTTCTGCCGGGCTGCGACGGCGACGTCTACGATCTCGAGGGGCTGAAGCCCTTCGACCGCTCGCTGATGATCACGAGCGAGGTTCCGGCGCTGCGCAAATCCTCCATCGAGGTGTTCGGCGCCAATCACGATTTCTACAATACCCAGTGGCAGGAATCGGACGCCGGCGGATGCAGCGGCGAGACGCCTCTGTTCGGACCGTGGAAAGGGTCAAAGCCCCAGCGCGTGACGGCGCACAACACTGCGCTGCCGTTCTTCCTCGCCTATGTCGGGCCGAACGCCAAGCCGAGCAAGGCGGTCTTCTTCGATCCGAGCTATCCGCTGTCGTCCAAGCTGACCGCAATCACCCAGTATGCGCGCGGCTACAGCCCCGCGCCGCATTCGGCGGAGAACTTCATCGTCGACAATTTCGACAAGTCGACCGGCACTTCCAGCGAGGGCGTTCCGGACGATTCCTCCGGTCTCAGCCAATATGTCCATGGCGCGGCGAGCTCGAGCGACGACTTCACCCAGCGCGCCGCGGCCATCGGCTGGAATTCGACGGGCGGATATCTCCAGGTGAACGCGGCGTCCAAGGGAAGTTCGGTGGACGTCACCGATTATCCCGCGCTCGAATTCCGCGTCACGCTGCGCTGCTTCGGAACGCTTTGCACCTCCAACCCCGATCCGACCGGCGATGTGGATTTCTCGATCGCGCTTGCGGACGCGCATGACAATCTGTCGAGCCCGGTCATCCTGAAGGACGTGGCGGTGGTTCGCCGCCCGGTCGGCTCGTCCTGCTGCAACTCGATTTTCCAGACCGTGCGCGTTCCCGTCTCGGATTTCGCCGGCTTCGATCCGGCCCATTTCCGCGGCGTGCGCTTCAGCTTCGACCGGACCGCGACATCCTCGATCTATCTTGCGGATGTTCGCTTCACCAGGACGCCGGCAGGACCGGGCGGCCTCTCCGACCGGCTCTCGCCCGGGCTGATGCGCATGAGCGACGCCATCCCCGTGGGCGCATCGGCGAACGACCGCAACCGGATCGTGGCGATTCGTCCCGGCCCGGCGATGGGCGGCGCCAAGGCCGCGACGGTCGAGATCGAACTTTCCTCCTCGCGCGCCTTCCCGATCACCGACGCCTTGCCGACGCTTCGTATCGGCGCGCGCAGCTTCCGCCTGTCGCGCTTCCCCTCCGGCAAGACCGACCGCATCGTCTTCACGCTGAGCGCGAAGGACTACGCGGCCGTCAGGTCGGGCGCCCATGTGGAGCTGCGGATCGGCGGCGCGCCCGCCTGGTCGTTCGGGAGCCTGAACAAGCCGTAAGAGGGCGATTAGCGGAACGTGGAGAATGGCCGGGCGCGCGCCCGGCCATTTTCGTTTGGGTCCGCGGCCGCGGCGCCCGGTCTTCGATCCGCGGGGTGAATCGGGCTAGTCTTGCGGGCGCGCTTGGGGGCGCAAGGAGATTTCGGTGACCCGCGTTCTGGTTCTCACGACCCTCTATCCCAACGCGGCGCAGCCAAACCACGGCATTTTCGTCGAGAACCGCCTGCGCCACACCCTCGCCCTCGGCGGTCTGGAGGCGTTGGCGCTTGCCCCGGTTCCCTATTTTCCCTCGCGCATGGAAGCGTTCGGCCGCTACGCCGCCTTCGCGCGCGCGCCGCGTCGGGAACAGCGGCACGGACTGGAGATCCTGCATCCGAGATATCTCGTCATTCCCAAGATCGGCGCGTCGCTCGCGCCGGCGCTGCTCTATCGCGCGGCGCTGGCCGAGGCGATGCGGCTCAAGGCGCGCGGCCGGACCTTCGACGTGATCGACGCGCATTATCTTTTTCCGGACGGCGTGGCGGCGGCGATGCTGGCCCGGCGTCTGCGGATACCCTTCGTGCTCACCGCGCGCGGCTCGGACGTGACGCAGATCCCGCAGAACCCGTCGGCGCGACGGCGGATCCTCGAAGCGGTTGCGGAGGCGAGCGCCACGGTGACGGTGTGCGAGGATCTGCGCCGCCGGCTGATCGACATGGGCGCCGACGCAAGCCGGATCGTCACGCTGCGCAACGGCGTCGATCTCGAACTCTTCGCGCCGGCCGACCGCGCTTCGGCGCGCGCGGCGCTGGGCCTCGATCGCTTCACGCTCCTGTCGGTCGGCAATCTCATTCCGCGCAAGGGCCATCATTTGATCGTCGAGGCGATGCAGCGGCTGACCGATTGTCAGCTCCTGATCGCCGGAGGCGGGCCGATGCGCGACGAGCTCGTCCGTCTCGCCAAGGAGCTGCGCGTGAGCGAGCGCGTGCGGCTGCTCGGCGACATTCCGCACGCCCAGCTTCCGGCCGTCTACAGCGCGGCCGATGCGCTGGTTCTGGCCTCGGAGCGCGAGGGCTGGGCGAACGTGCTGCTGGAATCGATCGCCTGCGGAACGCCTGTGGCGGCGAGCGACGTCAACGGCACGTCCGAAGTGGTGCGCTCCGACGCCGCCGGCCGTCTCATCGCCGAACGCTCGCCCGCGGCGATCGCGGCCGCGATCGATCTTTTGCGATCCAACCCGCCGCGCCGCGAAGACACCAGGCGTTATGCGGAAGGATTCGGCTGGGACGTGATCGCGCGGGCGAACAAGGCGTTGCTGATCTCCGCGGCCGAGTCTGGGCGAGGCGGCGCGCCGGCGCGGGCGGCCGCCGAATCGCTCGCGTAACGGAACTATGAGGGGGCTCGAACGTTCGAAAGACAGGTTTTGTTAACCTTTGACCGCCACGCTCTCCAAGCGCCTTAAGAAAGCGGTGCGTATGCTGCGAGCCGGACACAAATCCGACTTATGGCCGGCCCAGGGATTGGGATTGCGCGACGAATCGTGGTCGCGCACGGCGCCGGCCCGCGGAAAAGATCGCCTGTCGCTGCGCTTCTCCATTCTCATTTGGATTTTCGGCGGCGCCGTCGGCTGGCTCGCCATCGTCGCGCTGATCAGGCTTTTCTAGCCGAGTCTCGGCCCCGCCCGTTTTCCCAATTCGTCATGCCGCGCTTGCCCGAGCATGCGCTTGCCCGAGCATGAGGCGTGCCGAACGCATCACAGAGCAAAAGACTCTAGACCTTCGCGCCGTCGAAATGGGCGGAGGCAGGGCCGGGCGCGCCCGCCGCCTGCGCGACGGCGGCGCGGCCGGATGCGCTCGCGGCCCATCGCGGCTCGAACGCCGGAGCGCGCCGATAGGACGGCTGCTCCGCCGGCTTGCGCACGATCACGCTCAGCGCCGCGGTAAGCGCAAGCATCACGAGGAACCCGTCGTAATAAGCCATCGAGAGCGCGGCGCCGCCGACGAGATATCCCACCATGCTGATCTGGATCATGTCGGCAAGTCGCGCGGCCCATCGCAATTCCGCCCGCTTGCGCGCGAGCGCCCCCACCGCCACGGTGTTGTAGAAGGCCGCCGCAATGAGCGCGAGATAAAGCGCCAATCCCACATAGCCGTGATCGCCGAGCACCTGGAAATAGATGCTGTGCGCGGCGCGGCCGATCGGCAGGCTGCCCGGCGTCTCGTAATTCGCCGCGATCCAGTCGAGCTCGGTGGCGGAGAATCCGCCTCCGGTGAAGGGCCTTGCGTCGGCGAGGTTGGCGCTGGTCTTCCAGGCCTCCAACCGCTCCCCGAAGGACTCGTCCTTGGTGGCCGAGGTGATCGTGGTCATCCGGTCGAACCAGGCTTCGGGAACGACGTAAGGAAGTCCGGTCACGAGCAGCGCGCAGAGCGCAAGCGGAACGACGCCCACGCGCCGCTTGACCACGAAGGCCGCGCCCATCGCCGCGATCGCCACCAGTGCGCCGCGCGAATAGGTGCCGATGATCGCGAGCGCGGTCAGTCCCATCGCCGCGTAGCACCCCATCGCCGCGGCTTTGATCTTGCTCGTCTGGCCAAGATAGTAGAGCAGGGGCATCAGCATCACGAGCGCAAGGCCGAGGCAATTGTTGTCCTCGATCATCGAATCGGCGGGGCCGAGCACGCGGTAGTGCCCGCCGGTGACGAGCACGAAGGCGCCGCCCTTGACCGCGAAATAGCCAAGTGAGATCGCCACCGTCCAAACCACGGCCTGCAGCCGGACCTTGGTGGTCGCGATCGCGGGAATGGCGATCACGAGCAGCAGCGTCTTGATCGTGCGCTCCCAGAGCGGCTGTGAATGCTCAGGCGAGAGGGCGAAATAGGTCGTCACCGAAATCCAAAAGCCGAACAGCGCAAGAAAGATGGTGAACGGATTGAGCGGGGAGTATTTCCGCTCGCGCGAGAACAGCCAGGCGCCCAGCGTCACCACCGCGATCGCGTAGTTGAGCGGCGCGACGCTGAGAAAGCCGAAGACCTCGCGCTGCGGATTCATCAGCGCGACCCAGATCCAGGCCAGGACGCCGATGACGGGCGCGCGGAAAACCAGCGGCAATATGCTCAACAGCGCCGCGAGTAGAATGATGTCGCGCACCAGGCGGCCTCGAATTCGGCGGGATCCGCCGGAAAGATCGCAGAAACGGCCCGCTTGCGAAAGCCCGGGCGGCCGGAGCGTGGATTTACCACTAATGGCGGCCTTGAGTGCGCGGCGCGGCCATGTCATTCAGACTGCGGCGGCGTCAAGGGTTCCCGCATGTCCGGCCTGGTGTTCCTGAGCGAGGTCGTGGCTTTCGTCCTGATCGCCTATTGGGCGTACAGGAGCGAGGCGCGCGGCCTGCTGGATGCGAGCTGGGGCCTCTTCGCGATGAAGGATTCCGCCGCGGACGACCAGCGTCGCGGTCCCCGCTACAAGGCCGCGCTTCAGCCGCGCATAGCCGAAAAGGCCGCTTTGCCGTCGCCGGCCGGAAAGTCCGTTCCGGCGCCCAATTCCGGCGGCGCGCCGGCGCAGCCCTGGAGGAGCCAGGCCCGGCTCAACTGGCGGCGCGGGCGCTGACGAGGCCCGCGGCGATCGCCGCGATGCGCTCGGCGTTGTGCGACCAGGTGAACGGGGCGTTCTCGATGGCGTCGCGCGCGGCCCGGCCCAGCCGGAGGCGCAGCGCGCGATCGGCGCAAACGGCTGCGAGCGCCCGTGCGAAAGACGACCGATCGCCGGGCTCGAACAAGAGCGCGGTCTCCCCGCTCTTAAGGATCTCCCGGATGTTGGGTTGATCCGGCGCGATGACGGCGAGTCCGCAGGCCATGTATTCGAAAAGCTTGAGCGGCGAGGCGTAGGCGACCGCGGCCGGTTGCAGCGCGACATCGAAAGTCTGCAGCACGGCGGACATCTCCTCATGCGGCGTGCGGCCGGCGAAGTGGACGCGCCGCTCCACGCCTTGCGCCTTCGCCTTCGCTTCCAGTTCGCCGATGGCCGGACCGTCGCCCACCACGAGCAGGCGCGCCTCCGGCGGCAGGCCGGCAAGCGCGTCGATGGCCCATTCGAGCCCGTGCCAGCTGCGAACGAAGCCCGCGAAACCGAGCACCAGGTCGCCCGGCGACAGGCCGAAGCGTTCCCGGAGGCGAAGGATCGCGTCGGCCGGCAAGGCGTCGATCGGCCTTGCCCCGTTGTGGATCACGTGCACGCCCGCCCCGCCGCCGCGCGCCTTCCGCACCTCTTCCGCCAGCACGTCCGTCACGGCGAGGGCGGCGTCGCATCCGCGCCAGATGGCCGCTTCGCTCCTTCGCCCCGCGCCTTCGAAAAACAGGCGGCCGAAGCGCGCGCGTTCCTCCGCGAGCGGCGAATTGATTTCCAGCAGCATCGGAACGCCGAGCCTGCGCTTCGCGCGAAGCCCGGCCGTCAGGAAGAGATTGTAGCGCTCATAGAGAATGTCGGGGCGGAACTGCGCGGCGGCGCGCATGAGCCGTCTATAGGCGTAGAAGTTATAGGCGATCTCGATCGCCTCGAATCCGGCGGAGGGCAGAAGCGAGCGGGCGAGGTCGGCCGCCCCTTCAAGGCTGCCCCGCCGCCGCTCGCCGGGCGCAGGCTCCGACGCGGAGGGGCCGACGACGCAGACGTCGTGGCCGCGCGCGCGCAGAGCCTCGACGAGCTCGTTGATGTGCACGCTCATGCCGTCCGACGCGGCGGTCCTGTGGTGATACAAGATGCGCAAGGCTTCCAACCTGCGGCTCGCTCGAGTCCCGGAGCCTTCGCCTTATCTGGAGGCCCAACATCGCCAATCGGGGCGCCGCAGGCAAGGCGTTGGCGGCGGCGCCCGCTACGTCCGCTCGCGGCTGCGCATCGGTCGCGAGCGGGAGTGAGGTCGGCTAAGGCGTTTCGCGCGGAACGATTACGAAGGTCGGGTCTTCCAGCGCCACCTGATAGGTGACCTCCTTGGCCCGCTTTCGCACGTAATTGTAGGCTTCCCCGGCGGTGGGCGAACCCGACAGGTAATAGACCGCGCCGACGCCCGCGCTATAGACCCAGCCATAGGCGGTCCAATCGTCGTCGATCTGCTGCTGCGTCTCCGAACCGAGGCCGGTTTCGTCATAGGCCTGTTTCCAGGTGGTCAGCAGCTTCAGCGTGTTGGGATCCTCGACGTCGAGGTAGTAGCAAGCGCCGCGCTCGGGATCGAAGCCTTCGTCCTTGTTGGTGAAAAGGCCGGCGAGGAAATTCGTCATCCAGATTCCGACCTTGCCGGCTCCCGAAAAGCCCATGTCCCTCGACCATGCGAGCGTCGCGGCCAGGAAGCTTTGCTGCCAGGGCGCGGTGGCGCCGACGGTGCCGTAATTGCCCGGCATCCAGCCTTCGAGCTCGCCGGCGCCCTTCATCGTGCGCTGCTTGGAGTAGAGATCGACCATCTTGCTGAGATTGTTTTCCAACTTGTCGTTGTAGTAGTGCCTCAACTTGTGATTGGTCGGCAGGACGTAGGAGGCGTTGGCGACGGTTCGAAGCGTCCAGGCGAGGTCGCGCACCTGCTCCCAGGCCTGCCCGCTCGTGCCCATGATGTAGCCGCTCGCCTGTCCGCGGTAGTCCGGATCGTAAGTGAGCAGATCGTAGGCCGCCTGCTGCTCAAGCTCGTCGCGATAATATTGCGAGCCGGTGAGCAGATAGGCGACGTAGACGAGCGACGGCTGATGGGCGTTGTCGATCGTCCAGCCGTTGCTCTGCTGCTGGAACGCCTCCGGCAACACGCCGGGATAGGCTCCGCCGCGCGGATCGAGCCACAACGTCGGATAGGCGTCCAGCGTGGCGGGCATATTGGTGTTGCCCTTGGTCGGAATGCGGATGTGCCAGGGAATGCTGCCGGCCGCGTCGGCGTTGGCGAGCATCAGCATGCGCGAGTCGTGCGTGCTGTCCTTGAGATCGATGACCGTCCAGGTCGGCAAAAGGCCGATGTCCCAGCGTCCGCCCGTGTTGGGCATGTTCTGGGTGACCGAGCCGGGGCTGAGGGGCGCGGTCGAGATGCTGTGCAGGGTGCTGCGCACCGAGTCCTGCAGATCGGAGGCGATTTTGAATTTCGGATCGTAGCTCGGCACCGCGCCGGCGGCGATCAGGTCGGCGATCGCGGGCACGACGCGCGGCTGC
Source organism: Rhizomicrobium sp. (assembly GCA_035549135.1). Lineage (GTDB taxonomy): Bacteria > Pseudomonadota > Alphaproteobacteria > Micropepsales > Micropepsaceae > Rhizomicrobium. The sequence continues at coordinate 30,971 of DASZRM010000136.1, read as the reverse complement.
AGATCGGGCGCCTTCTTGTCGGTCCAGATGACTCTATGCCAGGTCGAGAACGGGTATTGCGAGACGCCGTCGGCCTTGGAAACCGACTTGCCGTCCAGGACGAAATCGACGTCGTAATTCTGGTAGTCCGAGCGATGGATGTTGGCCCAGTCGTTATGGAACGACACGTCGACGCGCGCCGGCCCCTGCACTGGAATCCACACGTCCAGGAAGATTTCGAGATGATCGTTCACGTCGGCGACGTAGCGGCGCTCCTGCGCCAGCGGTCCGTCGATCCAGAGCGGCGCGCCCGGATGCTTGGCCGCGATGTCCTGAAGGTCGAGGATCTTTTCGCCCGAGCCGCTGACCGTCACGTCCACGTCGAGCGCGGGAACGGGCAGCGTCGCATGCTTCTCCGGCGCCTTCGCCCCGACATTGAGGAGCGTGCCCGCGAGCTTTCCATGCGCGTCCAGCTTCGGCGCCTGCACGGTGACGATGGCGTGACGGATCGAGCCGTCCTTGTTGAGCGCCTTCGCGTCGATCTGGGCCGGCGTATCCTTGCCCTTGAACTCGACGTTGATTCCGTCGTGCGGGAAGACCGTTCCGTCGCGGAACACCTGCCCGAAGGAGATCACGCGGGCGCTGAGCGCCTGGTCGCCGTCATTGTGAACGGTGAAGCTGGCGACGACGTCCCCGGACTGCGCCGCCGCCGGAGCTGCGCTCGCGGCGAATGCGATGGCGCCCATCAGGGCCGGGAATGTCGAAGTCAAGGCGCGGCGAACGAACTGCAGGGGCTGATGGCGCATACGATACTCCGCTCATCTGGAACTGACGTCGCTTGCATCGGCCGGCTCGGTTTCGCGATGTCCGCGATCTCCACGCTTCGAACGCGGTGCTCGCAGGCGGCGCGCTGGCCCGATCCGGGTCTCGACGCGATAGTGCTGCCCTTCTGTTAACCGGCCATGAAACCTGCCGCTAAAATGAAATTCGTCAACGCAGCGCGTGACGCTCGCGGATTACGCCGCGTTCGTCAACCATGTTTCGCGATTACGCTCTCAGGGCGCAGCGTCTCGCCCGCCCCGACCGGCAGTTGTAGCGAGAATTAATCGCAGCAGCGCATCCAGCTGCCGATCGGGATTCATTTCCGGTCGCGCCGAATATGACAGCGCCGCCGCCGACAGACTGTCATAGAGTTTGCTGTCGCTCCAAAGCGCGCGGACCGCATCCGCCCAGACCTCGTCGGATGCGTCCGGATCGATGAGCGCGCCTCCGGGTCCGACCGCCTCCGGCAGCCCGCCGCGTCGCGAGGCGATGACCGGAATGCCGTTCAGCTGCGCCTCCGAGGCCACGCGTCCCCATGCCTCCTCCCACATGCTGGGAACGAGCAGGATCTTGGCGCGGCGATAGATCGGGCGCATGTCCGCAGAGCGCGGCAGAAGAGAAACATTCGGCAGGGACGCAAGGCGCCGTTGCAGCGTCTGTTTCTGCGCGGCGTCGAGCGCCCAGCTTTCGACGAAGCGGAACGGAATGTCGGGGCAGCGTTCGGCGATCGCAAGCGCGCGTTCGAGTCCCTTGAGAGGATGCGGATTGATCAGGGTCACGAATTCGGGCGACCGCGCGGCGCGATAGCGCTCGGCGCGAATGAGCGGAGTGATCACCGTCGAGTCGATGCCGAACGTTTCCTTGTAGCGGGCGGCGGTGAACTGCGAATTCGTCGCGAAGACCGCGCCGCTCAGCTCGCGCGGGTCGCCTCCGAGCTGTCGCGTCTCGACATCCTGAAAATAGACGATCGTCGGCAGCGCGAGGCGAAGCGTCTCCTTGGCGAGCGTCACCGCCGCGGTCGGCATGACGATGGCGACGTCGGGGCGAAAGCGCGCAACCACTCCGGCCATGTCGGCAAGGACGTTCATCGCGCGATAGACCGGATAGCCGAGAAACCGGTCGCGCAGCGCGCGCGGTCCGGCGAGCTTCATGATCGCGCGGTTTCGCAGGCCGATCGGCGAGGCGTCGTATTTGAACGGGGCGAGCACGCCGGGCTTCTCGCCCCGGCCCGCCAGGCCGAGCGCCAGCTCGTGCGTCAGGGACTGCGCGCCGCCGCTGTTTTGCGGCAGGTAATGAAGGTCCGAAACGAACAGAATATTCATCGACAAGGCGCCATGATATTGTTCGCGACCGAAGAGGGTCGCAGTCGCGGGCGAAATCGACCCTTCACGCCCAATGCCCCGCGTTCAAGGACATACCGCTGAAAACGGCTGGAAATTCGCATGCTAACCGTGATGTTTTCCAGCCACAACGGCGCCGAAGTGCTGCCCCGCTTTCTGGACTCGCTGTCGGCGGCCGAGCCCCCCGAAGGCGGCTTCAAGCTTGTCGGCGTGAACAACGCAAGCACGGACGCCACGGGCGATATCCTCAGCGCCTTCTCCAGTCGGCTGCCTTTGGTCGCGATCGACGAGCCCGTCCCCGGCAAGAACCGTGGGCTCAATCGCGCGCTCGGCGAGGCGGAAGGCGACCTCTTCGTGTTCTGCGATGACGACGTGGTGGTGGCGAAGGACTGGTTGACCGCCTGGCGGCGCACGGCCGACGAGCGCACGGATCATCAACTCTTCGCCGGCGTGACCGAGCCCTTGTGGCCCGCCGAGCCGCGGGCGTGGAACCTCAGAGCCTCGGACGTCAGCATCGTGTTCGGCACCAACGAGCATATGCGCGAGGGCCCATGCGACGCCATGTGCATGCTCGGCACCAACATGGCCATCCGCGCCGAGGCGATGGCGGGCGTCAAGTTCAATCCCAATGTCGGACCGGACGGCTCGCGCTTCTATCCGATGGGCAGCGAGACCGAGCTGGCGCGCCGCCTTCAAGGGCGCGGCTTCCGCTGCTGGTTCGCCATGGCGCCCCGCGTCAAGCACATCATCCGCCCCCACCAGATGCAGGCGAGTTCGATCCTGCAACGGGGCTATCGCTGGGGGCGGGGACAGGGCCATATGGGCATCGCCCATCACTACTCGCCCGATCTGCTTCACCGAAAGAACATGCTGCGGCGAAATCTCTATCCCTTGCTCATGCGCTTCTATAGCCAGAACGAAGCCTGGGCGCGGCAATGGGAATGGGCCGTCGATCAGGGCTATGAAGATGGCTGGCGCGAGGCGCGCAGCCTGCCGCCGCGCTGGGGCGGGCAGGGCGCCGGACCGCGCATCGCCTCGCGGTTCACAACGAGAGGCGCCGCATGATCCCGTTCGCATGTTGTCCTCGCTCGGCGCAGGCCGCGACGCTCAAATCGCGCCGGCCTTTGGATCGATGACGTGACCGGCTCAAAGTCCGCGCGCAGGATCCTCGCGGCGCTGGCGCGCGGCGCGGCGCGCAAGCTGCTGCGGCGCGGAGCCGTGCGCCCGGCGGATGTGGCTTTCGACGGCGGCGTGGTGTCGTTCACCTTCGACGATTTTCCGAAGACCGCCTGGACGAAGGGCGGCAAGGCGCTCGCGAAATTCGGGGCGAAAGGAACCTATTACGTTTCCGCAGGCCTTGCCGGCCAGACCGGCGAAATGGGCGCGATGTTCGAGGCCGCCGATGCGCGCGAGGCGCACCATGCGGGACACGAGATCGCCTGCCATACGTTTTCGCATCTGAACTGCGCGCGCGCGGCCAAGGGAGAAATTCTCGCCCAGCTTCGCGACAACGCGGCCGCGCTCTCGGCCATGCTGGACGGGTTCGCGCCCAGGAATTTCGCCTTTCCCTATGGCGCCGTGTCCGCCGCCGCCATGCGCGCGGTCGGTCCGCGCTTTGCCTCGTGCCGCGGGATCGCAGACGGGATCAACCACGCCTCCAGCGATCTTGCGCAATTGTCCGCGAACAAGATCTACGCATCGATCTTCGACGAGACGCGCCTGCGCGCGCTGATCGACCGCAACCGCTCGCTCGGCGGATGGCTGATCTTCTACACGCACGACGTCGACGAGGCGCCGTCGCGCTACGGCTGCACCCCTGAGCAATTGGAGCGCGTCGTCGGCTACGCGGCCGAGCGCTCGGAGATATTGCCGGTGCGCGACGCGGTCGCGCGTCTGCCCGCCGGCTAGAGCCGTTGGCATTCAGGCGCGATCGCGCCGCTCTCATGCTTCGACAAGCTCATGATTCGACAAGCTCACCCTTCGACAGGCTCACCCTTCGACAGGCTCAGGGTGAGGACTAAAAAAATTCCTCATGCTGAGCCTGTCGAAGCATGAGGACGGCGAGTCCATCCAGACGAAATTTCTTCCAGGAATCCCGGCTTATCTCCGCTCTTGGCGGGCGGCGTGCAGCAGCCCCGCCAGATAGGCTTCCTGCATCGCAAGGTCCGTGCGCTGCGCGAGCGGCGCTCCGCGAAAGGCGAGCAGCGCGCGCCGCAAGCGCGTTTCGGCCATCTTGCGCAGGATCCAGAGCGGCGCGCCGAACAGCGAGCGGCCCGGCTTTCGATAGTTTGGGTCGATCTTCCAGTCAGTGACGCCATGCCGATAGCGCCGCCTCCACACCCAGTTCCAGGCGTAGCAGTCCGCCGGAACCGGATGGCGCACGAGCGCCTTGGGCAGATAGACGGGCTTGACGCCCGAGCCGAGCAGCCGGCGCTGAATCTCGGATTCCTCGCCCACGCCGGAACGGTCGTCGCCGGCGACGCCGACAGTCTCGGCGAAGAGGCCCGCCCGTTCGAGATCGATGCGAAACGCGGCCCAGTTGGCGCCGAAGAAGAACTCGAATCGCTCCTTCGGAATTTCCATCTCGCGTTCGCCGAGCGACCAGCCCGCCGCGGACCGCGGCAGGTGCGGCGCAAGATGGGCCGGACAGACGGTTTCGGCTTCGACCGCGAGCGGGCCGCCGAAGAAATGGCCCGCGCCGTAGCGGCCCGCCGCATCGACATAGACGCGCACGATGTCGGGCGCGAGAAAAACGTCGTCGTCGAAAAAGACGATGACATCGGCGCCGCTCGAGGAGATCGCAAGATTCAGCGCCGCGGATTTTCCGGCGGCGGGAGAGTAGAGATAGCGCAGGCGCTCTGCGAGCGCGCTGGCGCGGCAAATCTCATCGACCTTGCGCCGCGGCCCGTTTTCGACGACCACGACGTCGACGTCCGCAGGCAGACCCGGTTGCGCCAGCTCGCGCAAGAACCGCGCGATCAGCGCCGGGCGATCGAAGGTCGCGACGACGATGCTGGTCCTCACTTGCGGGCCGCCTTGTCGCCTGGAGATTCAAGCGGCGCCGAAGCCGTCCGGCGTTCCGATCCGCTCGTCCGCCGCCGCAGATCGCGCGCCCACAGCGCCACGCGGCGCGCCTGAACGGCGAAGCGGGCTCTTCGGCTCACGGCGATCTCGGCCTGATAGAGGGGAATGTCGATGTCGCAATAGCTCGCCTTGTAGCGGTCGTCGCCGATCCCGAAATCGAGAATGCGCACGCCCGCGGCATGGCACCACTCGACGACCTTGTTCATCAGCAGCGCGCCCGGCGAAAATTCCGCCCAGGCGCCGTCATCGTAGGTGGTGAACTGCCCGTTGAAGCGCTCGCCGGTCTTGAGCCCCAAATTGGCGGCGATCACCGCCTCGCCCGCCTTCAGCGCGAAGAGGCATGCCGGCCCGTTCGGATAGGCAAGGCGCGCCGCGCCGCGCAGATAATCCAGATATCCCGGACGCGCCAGCCCGTCAGAGCCCCATGTCTGCAGATAGCGCCGGCGCTTCTGCGCTATCAAAACCTCGACGATCTCGCCATAGCGCTCCGGCGTCGTCGCGATCTCCAGCGTGACCGGGCCGAGCGCGCGGAAGCGGCCCGTCTTCCAGTTCTTGCGATGGGGGAGCCGCGCGGAAAACTCGGCCCAGTTCTCCGGCAGCTTCGCGCCGTGGCCCGACACGCCGAACCGGTATTGCGAAAGAGCGTGGAGCGGGTTGGGCAGGTCGACCACGCGCTCGGGCATCTTTTCCAGAACGGCGAAATCGACCGGAGGCAGGATGCGCAACGCCGCCCGCCAGACGCGGCGCCGGGTCGGCGCGTCCCAATGCGCCGCGGCGGGATAAAGGACCGGCGCGTTGTAATCGGCCAATCCGCCGTCGAGAAAACGCAAGGTCGCCGCGTCGGGCGCAAAGCGCGAATAGCGTTCGCGCTCGATGCTGAACGCCATGAGCGCGAGCGGGGCGTCGTCCTCTCCGAGCACGGCGACGAAACGCGGTTCGCCGCCGCGGGCCGCGATCGCGGTCTGGAGGCGCAATTCGATCAGCTCGGCGCATTGAAAGGCGTAAAAGCGCGCCTCGCTCCGATCGCAGCTTCGCGGCCAAAGGCCCGAAAAGTCGCGGAAGTCGCCGGAGGCGAGCAGGCGCGCCGGCCGGGCGGCCCTGGGCAAGGCGCCGGACGCGGTCTTAAGGTCAAGGCTCCGGATCATCGTCGCGTCCGCATTGCAGGCTTTGCCCGGGGCGGTGAGAGGGGCGGCAACCGCTGGCGCCGATTCTGGTCCCAAATCTGGAGCATGACGTTAACAGAATCGTTCGGACGCGTCCGGCGGCGGTCACGCGCCCGTCCCTCGCGCGGCCAGCCTGTCGCAAAGCATGAGGAATTGCGCCGCGCGCGAGCGCCAGTCCGCCCGCCGCGCCGCCGCGAGCCCGCCCGCGGACAGTCTGGAGCGCAAGGCGTCGTCGTCGAGCAGGCGAAGAATGGCGCGCGCGATGTCTTCGGGGCTTTCGCCATCGACGAGGAGGCCGTTGACGCCATCCTTCACCGCATCGACGGCCCCGCCCGCGCGGCCCGCGATCACCGGCTTTGCGCAAGCGTTCGCCTCGAGGAAGACCAGCCCGAAACCCTCGGTGTCGCCGTCGGGCATGTCGCGGTTGGGAAGCGCGAACAGCTCGGCGGCGGCGTAGAGCGCCGGCAGTTCGGCGTCGGCCGCCGCGCCCAAGAGGCTCGCGCGCCCGACGAGGTCATGGCGCCGGATCGCCGCTTCGAGCTCGTCGCGCAGCGGGCCTTCTCCGACGATCGCCAGATGGGCGGTTTCGCACTTCTTGAGCACGATGGGCATCGCCTCGATGAGCTTGTCGAAGCCCTTGCGGCGCACCAACCTTCCGACGCTCAGGATCACGCGCCTTCCGGCCCAGCCATGACGCGCGACGAGCGCAGGATCGGGATCGCTTGGCCGGAAGCGCTCGGTGTCGACGCCGTTTTCGATCAGCGCAATCTTGTTTCGCTCGACGCCCATGCGGCTCGCCAGCGCCTCCTGCGTGAACCGGCTGACGCAGACGACGGCGTCCGCCTGCGCCAGGAACCGCGCGCGCCAGCGGTCGAAGAGCCCGCCGCCGGAGCGGGTCGTGATCTCCTCGCCATGGACATAGAAGATGACGGGGTAACGGAAGAGGCGCTTCAGGGGATAGACCAGCCAACCCCCATAGACGAGATCGCCGAGGCAGATGACCCGAATGCGCTCGCGCCTGGCCACGGCGACGATTCGCCAAAGAACCTTGGTCATGAGCGCGAGATCCCGGAGCTTGGACGGCTCGCCCGTCTGCGCCGGTCGCAGCAGTTCGATGCGATGGATGCTGAAGGGGGCCGAGGCGTCGTATCGCTCAAGGCCTTCCGGCGCGAGGCCGGTCTCATAGCTGAGCGAGGCGCTCAAGGCCTCTATCGCCCCGTTCGAATATTTGCAGAGGTTTTCGTAAACCGTGGCCGCCCCGCCACGCACGGGGGGAAAATTGCTGGAAACGATCAGGGCGCGCGCGGAGCGTGAAATAACTGATATTTCTCGTACTGAGGGCGTCCGCAGGCTGTCTTGGCCCGGGTGGGATTCGTATCGGGGCATGCGGGAAACCATATTGGCGAAGGTCAGATACAGTCCAACCGCAATCTCCTATATGGTGACCGCGATCGAAGGAGGGGGCAGGGACCCGGCGGCTCGCCGCGCGCCGGTTCCGATGCGCATGGTCCGTCAGACGCCGATTTATCGCCGCCTTGAGCGTGGCCGCCCATGATCGCGGTGGTCATTCCGTTTTATCAGCGGGAAAGCGGCGCGCTCAATCGCGCGCTGGCGTCCGTGCAGGCGCAGAAGGGCGAAGGCGACCTCAGGGTCTACATCGTCGATGACGGGTCTCCCTGCTCTCCGCAGGCGGAAATGACGGGCCTGACCGAAATCTTCCGCCGCAACGTCACCATCGTAGAGCAGGCGAACAAGGGACCGGGCGCGGCGCGCAACCTGGCGCTCGACTGCCTGGCGCCGGACGACAAGATCGTCGCCTTTCTGGATTCGGACGACGAATGGGACCCGGCGCATATCGAGAATGTCCGCAGATCCTTCGATGCGGGCGCCGACTTCTACTTCGCCAACTACAAGCGCGAATCGAGCCCGCGCAGCCGTTTCCAGGAATGCGGCTACGCGCCCGCGGGCCCCGTCGTCGTCGACGGCATGGACGATCTGGTCTGGCTGCGCTCGGAGGATGTGGCGCGCGAAGTGGTTCTGCGCTCGCCGGTCGGCACCTCGACCGTCGCCGCGCGCCGTTCCCGCATCGGCGATTTGCGGTTTCGCGCCGAGTTCCGCACCGCTGGCGAGGACATCATCTTCTGGCGCACCTTTCTGGCCTCCCAGCCCAGGATCGTCTGCAGCCGGCGAATCGAGGCCCATTACGGCCTCGGCGTGAACGTCTTCGAATCGCGAAGCTGGGGTGATGCCAGGGCCTTCGCGCGGCTGTCCGATCAGGCGGCGCTGCAGGCCTATCTGCGGCGCAATTTCCGCTTCGACGGGGAAATGGAGCGCGCCTCGGATGTTTTCTGCCGCAAGCTCGACCGGGAGTTCTGCGCCAATCTGCTGGCCGCGCTGCGGCGTCTGGATCTGCCGCCCGGCGTCATGGGCAACTACATGCGCCAGAGGCCCTTCGCGCTCGCCCATCTGCCTTTCGCGCTGATGGGGATGCTGTCCGACAAGCTCGAGTCGAAGGCTTGAGGCGCCGCGGCGCCCGGCGATGAGAGTCCTGTTCGTTCACTATGGCGACGATTGGATTGCGGGAAGCGAGATCGCGCTCCTCGAGCTGATCAAGGCGCTGCGCAGGCTGGGCGTCGAGCCCTTCCTGTGGTGCAACGCGCCCGCCATGACGAACGCGGCCGCCGAACTCGGCGCGCCTTCGGAGCGCGACGATTTCCAATATTATTTCGACTATTCCTCGCCGCGATTTTCGCCCCGGCGCTTTCTGGCTCTGGCGCGCAAGGCGGGCAGGCTGATCGAGGCGCGGAAGATCGACGTCGTTCACTGCAACGGCGCGGCGCCGACGCAGTGGATGGCGCCCGCATGTCTGAGGCGCGGCGCGCCGCTTCTGACCTATCTGCACAGCCCCTATCTGCGGCGCAGCCGATTTGTGACCGGGCTGCATCTCGCCGACGGCCTCGTCGCCGTCTCGAAGGCGGTGGCGGCTCCGCTGATCGCCGACGGCGTGGAGCCGTCAAGGGTCGCAGTCGTCCCCAACGGATTCGACCGGGACGCGGTGCTGGCCGGCGACCGCTCGACTTTGCGCGCCGAGCTTGGCATTCCGGCGGACGCCGTCGTCGGCGCGATCGTCGGCTCGCTCATCCGCCGGAAAGGCCACGACATCCTTCTGGCGGCGATGGCGCGGCGAACGTTCTCCCGCCCGTTTCATCTGCTGGTCGTCGGCGATGGGCCCGAGAACGACGCGCTGCAAAACGCGGCGCGCGGCCTTCCCGTTCATTTTCTGGGCCGTTCGGACGGGGTGGGCGCGATCCTGCGCGACGCGGCGGACTTTCTCGTCCTTCCCTCGCGCCAGGAGGCGTTCGGCCGCGTGATCGTCGAGGCCGCGCTCGCCGGAAAGCCCGCCATCGGCGCGAATGTGGACGGCGTGCCAGAGGCGATCGTGGATGGCGTGAGCGGAATCCTCGTCCCGCCGGAATCGCCCGATGCGCTCGGCGCGGCGATGGAGCGTCTCATCGGCGATGAGGGACTGCGCCGCCGCCTGGGCGCCGCCGCCGAGGCGAGGGCCGCGAAGGAATTCTCGATCGACGCCTGCGCGGAGGCGATGCTCGCCTGCTATGCGGCCGCGGTCGCGCGCGCAAAGCAGCCGCGATCCTTTCGGCGTCGCCTCAAGCCCTATCTAAATCTTGTCGGCTTCGGCCGACGCGGCGCGCTGAAATAGCGCCTCATAGGCCGCGATCATCCGATCGAGGCGAAATTCGGAGCGCGCCCTGGCGCGGTTCTTAGCCCCGATCGCGGCTCGCAGCTCAGGATCCGCGACAAGCTTGCCGAGCGCTCCGGCCAATCCTTCTTCCGAGACGTCCGAGATGTAGGGGCGATTTTCGCTCGCGACCATATTGGCGACGTCGCCCACATCCACCGACGCGATGGCGAGGCCCGCGTCCATCGCTTCCAGAACGACCAGCGGCATCTGCTCCGTGTCGCTCGACAGCGCGAAGATGTGGCACTGTTCGATGATGTCGCGGGCGTCGGCGCGATAGCCGAGAAAGCGCGCCCGCTCCCCGAGCGAAAGCCTTTGGGCCTCCGCCTCGGCGCTTGCGCGCTCCGGCCCGTCGCCGATCAAAAGCAAGCTCGCGCGCGCGCCGACCGCGGCGAAGCTCCGCAACAGGCGCGGCAAATTCTTTTCCCGCCGCATGGCGCCGGCCCAGACGATCTTCGCCCCGTCGTCCGCTGGCGCGTACGCGCTCGGCGCTCTCTCGCGCGGGGCGACGCCGTTCGGAATGTAGCGCACCCGTCGCTCCGACAATCGCCAGCGTCCAAGCGCCAGCGCGCGCAAGGTGAGCGAGGGCACGACCACGGTGGACCGTCTCAGCGCCAGTCGCCGCGCCCACACGCGCCGGGGAATTTGCCGCTTGGTCTCCTCCGGCCCGAATCCGTCCTCGATGTGAATGTGAGGAACGCCGGCAAGCGCATTTGCGAGCGCCCATTCGATGGCGCCCCAGTTGTAGGTCACAAGAACGTCCGGCGCGCGGGCGAGGATGCGCCGACGATAGGCCATGAGCCTCGATGGAAGAGAGCCGCCGGCCGGCCCGTCTTCGACAGCCACATTTGCGTCTTCGGGCAGCAGCGCGGCCGCGGCGCGGCGGCCGTCGATGGGAATGACGATGTGCTCGAAGCGCCGGTCCATCGCCGCGGCGAGCGCGACGAAGCGCATCTGCGCGCCCCCGACGTCGAAGGTCGGAAAGACATGCAGAATCCGGATCGGTCCGTCAGCGCTCGCGGCGCGGCCTGCGGCCATCGACATCGAGTCCTCTTGGCGCGCGCGGTCAGCCGAGGCGGCTTTCCCAGCAAAGGGCGTTGCGCACGATCTGGTCGAGATCATCGTAGCGCGGCGACCAGCGCAACTGTTCTTTCAGCCGGCGCGGATCGGAGACGACCGAGGGCGGGTCTCCCTCGCGCCGCGGAAGCTCCCTGACCGGGACGGGCCGGCGCGCGACGCGCTCGACCGAGGCGACGACTTCGCGCACCGAAAATCCGTGCCCATAGCCGCAGTTGAGCGTGATCGACCGGCCCCCGTCGCGCAGATGTGCTAGCGCGAGCGCGTGCACGTCCACGATGTCGCTCACATGGATGTAGTCGCGGATTCCGGTGCCGTCGGGCGTGGGATAGTCCGTGCCGTAAATGCCGAGATAGGGAACCTTGCCGAGCGCCGCCTGGCTGGCGCGCTTGATCAGATGCGTGGCCCGCGGGGTCGATTGTCCCGTGCGACCGCGCGGATCGGCGCCCGCGACGTTGAAATAGCGCAGCGCCGCGTAACGCAGATCGCTCGCGCGGGAGACGTCGTCGAGCATCCATTCGGTCATGAGTTTGGAGCGCCCATAGGGATTGACGGGCCGCTTCTCGGCGTCCTCGCCGAGCGGATCGCTCGCCGCGGCCGAGGGCTGGCCGTAAATCGCCGCGGTCGAGGAGAAAATGAATCGCTGCACGCCGCCGTCGACGCAGGTCTCGATCAACGCGCGAGACGCCGCCGTATTATTGCGATAGTAGAGCAGGGGATTTTCGATCGACTCCGGCACCACGACCGATCCGGCGAAGTGAAAGACCTCGCGCACATTCCAGGTCGTCAGAAGCTGTTCGACCAGCTTCCTGTCGGCGACGTCGCCTTCGACGAACTGCGCGTCCGGAGCGACGAGTTCGCGCAGCCCCGTGGACAGGTTGTCGAGCACGACCACGCGCTCGCCCGCATCGAGCAGGGCATAGACCATGTGGCTGCCGATATAGCCGGCCCCACCTGTGACAAGTACGCTCATCGCTGCGCCATTTCTGCAACTACGGGGCCGCGAGGCGGCCCTACCTAGGCGCGAAACCATGCTCTGTTCCGCGCCCAGGAGAGACCATATTTCGTTTTTAATGCATAATTTAAATCAACAGTTCGATTGCCCGGGCCGTCCCTGTGACCCCACGAAATCGGCGGTGCGGAGAAATCGTTCAATCATGACAGTCCGTTACCGGATTTCTGGGAGGTTTGACCGGCCCGTCCGGCGCGAATCGTCTTTAACGCTGTGCGGACCGGGGGGCTTCTGAGTGTGCTATGCTTGCGGCATATAGCACGGGCTTGGGCCGCTCACAGACGCTTGGCCCGGCCTAGTTTCGCTGCGCTGCGGCGACTGCTAGGAGCGGGCGGGTCCGTCGGTCCAACAACTGGGGAGAATTTCAATATGCCTATCAGGCGCCTGCTGGGGCTCGCTTTGATATCGCTGGTCACGCTGTCGTTGGGCGCGCGCGCCGAGGATATGTCGCCGCCGGCGGGCGACGCCAGCGCCGCAGCGGCCAATTATGTCATCGGTCCCGGCGATCAACTGCAAATCTTCGTCTGGAAGAATCCCGATCTGTCCGTGTCGGTGCCGGTGCGGCCCGACGGGAAAATCTCCACTCCGCTGGCCGCCGACATTCAGGCGCAGGGCAGGACGCCGAGCGAACTGGCCGCTGCGCTGAGCGAGGTGCTTTCCAAATACGTCAAGGACCCGGTGGTCTCGGTGCTGGTCAAGAATTTCGAGGCGCCCGGAAGCGCCGCCGCGATCCGCGTCATCGGCGACGGGGTGAAATCGAAAATGGTGCCGTACCATTCGGGCATCACCGCGCTCGACGTGATCATCGATGTGGGCGGGCTCGAGACGTTCGCCGACGGCAACGCCGCCAAGCTGATCCGCATGCAGGGCGGAAAGACCGTGTCCTATCCGCTGCATCTCTCCGACCTGATCAATTCGGGAGACGTCAGCGAGAACCGGGTCCTGATGCCGGGCGACATCATCAGCATTCCGGAACGCTGGTTCTAGCACGGGGCCGCCGATGGCGCGCGGCCGGCGCCTCTGCGGGCGATCGGCCGCCGGCGCGACGAAGGGCAAGTAGCGTATGCAAAGCGTTTGGAACCAGATCTACACGGCCGCCGCCAGAGTGTGGACCTATCGCTGGCTCGCGATCGTCGTGGCGAGCGTGGTGTTCTTCTCCGCCGCGATCTACGTCTCCCGTCTGCCAAACGTCTACGAGGCCTGGGCGCAGATCTACAACAACAAGCAGACGCCGCTGGCCGAAGCCGCGCGCGGCGTTTCGCTGGTGGGCGACAATTACGGCAGCACCTATATGGTCGAGCGCACGCTGCTCAACGACCAGAATCTCATCGCCGTCATCGAGAAGATCAATCCCCGGGCGGTCGAACTCGGCAGGCCCGCGCTGATCGCCGCGGTGAACGAGCTTCGCGGACGCATCAAGATCTATCCCGATCAGGGCGACGGGTTCATCGAGATCCATTGCCTGTCGAACGATCCCCGACAGGCGCGCGACGTCGTCAAGCTGCTGCTCGACAGGTTGATCGCAACGACGGCGCTGCAGAGCCAGAACGAGCTGACCGGCGCGCGCAACTTCCTCGACGCCCAGATCAAGACCTACGAAGCCAAGCTGAAGGAATCCCAGGAAAAGATCATGGCCTTCGGCCGCGGCCGCAGCGACAGCGCCGACAGCGACGGGGATTCGGGTTTCACTCCGCCCCCCGGCGCCGCGGAAGAGCTGGCGAGCGCGCGCGCCGCCTATAGCCTGGCGATGAGTTCGGCCGGCGGTCCCAGCCCGCGCACCGGCGAGATCAACGCGCTGCGCGACAAGTTGGCCGCGCTCCGGCTGCAATACACCGACGAGTATCCCGACGTCGTCGCGACCAAGCGGCAGCTGGAGGCGCTGATGGCCGGACAAGGCGCCGCATCGGGCTCGGCCGGCGGCGCCTCGGTGGTGGAGGCGCGCCGGCGCCTGGCCGAGGCCGAAGCGCGCTATTACGGGCGCAAGCGGATTTCGGCGCGTAGCGCCAAGACCCAGGAAGCGGCCGAAGAGCTCGCCGAGCTCAAGCGCAACGATGAAATCCTGCGCGACAATTATCGCGAGCTATTGGCCAAGCGCGAAGCGGCCAGCGTTTCGCAGGACGTCTACAACGCGAACATCGGCGCCAAATACCGCATCACCAACAGGCCGACCGTGCCGACCGCGCCCTCGGGTCCCAATCGTCCGCTGTTTCTGGCGGCCGGAACGATCGCGGCGCTTCTGAGCGGCATGGCCGCGGCTTATGCGCTGGCCGCGATGCGCGGCATCCTGCTGAGCCCGCAGGAAGTGGAGGAAGCCTTCGGACTGCCCGTCGTGGGCACGCTCTCCTGGGAAGAGGCCTGGCACACGGCCAGGGGATCGCGCCGGAGCCGGAACGCCACGGGGCTGAGGATTCTCGGCGCGGTTACGCTGGTTTTCATCGCCGTCTGGCTGATCGTAGGGCCCGGCGGCGCCGCATTCCGCACCGGCATTCAGAATTTGGTCGCGTCGGTCGTGCATAGTGAGCGGGGTAAGTGAATTGAAACCCACCGTGCGAAAACCCACCAGCGGTTCGACGACCCCGGTCGTTTCGATCGGCGACGTGCTCAGAGGCGTAGGCGGCAAGGGCGAAGAGCGCTCGGCCGCGCCGACCGAGCACGCCCTGCCGCAGGCCGGCGCGTCGGTCAAGCGCGTCGGCTCCGTGCGCACGCCGCACTTCGACGAGTCGCGCACGCGCGAGGAATTTCGCGTCATCAAGCGCCATCTGTTCAATCGCATCCAGACGGCGCCGAACGACCGCATGGACCCGCGCACCATTCTCATCACCAGCGCCAGCCCCGGCGAAGGCAAGACCACGATCACGATCGGTCTGGCCATGAGCTTCATGTTCGAGCGCGATTGCAGCGTCGTGCTCATCGACGCCGACATGCGCTTTCCGGAACTGTCGCGGCGGCTCGGCCTGAGTTCGGAGATGGGCCTGCTCGACTACCTGGAACATGGCGACGTCGAGGTCGACGACGTGGTCTATCCGACGAGCGTCAAGGGAGTCTACGCGGTGCCGTCCGGCGCGCCGCGCATCACCGCGCCCGAGCTGATCGCCAGCGAGCGCATGGCCAACTTCCTGAAGACCCTGCACGCCGAGTCGGAGAAGACCATCGTCATCATGGATTCGGGGTCGATTTTGTCGTGCAGCGAGACCATTTCGCTCGCCGCCCATGCCGGCCAGATCCTGGTCGTGGTGGCCAAGGGCCGGACCAAGCGGATGGACATAGACGAGGGCTTGGGCATACTGCACAGGCAGGCGGGCCCCATCGACGAAGGGCGGGTCGCGGTCGTCTTCAACATGACGGGACATTCGCAATCGTCGGTTCGCTACTCCAAGCGGGATTGAGGCTGCGCGGCTGGTTCGAAGGGGGGCGTCGGGGGGAATGCAGTCTCGAGCAAGACCGGAGGGCCGCGGTCCTGCGCCCGGCGCGCCTGCCAGGGCGCTCGCCGCCGCGCTGCTCGCCGGCTGCGCGCTGTGCGCCTCGCCGCGCGCGTGCGCCGACACGGTCAATTTCGAGCCTTACGTCAATCTCGAGGAAGAATTCACCGACAACGTCTTTCTGACCGAGGCCAACCGCCAGGACGATTTCATCTCGCGCGCCATCGTCGGCGCCAATATCGGACTCGATGGGCCGAGGCTGACCGGCAAGGTGCTGGCGCGCGCCTGGTACGATCTCTACGCCAACTCTCCCGGCGCGAGCGGGTTTTCGGTCGACACCAACGGTCAGGCCTCCTACGAGCTTTTCACCCGGCTCCTTTATCTCGACGCCGCCGGGCTGTTGACCAATTCCTACGTCTCGACCTTCGGCACGCCCGCCGACGATCGCGCCGGCCTTCCGGGCCGCTACCAGCTTTCGACCTATCATGTGGGCCCCACGCTCAAGACCGAGATCGGCGATTTTGAAGACCTTCTGGTGATGGCGCGTTTCGCGCAGATCTTTTTCGGCATTCCGCCCAGCAGCCCCACCGTCACGCTGCCCAGCAATTCCACCATCTACCATGTCAAGGCGCGCGCCGGCACGGGCGAGCGCTCCACGCGCTACGAGCTGGTGACGCGCGCCGAATACGAGCGCGACGACCACGATTTTCAGCTCTTCGACATGGCGCAGGCGGCCTATGTGCGCATCTTCCCGGGCATGCGCCTCGTCGCGCGCGGCGGCTATGACAACGTGACCCAGCCGGGCGTGCTCGATATCAGCTCGCCGGCGTGGAGCGCGGGCTTTCAGGCCCTGATCAACAAGGACTCCAAGTTCACCGCCGAGGGCGGCCAGCGCTTCCATCGCGCCTATTGGTCGGGCAGTCTGCGGCTGCAGATTTCCGACCGGCTCTACGCGACGGGCAACTACGACGAAGGCTACGAGCCCGAGCAGGTGCGCCTGGAATCGCTGTTCTCGGACTACATTTCCGACGAGATCGAGCTGCCCCCGCAACTCGTCCCCTCGCAGTTCAACATTAACGGCAATCTTTACGATGAAACGTCTTTCAGCAAGCTGGGCCAGCTGCATGTGGTTTATAGTTGGGAGCTGCAGGATATCGACCTGGCCGCGCTCTGGAACGACCGCCGCTTTTTCCCGTCGCGGCAGACCGACCGCGTCATCCAGGGATCGGCAACCTACAAGCGCGAGCTTCGCCGGGATCTGAGCGCGCAACTTCAGGGCTATTATTGGCGTGACTATGCAAATCCGGTCGCGGGTCAGACGGGCGACATCGTGTACGGATCGAGCGAGACGTTTGGCGGCGCCCTATCGGTCAACTATGCGCTCAATTCGACGATGGGGCTGAGCCTTCGCTATGATTACCGGCGCCAGAGAGAATTGTTCACCGGAGGCTCAACCGCCGATGAAAACGCAGTCCGCCTCTCCGTGGAAAAGCGTTTTTGAGGCGGGAGCGCCGCAATTGCGGGCCGACGAGCGCACAGTTCCGATCGTCAATGCCTTTTCCGTCGATGTGGAGGAGCATTTTCATGCCCAGTCGCTCGCCGCGGCCTACGACCGCTCGGGCTGGGATGCGGCCGGATCGCGTGTCGAGACGGGGGCGATGGCCGTTCTCGACGCCTGCGCCGAAGCGGGCGCGCGCGGCACGTTCTTCACGCTCGGCTGGATCGCGGAGCGCCACAAGCGGCTGATCCGGCGCATCGTCGACGAGGGCCATGAGCTGGCGAGCCACGGCTATGCGCATATCCGCGTGGACAGCCAGACCCCCGAAGAATTTCGCGCGGACGTCCGCAAGACCCGGACGATCCTCGAGGATGTGGGCGGCGCGCCGGTGCGCGGCTATCGCGCCGCCACCTTCAGCATGAACCCGCGCACGCCCTGGGCCTGGAGCATCCTCAAGGAAGAGGGCTACGCCTACAGTTCGAGCATCTATCCCGCCGCGCGCTACGATTTCGACGGCGCCCAGCGCGGCCCCTACCGGCCGCCTTCGCTGGACGGGTTCTGGGAATTTCCGATCGCCTCGCTTCGCCTCGCCGGCCGCAACTGGCCGTGCGGCGGAGGCGGCTATTTCCGGCTTCTGCCTTACGCCCTCTCGCGCCGGGCCATCGCCGACATCAATCGCCGCGAAAACAGGCCGGCGATCTTCTACATCCATCCCTGGGAGCTCGATCCCGGCCAGCCGCGCGTTCGCGGCGTCGGCGCCAAGAACAGCTTCCGCCATTATGTGAATCTGTCGAGGACCGCGCCGCGCCTGCGCAAGCTGCTCGGCGATTTCCGCTGGGACCGGATCGATTCCGTATTCCTCAATCCCCGCGCGCCTGCGACCGGTTTGGCGGACGCCTGAGATGCGCATTCTGGATGCGGCCTGCCCGGACCCCGAGTGGGACGCGTTCGTTCGCAGCCGCCCCGACGCGACCTTCTTTCATCTCTCCGGATGGCGGCGCGTCGTCGCCGACGTTTTCGGTCATCGATGCCGCAATCTTGCGCTGCGCGATGGCGCAGAGCTCGCGGCGGCGCTGCCTCTGGTCGAGATTCGCAGCAGGCTTTTCGGCCACGCTCTGATCTCGAACGCTTTCTGCGTCGGCGGCGGCCCGCTGGCGGTCGACGCGGCCGCGCGCGACGCCATTCTCGAGGAGGCGGGGCGGCTCGCCCGCGAGCTCGGCGCGGACTATGTGGAGCTGCGCGATGCGCCCTCGGCGCCTGCCGGCTGGCGCGCGCGCGACGATCTCTATGCGGGATTCGAGGGCCCCATACCCGCGGCCGAAGCCGACAATCTCAAGCAGATTCCGCGCAAGCAGCGCGCCGTCGTCCGCAAGGCGCTCGAGGCGGGATTTGAGGTCGCGATCGAGCGTTCGGCCGAGCCGTTCTTCAGCCTCTACAGCGGCACGATGCGCAATCACGGCACGCCCGCCCTGCCGAAGCCGTTCTTCCAGGAATTGCTGCGCGTGTTCGGCGAGGACTGCGAAATCCTGACCGTGCGCCGCGACGGCAGGCCCATAAGCAGCGTGCTCAGCTACTATTTCCGCGATCGGGTGCTGCCCTACTACACCGGCGGCGCCGAAGAGGCGCGCGCCACCGGCGCCAACGACATGATGTACTGGTCGCTCATGCGCCGCGCCGCCGGGCGGGGCTGCGCGGTGTTCGACTTCGGCCGCAGCAAGCTCGGAACCGGCCCCTACAACTTCAAGCGCAACTGGGGCTTCGAGCCGCGTCCGATCGTCCATCAATATTATCTGGCGAGGGCGCAGGAGCTTCCGAACGTCAATCCGACCAATCCGCGCTATCGATTGTTCATCGAGGCCTGGCGGCGTCTGCCCCTGCCGCTCGCGAACGCCATCTCACCCTTCCTCAGCCGAAGCCTCGGCTGATTGCCCGCTCGCCACGCGCGCGATCAGCGCGTCGAGCGGAGCAAGGACCTCGCTCCATTGGTGATGGGCGAGCGCGAATGCGCGCGCCGATGCGCCGAGGCCAGGCGGCGCGCGCCCGCACAGCACGTCTGCGACCGCTGCGGCGAAAGCCTGCGCGTCGTCGGCGACGAGCAGATCCCGGCCCGGCTCAGCGCCGACGCCGTCGAGGGCGGCGGAGGTCGCGACGAGCGGGCGCCCCGCCGCCATTGCTTCGAGAACCTTGTTCTGAACGCCGCGGGCGATGCGCAAGGGCGCCACGACCGCCGCGGCCCCGAACAGATGAGGCCTTACGTCTTCCACTGCGCCCACGACCTCGACGCCCGCAAGCGCGCCCAGCGCCTGCACCTGCTGAGCGGGTCTGGCGCCGACGATCCGGAATCGCGCGTCGGAACGGCGCGCGCGCACCATCGGAAAAATCTCGCGCGCGAACCAGACGACCGCGTCGACGTTGGGTTTGTAGTCCATCATGCCGGTGAACGCGATGTCCGCGCCGGGTCCGCTTGGGGAAGGGGGCGGGGCGAAATACTGCGCATCGACGCCGTTCGAGATCACCAGCAGCTTGCGCGCTTCGTTCGGCGCAAACCGCGCGAACAGGCGGCGCTCCGTCTCCGACACCAGGATGCCGGCCTGCGCCTGCGCCAGCGCGCCGGAGTCGAACCTCACGAGGCGGCGGAATTCGGCGCCATAGACCCAGCGCATCGGCGGCCCCGACCGCTCGGCGTATTCGCGCCACTTCTGCGCATCGGCGTCGACGAAGTCGACGATCAGTTTCGTCCGCGCGCCAAGGCGGCCCGTGACGTACTGGGCCGGCGCCGAGGAAAAGACATAGACGATGTCCGGCTGCGTCCGCTGCAGCGTCTCGTTCACCCAGCGCGCGAGCCCCCGGTGGCGAAAGCGGGCGACGCTTGCGGGCGCTCCCGTGAGGGCCGCGCCCGCAAGATGGATGGCGGTCGAAACGGGCGAGAGCGCGCCGAAATAGGCGCCCGCGAACCGGCGACGCGCCTCGGCCAGATATTCGAGATCGGCGGAATCGTCGGCCGCGGCGCCAAGCCATATCTCGTGGTTGCGGGAGAGATGCTCGAGGATGTGATAGGCGCGGATCTTGTCGCCCTTGTTCGGCGGAAAGGGCGCGCGATGCGCCAGGAACAGAATTTTCGCCATGCCCCCTCTTAGCCCTGCGCCCGCGTCATTACCGTTAAGAGCGGAGTTCGCCGCTCCCGCTGTTGGAGGGGCATCATTCCAGCGATATAGTCCGCTGCCAAGTATTTGAAGATATTGATCATGTGCGGCATCGCCGGCCTTTTCGACATGAAAGGCCACAGGTCTTTCGACACCTCCCTGATCGGCCGCATGACCGACGCCGTGGCGCACCGCGGTCCCGACGGCTCGGGCATTCACAGCGAACCGGGGCTGGCGCTGGGTCATCGGCGCCTGTCGATCATCGATCTGGCCGGCGGCGTGCAGCCGATGCGCACGGCGGACGGCGCGGTGACGGTCATTTTCAACGGCGAGATCTACAATTTCCGCGAGCTGCGCGCCGAGCTCGAAAGCCTGGGCTGCCGCTTCTTGACGCAGAGCGACACCGAAGTGCTCCTGCATGGCTGGCGCAGATGGCGCCACGATCTTCCCAGGCGCCTTCGCGGCCTGTTCGCGTTCGCGCTCTGGGACAGCATCGAGCAGACGCTGTTTCTCGCCCGCGATCCGTTCGGCAAGAAGCCGCTGCACTATGCGGTCCTTGCGGAGGGAACGCTCGTCTTCGGGTCCGAGATCAAATCGCTGCTGCTTCACCCAGGTGTCGACCGCGCGCTCGAGCCGACCGCGGTCGAGGATTTCTTCGCCTATGGCTATGTGCCCGACCCGAAATCGATCTACCGCTCCGTTCTAAAGCTCCCGCCGGCGCATTCGCTCACGGCGCAGCGCGGGCGGCCGATCGCGCTGCGCTCCTACTGGAACGCGCTCGATGGGCTTCATCGTCCGCGCCGCGACGAAGACTTCGCGGCGGACCTTGTCGAACGGTTGCGCCGCGCGGTGCAAAGCCGCCTGATTTCCGACGTTCCGCTGGGCGCTCTGCTTTCAGGCGGCGTCGATTCCAGCGCCGTGGTGGCGCTAATGACCACGCCCGGGGGCGAGGCGGTCAACACCTTTTCGATCGCCTTCGCCGATCGCGCCTTCGACGAGACCGGGTACGCCAACGCCGTCGCCGAACGCTACGGCGCGAGGCATACGGTGCGCGAAGTCGATCCGGACAATTTCGACCTTCTGCCGCGCCTTCCGGAGATCTACGACGAGCCATTCGGCGACGTCTCCGCGATCCCGACGTTCTTTGTCTGCGCCGAGGCGCGCAAATCGGTGACCGTGGCGCTGACGGGAGACGGCGGCGACGAGGCGCTGGCGGGGTATCGGCGCTACGCCTTTCATGTCGCGGAGGAAAAGATCCGCGCGCGCATGCCGAGCGGCTTTCGCCGGCGCGCGCTCGGGGCGCTGGCCGACGCCTATCCCGTCGCCTCCTGGCTGCCGCGTCCGCTGCGCGCGAAAACGACGCTGCGCGAGCTCTCGCTCGATGCGGCCGACGCCTATGTGCGGATGGTCTCGGCGTTGCCGATGGAATTGCGCGGCGAACTCCTGTCGCAGGATTTCCGCCGCTCGCTTGGAGGCTACGACGCGGGCGAGGCGGTGCGCGCGCATTTCAATGTCGACGCTCCGCTCGATCCGCTCCAGAGGGCGCAATACGCCGACGTCATGACCTACCTTCCGGGCGATATCCTGACCAAGGTCGACCGGGCGAGCATGGCCAATTCGCTCGAGCTGCGCGCGCCGTTCCTCGATCCCGACTTCTTTTCCTGGTGCCTGTCTCTGGGGGAGGAGCAGAAATTGTCGAAGCGCGGCGGCAAGGCCATCCTCAAGCGCGCCATGGAGCCCTATCTGCCGCACGAGATTCTCTATCGGCCGAAACAGGGCTTCACCGTTCCCCTGGCGCGCTGGTTCCGCGGGCCGCTTAAGGAGAACATCCGCGCGCTGTCGCAAAGCCGTCGGCTGATCGAGAGCGGCTTCCTCGATATGGAGAGGGTGGGCGAAATGGCGCAGTCGCACATCCACGGCTGGAGGGACTATTCCAAGCCGCTGTGGCTCGTCTGGGCCTTCGACGCGTTTCTCGGGCTTCAGGCGCGGCGCGCAGGCTCTTAAGGCCTCGACGTCTCACGCTTCGACAAGCTCATGCTTCGACAGGCTCACCCTTCGACAGGCTCAGGGTGTGGATTCAAAATAAATTTCTCATGCTGAGCTTGTCGAAGGGTGAGCCTGTCGAAGGGCGTGGAAGGCGAATCCTGGCGACCGAAATTCGCTCTAGCGGGCGCCGTCGCCGGACAGGATCACCCGCACGGTGCGCACGAGAATCGTCAGATCGAGCAAGACGCTCTGGTTCTTCACGTAATAGAGGTCGTAGCCGAGTTTCTGTTCGGCGTCGGCGACCGAGGCGCCATAGGGATAATTCACCTGCGCCCAGCCCGTGATGCCCGGCTTCACGCGATGGCGCAGATCGTAATAGGGCACTTCGCGCTGCAGCTGCTTGACGAAGAAGGGGCGCTCGGGACGCGGGCCGATGAAGCTCATCTCGCCCGACAGCACGTTGAACACCTGCGGTATCTCGTCGATGCGCGCCTTGCGGATGAGCCGGCCGACGCGCGTCACGCGATCGTCGTCGTTGGCGGCCCAGCGCGGCACGCCGTCGCCCTCCGCGTCCTGGCGCATGCTGCGGAATTTCCAGACGCGGAACAGCTCTCCGTTCAGTCCGACGCGCTCCTGCCGGTAGAAGATCGGCCCGGGCGTCTCGAGGCGGATCGCGAGCGCCGCCAACAGCGTGATCGGCAATGTCCAGATCAGGAAGACGAGGCTGACTGCGACGTCCATGGCGCGCTTGATGGCGCGCCTGGCGCCGTCGAGGCGGAAGCCGTCGGAGAACGCGAACCAGTCGGCGCCGGCGTGGAAAATGTCCACCTGTCCGGTCTCCCGCTCCCAGAAGGTGAGGTAGTCGACCACCGTTACGCCGGCGAGCTTGCACTGAAGAAGCTCCCAGACGGGCAGCCCCCTCCTGTCGCTCGTCGCGACGACGATCTCGTCGATGCGCGAGGCCTGCGCGATCGCGAGCAGGGACGCTCCCGCGTCCGGCTGCGCGACGAGGGCGAGATTGCCGTTGAGGCTCCGCGCGGGCGAGGCCGGCGGCTCGCTCGGCACCGTGTCAACGTGCTGCAGATAGCTGTGGCCCGAGTCGCGAATGAAGGAAATCGTCGCGTCCGCAAGCGGGCCTTGTCCGAGAACCAGGATGCGCCTGCTCATGAGGTCGCCGCCGAAGCACCAGACGATGATCGCGCGCACCGTGAACAGCGCGAGCATGAGTTGCAGGATCGCGAGCACCAGGCTTCCGAGCGAGGAACCCGAGTTCAGCCAATGCGCGCTGTCCGCGATCAGGAAGAAGGCGGCGGCGGGAATGAAGACGAAGGGCCAGGCGACCAGGAAGCGGGTCGTCAGCACGCGGAAATTCGCGATCGCGTCACGCGTATAGAAACCGGCGGCGGCGGCAACCATGAGGAATACCGCCGTCAGGAACGCCGCCTCGCCCAGCTTCACATTGGCGAGGTTGTCGAAATAGCAGCCCGCGCAGTGCTGGCCGTATCCCAAGGCGCCCCAGGCCACAAAGAACAGGGCCCCGTCCAACGCCGCAAGGAACACCAAATAGGGCGCGAAATATCGTCCTAAGACCTTCACGCAAGCTCCCCCGAGACTCCAAAGCCGAACACCCATGCCTCACAGCGACTGCAACTGCGGCGCCAGTCAGGGCATGTGAAAAATTGGTCGCGGAAGATTAACGCCCCCGAAGCTTCCCCCACTACGCGATCAAGGATGGCATGCTCTAAAATGCCTGTAAATCGCGGGAAATATGGAACTTTTGCAACGTTGTGGCCCAGCTTGCCACAACCGATCTGGCGCAAGTCGCTGTGGATCATGCCGAATTGGCACAATCCAGCCTTGCGGCGTTAATCTTAAGGCGCCTGCGCCATATCGTCGTTTGATGCGGCCTGTCGCAGAACTGCAACGGCCTTCGGAGCCCGCGCGGGCGCGAACCAGACGCGATGAAGGCTCGCGCGCGCGGCTCAGACGATCTTGACCATCACATGCCGCGCGACGGTGTAGTCCTCGAGCGCATAGACGCTGAGGTCCTTGCCGTAACCGGACTGCTTCAGCCCGCCATGGGGCATCTCGTTGGCGAGCATGAAATGGCAGTTCACCCAGGCGCAGCCATAGCGAAGCCGGGCCGCGGTTTGCATCCCGCGGGCGATATCGTTCGTCCAGACCGACGAGGCCAATCCGTAATCGGAATCGTTCGCCCAGGCGATCGCCTGTTCGGGGTCGCGAAAGCGCGTCACCGAGACGACCGGTCCGAACACTTCGCGCCGGACGATTTCGTCATCCTGCAGGGCGCCCGCCACCACCGTCGGCCGGTAATAGAAGCCATGAGCGCCGGCCTGTCCTCCGGCGGCAAGCGTCGTATGGCCCGTCGCCAGCGCGCGCTCCACGAACCCCGCCACCCGGTCGCGCTGCCGCTCGGAAATCAGCGGCCCCAACTCGTTTTGCGCGTCGTCCGGCGAATCGAACTGGAGCGATGCGGCCGCGGTCGCCAGATCGGCGACCAGATTGTCGTAGATCTTCGCGCCGGCGTAGATGCGGCACGCGGCGGTGCAGTCCTGGCCTGCGTTGTAGAAGCCGAAGGTTCTGACGCCTTCCACCACCGAGGCCAGATTGGCGTCGTCGAAGATGATGACGGGCGCCTTGCCTCCGAGCTCCAGATGCGTGCGCTTGAGGGTCGCCTGGGCCGCCGCGATCACCTTGCGCCCGGTGCCGATATCGCCGGTCAGCGAGATCATCGCGACGAGCGGATGGTTGATGAGCCGCGATCCGACGCTGTCGCCGCGCCCGGTGACGATGCTCGCCACGCCTTCCGGAAACACCGACGCAATGTCGCGGGCGAGCTTCAGCGCGGTAAGGGGCGTCTGCTCGGACGCTTTGAGCACGATCGTGTTGCCGCCGGCGAGCGCGGGGGCGAGTTTCCAGGCCGCCATCATCAAAGGGTAATTCCACGGAGCCACCGAGGCGACGACGCCCACGGGGTCGCGCCGGATCATCGAGGTATGGCCGGCGAGATATTCGCCCGCGACGGGGCCCTGCATGGTCCGCACGGCGCCCGCGAAAAAGCGGAAGCAGTCGACGATGGCCGGCAGCTCGTCGGCGAGAACCAGATGACGCGGCTTGCCGCAATTGAGCGCTTCCAGATCGGCGTAGGCCTCGGCGTCGCGCTCGATGCGGTCGGCGAGCCGGAGCAGCAGCGCCGAGCGCTCCGCGGGCGTCGTGCGCGACCAGCGTTCGAAGGCGCCGGCCGCCGCTTCGACCGCGGCATCGACCTGCGCCTCGGACGCCTCGGCCAGTTCGGCGATCGCAGCGCCCGTGCGCGGGTTGAAGATGCGTTCGACGGCGCCGCGTCCATCCTCGAACCGCCCGCCGATGAGAAGGGCCGTGTCCATCGCGCTCCCCGATCCAATTGCCGCGCGCAATCTGGAGTGAAACGGGGCGGACTTCCACCCTCCTTCCAGGGCGCGCGAGATGGTAGAGAGGATGCGGCGATTCAGGGGGGCGACATGGAAGACGGGGCCAGGGACGCCGATTCACGGCAGCTAGCCGCGCTCGGATATGCGGCGAAATTCGACCGCTCGATGAGCGTGTGGGAGAATTTCGCCCTCGGCTTCACCTATCTGTCGCCGGTCGTCGGCGTCTATTCGGTGTTCGACCTCGGCCTTGCGACCGGCGGCCCGCCGATGTTCTGGTCCTATTTCATCGCCGGCGCGGGCCAGTTCCTGGTGTGCCTCATCTTCGGCGAGGTCGTCTCGCAATTTCCGATATCGGGGGGACTTTATCCGTGGGCGAGGCGCCTGGTCGGCAAGCGCTGGGCCTGGATGGCCGGGTGGATCTACGGCTGGGCGCTCTTCACCACCATCGCGGCGGTGGCGGTCGGCGCCGGACCCTTCCTTGCGACCCTGCTTGGATTTGGCGCCTCGCCCGCGGTGACGACGGCCGTGGCGTTGGGGCTGATCGCGCTCTCGACGATCGTCAATCTCGCCGGAACCAAACTGTTGGCGCGCGTGGCCATGTTCGGCTTTCTTTGCGAGATCGTAGGGGCCATCGTCGTCGGCGCCTATCTGCTCATCGCCCAGCGCCACCAGCCCTTCGGCGTCGTGTTCGACTCGTTCGGCGCGGGCGCGCCCGGATCCTACTGGCCGGCCTTCTTCGCGGCCGCCGTGGTCGGGCTTTTCACCTGTTACGGCTTCGAGGCGTGCGGCGACGTCGCGGAAGAGACGCCCAATCCGGGCCTGGCTATCCCGCGCGCCATGCGCATGACGATCTATGTGGGAATGTCGGCCGCGGCCTTCGTCTGCCTCGCGCTGATCCTGGCCCAGCCCGACATCGGCGCGGTGGTTTCGGGCAAGCTGACCAACCCGGTCGAGACGGTGCTGCTCGGCGTCTTCGGACCGGTCGGCGCCAGACTGGTCGTGGCCGTCGTCATGGTCTCGTTCATGTCCTGCATCCTGTCGCTGCAGGCCGCCACCAGCCGCCTGATTTTCGCCTATGCGCGCGACCGGATGATCGGCGGCAGCGGATTTCTCTCGGCGATTTCGCCGCACACCCACGTTCCCGCGCGCGCGCTCGCGCTTTCGGGGCTGATCGCGGCCGCCATCGTCTGCCTCGGGCTGTTCTTCCAGAACGCGATCGCGACCATCGTCAATTCGGCGATCATCGGCATCTACGCCGCGTTCCAGATGATCGTGCTGGGGGCGTTGCTGGCGCGCGGCAGGGGATGGAAGCCCGCCGGCCAGTTCCGGCTCGGCGCCTGGGGCGCGCCGATCAACGTGGCCGCGCTCCTTTACGGACTCGGCGCGCTCGTCGACATGCTCTGGCCGAGGACGCCGTCCGCGCCCTGGTACATCAACTGGTCGATGGGCGTCACCTGGCTCGCGATCGCCGGCGCCGGCGCGCTTTACATGATCGCGGCCCGTCCGTTCGATCGCGGCGACGCGCCGGCCGGCGACGCCTGGAAACTCCGCGCCGGCTGAGGCGCGCGCTCCGAAATCCGGCGGGAATGCGGCCGCGCGGCGAGGCCGGCGTCGCGGGCAGGAACGGCTGTTTTGCGCACGCGTTTTCTCTTTGGCGACTACGGACCGGGCATCGGGTCGCTCCCCACCCCGGTCCGCCGGTTCAACGGACGCTGGAGGGATTGAACCTCCGGGCCAAGCGTCTGCGCCGGAGGAGGCGCGCATCGCCTGCCCCTCCGCGATGCGCGTCTTCGCCGCGCCAATTCATCTCGGCTCCGGGCCGCAGGCCTGCGCGTAGTCCCCGGCGACGGCGGCGGCGGGTCGAATCTGCGCGGCGGCGAGATCGTATTTGGCCCTATCGAGCATGCGCCGCGTGATCCGGCCGCGCGACATGGAGGCGATCTGATTGAGCGAGAGGGCCCTGATATAGACATACATCGGGTGTTTGCGCAGCCCGGGAAAATCCTTGTCGAGAATCGCGCAGCCGTCTTCGGAACTTGCGATTTCGGCGATCGGCATGTCGAGCGTCGAGCCCATCTTCGCCCGCGTCGGCTGGCGCAGCGCGTGGCGGAAACCGTCGCGGTCCTGAGCGGCGCAGCGCGCCTGCAAGAAGATCGGCGCAAGCGCCGCCGCGGTCAGAAGGCAACGCGCGGCCGTCCGTCCTCTTGACATTCCTGCACCCTCTGCGGACGGAACGTCCGCATTCCGACAACGCGCGGTTCGCCGAAAAAGTTGCTTTCCTCGGCCTGGGCCGCACGCTATTGAACCGGCGCGGCGGCGTTCGCGCATCGAGGGCGCAATTTCATGAAGTGGCCGGCGGAACGCATCAGTTCCAGTTCGCCGAAGAGTTTCGGCATGTACGAAAAGGCGGCGCGCCTCGCCGCTTCGGGCGCCGACCTCATCCATCTCGAGGTCGGCATGCCGAGCTTCGACACGCCGGCGCACATCAAGGACGCGGCGATCTCGGCGCTGAAGGGCGGGCTCGTCCACTACGGCGATTTCCGCGGCAATGCGAATCTCAGAAGAGCCATCTCGCGGCGGCTCGCGGCCTACAACGGGCTCGACGTCGCGGACGACGAGATCGTCGTCACCAACGGCCTGACCCACGCCTCCTACGCCGTGTTCATGGCGGCCATCGATCCGGGCGACGAGGTGATCCTGCTCGAGCCCTATTACCCCCAGCACGTCAACAAGATCGAGCTTGCGGGCGGGAAGGTGGTTCTGGCGCCGCTCGACGCGGCGAACAATTTCGCGATCGATCCGCGCGCCATCGAGGCGCGCGTGACCGCGCGCACGAAGATGATCTGCCTCGTCAACCCGGCCAATCCGACCGGGCGGGTCTATACGCCGGCCGAGCTCGAGGCGCTGGCCGAGATCGCCATCCGCCGCGATCTTCTGATCCTGTCGGACGAGGTTTACGATCGGATCGTCTATGACGGCCGCGCCCATGTCAGCATCGCCTCGCTGCCCGGAATGTACGAGCGGACGTTCAGCCTGTTCGCCTTCACCAAGGCCTATGCGATGGACGGCTGGCGCATCGGTTATCTGGCGGCCCATCGCAGATTCGTTCCCGCCATCCTCAAGGTCACGATGAACGATGTCGCGCATGTGAACGTGTTCATTCAGGAAGGCGCCCGCGCGGCGCTCGAAGCGCCGCAGGACGCCGTGTCCGCGATGGTCGCGGAAGATCTGCGCCGCCGCGACCTCGTGGTGCGCCGGATGAACCAGATGTCCGGGGTTCGCTGCGGGGCGCCGGAGGGAACGATCTACGCATTCCCGGACGTTTCGGCGACCGGAAAGCCGGCCCAGCGCGTCGCCGACGAGCTGCTCGAACGCTGCCATGTGGTGACCGAGGCCGGCACGTTCTACGGTCCGGCCGGCGAGGGCAGACTAAGGGTCTGCTTCGGGGCCGAGCCCTATGAGCGCATCGAAGAGGCGCTGGACCGCATGGCGCGATACTTCGCGGAGTCTGCGCCGTGAGCCGCGCCTCGGAAAATTTCGACCGCTGGATCCGCTCCTCCTTCGTGGCGATGAACACGGAGCTCGAAAATCTCTATTTTGCGCAGTCCGACCGCGCCAATGTCGAAGGGATCGGGGAGGGCGTGAAGAAGACTCTGGCCGAGGAAGGGCTCGCCCTGGTGCGCCCGCTCGCCGCAGAGGGCAACACCAACGAAGGCTTCGAAAACGCCTTCGATGCGCTCGGCAATCTCGGCCTGTTCATGGCCGCGCTGCGGCGGCACGAGCTGACCAATCCGGCCCGCGAGACGGCCTCGCCGTTTCACGAGGCGTCCGCGCTCGGCCTGCATATCGGCGCCTCGCTCGGCGTCGCGCCGCGCTTTGCGACGGCCCATCTTGCGACCCACAACAAGGCCATCGACGGGGTGCAAAAGAGCTTCACCTCGCTCCCCGACGAATTCGTCTTCATCGATTACAACACGATGGGGATTCTCGCCTACAAGCGCGCGGCGGACGCATTGATGCGCATTCCCCCGCTCGGCGTTTCCAACAAGGCGGCGCTGATGCTGCTCAACAACGCGCGCGACGCGCTGCAGGACGTCGCGGCGACCAACGACATCCTGTTCGATCGCCTGGACAAGGACCGCTTCTTCTACAGCGTGCGCCCCTATTACAAGCCCTATCGCGTCGGGCGGCAGGAATATCGCGGCGCCAACGCCGGCGACTTTTCGGGCATCAACGAGATCGACCTGCTGCTCGGCCTGTGCCGGGCCAACGATCCGACATATTCCCAGCTGCTCATCGACAAGATGCTCTTCATGATTCCGCAGGATCAGGCGAGCCTGCGCCAATGCCTGATCTACGTCCCGCTGCTCGACGAGTTCCTCAAGGCCGCCGAAACCTCGGCGCGCTCCGACTGGTTCCAGCGCAACTGCCGCGCCTTCCTCGAAGTGTGCGAGGCGCATGGGCGCGCGGCGATCCAGCACCACAACCGCCTGTTCGAAACCTTCATCGTGCGCATGTCGGACGAGCTCGACCGGAAGCACCACGCCCAGCTGACCGCAAGCGGACCGCCGCTCCCCGTGCTCGCCAGGGCGCTGGAGCGCCTGCGCGACCTTCGCGCCGCGGCGAAGCGCGACGACATGGAAACCGCGCACGACAAGATCGAGAGACTGAAGAAGGCCGTGGGGCTTACGCCGTCGAGCCCGCCTTCCGCTTGAGGGAGGGCGAAGCAGGCGCCGGCCGGCGCGCGGGCGCGGGAAGGTTCAGCTCGATGAACTTTGAGCACGCCTCTCGCATGGATTTGGGCGCCTTGGACTCGCCAAAGCCGTAGATCGGTTTTTTGCTCTGGCGGATGTAGTGCGCCAGGGGCGAAAAATCGCCGTCCGAGGAAACGATGCAGAAGACGTCGCATTCCTTGCGATGAAGGAGCGTTATCGCATCGACGATCAGCGTGAAGTCTGTCGGATTTTTCCGCAGGATGGGAGGACCGTTTCGCCTGGACTTGATGCGATATTGGGCCTGGATCCTGTCCCAGCCCTGCAAATTCCGGCGCTCTCCATAGACCCGCCGTATGCTTGCGTCGCCGAGCTTTCCCACTTCCTCAAAGAGACTTGGGGCGAAGGCGGCCGAGAGATTCTCGCCGTCGATCAGCACGGCGACGCGAGGCGAAGGCGCCATGGAATTGGTCCCGATTTGCCTCTAGGCTACTGCGAAGAAATGGACGATTCATGAAGATCAAGCTCTACAAGAACGACCTGCCGGA
>DASZRM010000135.1:0-11814 GCA_035549135.1 Rhizomicrobium sp. | reverse complement strand
GCCGCTTCCGGCGCGCCCGCCTTCGCAGTGGCGGCGAATGCGCTCGCCTCGGCCGCGGCCTGTCTCTACACGCCAACGATGATGACGGCGGTCTACAACCAGGCCAAGCGTTCGCCCTGCGTGCTGCGGTTTCACGTCGCCACGGAAGGCGGATGGGACATCGGCGGCGCCTCCGGCTCGCTTATCGCCGCAGCGCTGCTCTATCGAGGCGCGCCGATTTCGCTCGTTCTGCTTCTGCCGCTGCTCGGCCTCGCCGCGTGGCTCATTCAGCTCCGCCTCTACTACGCGCAGGCGCCGCCGCGCGCCCCGCTCCGACAGTCCCCATGAAGCGCACGCGGGTGTCGCCATAGACCCGTTCGTCCAACGTCGCAAATCCATCCGTAGACGGACTGTCCTCGTCCTCTGCCGCTTCGGCGACGGCAAGCGCGCCAGGCGACAGCCATTCTCCCGCGCGCAGCGCGGCGAGGGCGGGGCCGATCAGGCCCTTGCGATAGGGAGGATCGAGAAAGACAAGATCGAAAGGCCCGCCTGCGCCCGGCGCCATCGCGCCCAGGCGCGTCGCATCGCGCCGCCAGATTTTCGTGACGCCGGTAAGGCCCAAAGCTTCGACATTGGCGCGGATCAGCGCACGGCTGTCGGCGCTATCTTCAACGAAAAGCGCGAAGGCGGCCCCGCGCGACAGCGCCTCGACGCCCATCGCGCCGGTGCCTGCGAAAAGATCGCAAACCCGAGCGCCTTCGAGCCGGAAGCCCGTCCCGAAATCGTGGTGCGCAAGAATATTGAATATTGCCTGTCGCACCTTGTCGGCAGTCGGCCGCACGCGCGCGTCGGCCGGCGTAGCGAGCGTTCGGCCACGCAGTGCGCCGCCGGTGATCCTCACAGGTCTTTCCGCATGAAATGACGCCTGTGCTTTCCCCCGAGCCAGGGCAGTTCGGCGAACTGGCGATACCCAAGTTTTTCGTAGAAAGGTTTGGCCTGAAAGCTCATCGTATAGAGCCAGGCTTCGGCGGCGCCCAGGCGGCGGGCTTCGTCCTCGACGAGCCGCATCATTTTCGCGCCCAGCCCCTTGCCGCGGGCTCCCTCGTCGCTCCAGACGAGGTCCAGATAGACGCTGTCGCCGGCAAGCCTGCCGATTACGCCCCCGCGCAATCGTCCCTGATCGTCCCTCGCCACCGCGGTGATCTTGCGCGACACAAGGCCCGGGATAGCCGCGAGGTTGAAGGCGCGCAGACCGCCCATGACCGCGCGCATCGCTTCGTCATCCGCGTCTTCTTCAAGCGAAATCCGCATCCGGGCACTCTATCGCAGGAATTCCGCCCCTGCGCGAGCGCGACTGGCGGCGCGGTCCAAGGAAGGCTATAGGCCGCCCATGCGAAGACTTTGCGCCTGTCTGATATTCACCATGATCGCCGCTGCCGCCCCGGCGCTGGGCCAGGTCACGCCGGGCGAAAAGGTTCATGCGCGGCTGATCGCCGAACGCGACACCGTGGAGCCGGGCGGAACGGTGACCGTGGCGCTCGAGCTCGACACCCGACGAGGCTGGCATACCTATTGGCGCAACCCGGGGGAGGCGGGCGCCGCCACCGAAATCCATTGGTCCCTGCCGCCAGGGTGGAAGGCCGGGCAGATCCAATGGCCCTATCCGGAGGCCGAGGCGGTGGGTCCGATTATGGACTACGGCTACGAAGGAAAGCCCTGGCTGCTCGTTGACGTGACTGCGCCATGGGACGCAAAGACGGGAGCGGTCACGTTGCAGGCGCTCGTCAATCTGCTGGTCTGCGCCGAGGTTTGCGTTCCAGAAGACAAGACGGTCGCGCTTCAACTCGGCGTGGGACCGCAGTCGCTGCCGCCCGATCCTGCTTTCGCGGCCGCACGGGCGAAACTGCCGGCGAAGTCGCCCTGGCCGATGCGCTACAGCCTTGACGACGACATCGAACTCTTCGTCGACGCGCCGGCGCTGGCGGCTGCGCATCCGAAGGAGATGAGGTTCTTTCCATACGTCGAGGGCGTGGTGAAGAAGGGGATTGAGCCGCAGGCGCTCGGATTCGCAAAGGACGGACCCGTATTGCGGATTCCGAAGAGTTCCAAATTTCAGGCCGGCTCGCGGCTAGCCGGCGTCCTCGTGCTTACCTCGGCCGACGGCTCGGTGCAGGCGCTGGACGTGGCCGCCACGCCCGGCCTGACGCCTCGCGCCAATTTCGGCTCCGCCGTCGGCGCCGGCCTCGCCATGGCGCTCCTGTTTGCGTTTCTGGGCGGCCTCATTCTCAATCTCATGCCTTGCGTGCTCCCTGTGCTTGCAATGAAGGCGCTGGCGCTGGCCTCCCATGGCGGAGGAAGCGACAAGGCCGCGCGCGAAGGCATGGCTTATGGCATCGGCGCGATTCTCAGTTTCGCAGCGCTCGGCGGCGCGCTGATCCTGCTGCGCAAAAGCGGCGAGGCCATTGGCTGGGGCTTTCAGTTGCAGGAACCGGTCGCAGTCGCGGGCTTCGCTCTTTTGATCTTCGCTGTCGGGCTCAACCTCTCCGGCGTCTTTGAATTGCCCGGCTTCGGCGGCGGCGACGCGCTGACTCGCAAGGGCGGAGCGATCGGCGCGTTCTTCACCGGAGTTCTGGCGGTGGCTGTTGCGGCGCCGTGCACCGCCCCCTTCATGGCGGCGGCGCTCGGCTATGCACTGATTCAACCGGCCGGCGTCGCGCTCTCCGTCTTCGTCGCGCTGGGGCTAGGTTTCGCCGCGCCCTTCGTCGCGATCGGGTTTTCGCCACGAGTTCTGCGGCTCATTCCTGCGCCAGGCGTGTGGATGCTGCGGCTCAAGCAGGCGCTCGCCTTTCCAATGTACGCGGCGAGCGTCTGGCTGGTTTGGGTGCTCGCGAACGAAGCTGGCGCGGATGCCGTCGCAGCCACGCTGGGCGCGATGGTCGCTTTCGCGCTTGCCGCATGGATCTGGTCTATGAGCCGCAACGCAAGCGCGCGCGGCCGCGGATTTGGAGCGCTCGCGGCCTTGCTGGCGTTTCTCGCCAGCCTGACCTTGCTCGCGGCACTGACTCAGACGCGTTCCGCGCCCGCGCTGAACGGAGCGCAGGCGAGCGCGGCCATCCCGCACGAAGCCTATTCCGCCGAACGACTGGCGCAGCTGCGCCGCCTGGGCCGACCGGTCTTCGTGAACGCGACAGCCGCGTGGTGCATCACCTGCCTCGTCAACGAACGCGTCGCGTTCTCAAGTGACGCCGTACGCCAAGCTTTCGCCACGCATCGGGTGGCCTATCTGGTCGCGGACTGGACGCGCCGCGACCCTGGCATCACTGCGCTGCTCGAGGCGCATGGCCGCGAGGGCGTGCCGCTATATCTCTACTACGCGCCGGGCGCTGAGCGCGCCCGGATTCTGCCGCAAATACTGACGCCGACGGATATGCTGAAAGCGATCGGTGGAAATTGACGCAGCGCCGCCCGGAATCGTTTTTTTCCACAAAGATTTATTTCCCTGCCGTGCGACGCGGCGCAGCTTCTGTTTTCGCCTGTCGCCCAAAAGGCAAGGCAATTGCCGGACGAGGGGAGTAGTATCGCCGCCATCATTGGGGAGTCGCCTCGCGCCATGAATGTTTTCGATTCTGCGGATTTCGATCATCACGAACAGGTTTCGTTTTTCGACGATAGGACGTCGGGTCTAAGGGCCATCATATCCATTCATTCGACGGCGCTTGGGCCGGCGTGCGGCGGCGTCCGCATGTACCCTTATGCGACCGCCGACGCCGCGCTCACCGACGTTTTGAGGCTGTCGCGCGGAATGAGCTACAAGAGCGCCGTTGCGGGCCTTCCGCTGGGCGGCGGCAAAGCGGTCATCATCGGCGATCCGGCGAGGGACAAGACCGATGCGCGTCTCGCAGCTTTCGCCGAAGCGGTGAACGCGCTCGGCGGGCGCTACATCACGGCGATGGATGTTGGCATGGGCCCCAAGGACATGCCTGTTCTGGCGCGTCACTCCAGCTATGTCGCCGGATATGACCAACCGGGCAAACCCGGCGGCGATTCGGGCCCGATGACGGCGCTCGGCGTGTATGTTGGCCTCAAGGCCGCGGTGAAACACAAGCTCGGCCTGGAATCGACGAAGGGCCTCAAGGTCGCAATCCAGGGCCTCGGCAAAGTCGGAACGGGCCTTGCAAAACGCCTGCATGCCGAAGGCGCAAAACTGATCGTGGCGGACGTGAATGACGACGTCGTGCGTCGCGCGGTCGAGGCGTTCGGCGCCAAGCCGGCGTCCCCCGAAACGATCGTCGCTGCCGAATGCGACGTATTCTCGCCCAATGCGCTCGGCGCCGTGCTGAATGAGCGTACAATCGCCGGCCTCAAGGCCAAGGTCGTCGCCGGCGCCGCCAACAACCAGCTCGCGCGCGACGAGCATGGCCGCATGCTGATGGAGCGCGGCGTACTGTACGCGCCGGACTACGTCATCAATGGCGGAGGCATAATTTGCGTCGCCGGACAAATCTACAACTGGACGAACGATGAGATCGAGCGGCGCACCCTGGCGATCGGCGAAACTCTGGCGGCCATATTTCGGCGCGCCGACGCCGAGCGCGCGCCGACGAGCCTGATCGCGGACCGCATGGCGGTGGAGTTGATCGGCGCCGGAACGAAGCAGGCGCGGGCCGCGGCCGAGTGACGCCGCGCTTCGCTCAGCGTCCCAGATGCGTGAACAGGTGCGGCCATAGTCCGATCACCCCGATGAAAATGAGATAGATCGCGACCAGGTAATTCAGAATCCGGGGTAGAAGCAGAATGAGGATTCCGAATATCAGCGCGATCAGCGGCTGAACGATCACGATGTCGATTGCGGTCATGCGTCGCCTCCTTGCGGCGGCGTGATAACGCGCAGAGCGCGAACTCGGCGCGCCGGGGCAGCGTCGCGCGGCCGTTCCGCGACTTCGCGTTTTCGTTCTGCGGTCGGAGACTGGTGCCGGAGGAGAGAATTGAACTCTCGACCTACCCCTTACCAAGGGGTTGCGCTACCACTACGCTACTCCGGCACGGTCAGGCGTCTTGGGGCCGAACGGCCCGGGGCGCAGGCTATAGCCCAGGCGGAGGCGGAGGGTAAAGGGCGTGAAAGCGAAAGATCCGACCCGGCAGGACCGTCTCGCCAGGGCGTTGCGCGAGAACCTCAGACGCCGAAAGGCGCGTAAGCGCGCCAGTGCGCCCAAGTCTCGCGAGGCTGCCGCGCTTCCGGCCGAACCCGGCCCGAATGCGGCCAAAAAGACGCAATAGCATTCTCGTCTGCGCAGGCTGTTAAGGCGCGCGCCCGCGCGTTAAAACGGTCCGTCACAAGGGGAAGTCACAAACG
This sequence comes from Rhizomicrobium sp., assembly GCA_035549135.1. Lineage (GTDB taxonomy): Bacteria > Pseudomonadota > Alphaproteobacteria > Micropepsales > Micropepsaceae > Rhizomicrobium. The sequence goes on along the minus strand of DASZRM010000135.1, from coordinate 6,482 downwards.
GCGATGGATCGCATTCGAATCCGCGGCGGCGCGCGCCTCAAGGGCGAGATTCCGATCAGCGGCGCCAAGAATGCGGCGCTCCCGCTGATGGCGGCCTCTCTGCTGACCGACGCGCCGCTGACCCTCTCCAATGTTCCAAAGCTGGCCGATGTGGCGTTCATGGCTGAGCTGTTGCGTCAACTCGGCGCGGAGGCGGAGTGGGAGGCCGGCTTGGCGTTCGGGCAGGGTGGAACCTACCGGCTGCGCGCATTCCGCCTTAACGGCGCTGTCGCCGAGTACGACATCGTCCGCAAGATGCGCGCGAGCTTTCTGGTCCTTGGTCCGCTCGTCGCACGCACGGGTCAAGCTAAAGTTTCGCTTCCTGGCGGTTGCGCGATCGGCGCGCGCCCGGTCGACCTGCATCTGAAGGCGCTCGAAGCGCTAGGCGCGCGGGTCGACCTCGAGGATGGTTATGTCATCGCCACGGCGGCGGGCAGGCTAAGGGGCGCCAAGATCGAATTTCCGATGGTCTCCGTCGGCGCGACCGAGAACGCCATGATGGCCGCCTCGCTGGCCACGGGCGAGACAGTCATCGAGAATGCGGCGCGCGAACCGGAGATTGACGATCTCGGGCGCTGTCTGATCGCGATGGGCGCGCGGATTTCGGGGCTTGGGACTGCGCGCATCGTGGTGGAGGGAGTAGAGCGGCTCGGCGCTACGCAATACGCCGTGCTCCCGGACCGCATCGAGACCGGGACCTTCGCCATTGCGGCCGCTGTTGCGGGCGGCGATGTCGAGCTCACCGAGACCCGCGCCGAGTTGATCGGCGCGCTCGTTCCGCTGCTCGAACGCGCTGGCGCGGAAATCGCCGCGACCAATCGGGGGCTTCGCGTGCATCGCAACGGATTTCGCCCCGCGTCGATCGACGTGGAGACAGCGCCGTTCCCGGGATTTCCGACCGATCTCCAGGCGCAGTTCATGGCGCTGATGGCGATCTCGGAGGGCGTTTCGCGCATCAAGGAGACGATTTTCGAAAACCGCTTCATGCACGTCCCCGAACTTCGCCGCATGGGCGCCGACATCAGAATCGAGGGCGACACAGCGGTGGTGACCGGGGTTGCGGCGCTCAAAGGGGCGCCGGTGATGGCGACCGATCTGCGCGCCTCGTCGAGTCTGGTCCTTGCGGGTCTTGCGGCGGAAGGCGAGACGGTGGTCAACCGCGTCTATCATCTCGACCGCGGCTTCGAACGCCTGGACGAAAAGCTCTCGCGCGTCGGCGCCGATATCGAACGACTTCCGGCATGAGCACACGCCAACTTACCCTCGCCGCCGAGGACGCCGAAGATCTTGAAGTCATCTCCGCGCGCCTCCAGGACGCGGTGGCGCCGCTGAAGAAGCTCGTCTGGTTGCCCAAGAAGCGGCGCTTCGCCGCGCTTTTCAATCGCTTTGTTTGGGAGGATGGGCGGCGCAGCGTCAACATGCGCGTCCAGTCTCTCTTGCATTTCGACGACGTGCTGACGGTCAAGTCGAAGAACCTGAAGCGCGGCGCGCCGGACGCCGTGGTCTCGCTGCTTGCGCTGCGCTTCACGCCGCGCGCGCCCGACGATCCGGGCGGGGTGGTCGAGTTGGTGTTCGCAGGCGGCGGGGCGATCCGCCTGGAGGTCGAGTGCATCGACGCGGGCCTCAGCGATGTCGGCCGCAAATGGGCCGCGCGCGGCCGCCCGGCGCACGACGAGGGATAGCGTGGCGCGCCGTCTCGATATGCGCGCGCCGGATTTCGAACGCGCGTTCGCCGAATTGCTGGTCGCAAGGGCGAATGCGCGCGAGAGCTGCGCCGAGACGGCGCGGGCGATCGTCGCGCAAGTGCGCGCCAGAGGCGATGCGGCGCTGATCGAATTGAGCCGGCGCCTCGACGGCGCCGAGCTCGCCGAGAACACGCTGCGTGTCGGCGAGGAAGAGATCGCCGAGGCCGACGCCAAATGCGCGCCGGCGGCGCTTGCGGCTCTCGACCTTGCGGCGTCGCGCATTCAATCCTTTCACCGTCGCCAGCTGCCGAAGGACGAACGGCTCGCCGACGCAGCGGGCGCGATGACGGGTTGGCGCTGGGCGCCGCTCGACAGCGTCGGCCTCTACGCGCCCGGCGGCATCGCGGCCTATCCAAGCTCCGTGCTCATGAGTGCGATCCCCGCGCAAGTGGCCGGCGTCGCAAGGATCGCAATGGTGACGCCCGCCCCCCATGGCGCGGTCGCCCCGCTCGTTCTGGCCGCGGCTCGGCGAGCGGGGGTTGCGGAAATCTATCGCATCGGCGGAGCGCAGGCGATCGCTGCGCTGGCCTACGGGACCGGGACGATCGCCCCGGTCGACAAAATCGTTGGGCCCGGCAACGCCTATGTCGCGGCGGCCAAGCGCGAAGTCTTCGGCGATGTCGGAATCGATTCCATCGCCGGGCCGTCCGAGGTCTTGGTGTTGAGCGACGCCCGTAGCGATCCGGATTGGATCGCGGCGGACCTTCTGGCCCAGGCCGAGCACGACAGGCAGGCTCAGAGCATACTGATCGCCGACGACGCGGCTTTCGCGGACGCTGTCGAAACTGCGGTCGAGCGCGCGCTCGAGACGCTTGCGCGGAAGGACATAGCGGGCGTGAGCTGGCGCGATTTCGGCGCCATTATCCTCGCCGAAAGCCTCGCCGCCGCGATTCCGCTCGTTAACCGCATTGCGCCGGAACATCTCGAAATCGCGACGGATGATCCCGAGGTTCTGCTTGCGCGCGTGAGGCACGCCGGCGCCGTGTTTCTCGGGCGGCTTACGCCCGAAGTCGTTGGCGACTACGTGGCGGGCCCCAACCACGTCCTTCCGACCTCCCGCGCGGCGCGCTTTTCCTCGGGCCTATCCGTCCTCGACTTCATGAAGCGCACCACGCTGCTCTCCTGCTCTGCCAACGCGTTGGAGGCCTTGGGCCCCACCGCGATCGCGCTCGCCGAAGCCGAAGGGCTGGAAGGACACGCCCGCTCGGTCGCTGCGCGGCTCAATAGGCGTCTGCGATGAGCGGCGATTGTTTTCGCATCGCCGCCATCGAGCTCGACGAGCGCAGCGTCGTTCATCGCACGCGTCAGATCGAGCAGGAGCGCGAGATCGCAATCTACGACCTGCTGGAAGCCAACCGTTTCGCCCCGGCGGGCTCCGACGGCGGCCCATATCATCTTGTGCTCGGCGTCGAGGAGAACCGGCTCGTCTTCGACATTCTTCTTCAGGACAAGACCGCGCATGGCAAGGTCACGCTATCGCTCACGCCGATGCGCAAGGCGATCAAGGACTACTTCCTCATCTGCGACAGCTACTACAAGGCCATTCGCGCGGCGCCGCCTTCGCAGATTGAAGCGCTCGACATGGCGCGCAGGAGCTCTCACAACGAAGGCTCCGAGCTGCTCATGGAGCGCCTCAAAGGCAAGATCGAGGTGGATTTCGACACCGCCCGGCGGCTCTTCACCCTGATCTGCGTCCTGCACCTGAAGGGCTAGGCGATGCCGAGGGGCCCCAATGGCGAGGAGCTGCCCGGCTCGGTCCTGTTCGCGTGCACCTTCAACGCCGTGCGCAGTCCTATGGCGGCGGCCATCATGCGTCATCTGTTCGGCCAAACCGTCTACGTCGATTGCGTCGGCGCGCATGCCGGCGAGCCGGATCCGCTGGCGGCCGAAGCCATGGACGAGATCGGTATCGACATCTCAGGGCGCCGGCCCAAGAGCTTCGACGATTTCGAGGACACTTCATTCGATCTCGTGGTCACGCTCTCGCCGGAGGCGCATCACCGCGCCATGGAGCTGACGCGCACCTCGGCGGCGGTCGTCGAATACTGGCCGACCATGGACCCGACGGCAGTGGAAGGCTCGCGGGACCGCCGCCTGGACGCCTACCGGGCGCTGCGGGACAGCCTGATGGAGCGCATCGCGCGCCGGTTCGAGGCGCGGCCGCCCTCCCACACTTGAGGCGGGAAAGCCTTGCTTTTGGCCCGTTTCGGTGCATTCTCCCGCCCCGTCGAAGTCTGACCGAGGACGAATGGCGAAGGAAGAACTGCTGGAATTCGAGGGCACGGTGAGCGAGCTGCTGCCCAACGCGACCTTTCGCGTGCTGCTTCAGAACGGCCACGAGATCATCGCCCATACTGCGGGCAAGATGCGCAAGAACCGCATCCGCGTTCTGACGGGGGACAAGGTCATGGTCGAAATGACGCCCTATGACCTCAGCAAGGGACGCATCACCTATCGCTTCAAATAGGCCGAGCCATCCGCTTTTGGTGCTGGGCAGCGAAAGCCCGCGCCGCAAGGCGCTGCTTGCCCAGGCGGGCATTGTTCCGGACGCCGTCCTCGCCGCCGCCGTCGACGAAGCGCCGCTGAAATCCGAACTGCCGCGCGCCCATGCCGAGCGGCTCGCAGCACAGAAGGCGGGCGCGGTCGCGGAACGCTGGAAACACGATCCGGCTTTCGTGCTCGCCGCAGACACGGTGGTCGCGCTCGGACGGCGCATACTGCCCAAAGCGGAGGGCGAGGAAGATGTGCGCGCATGCCTTGCCGCCCTTTCCGGCCGCTCGCATCAGGTGATCACAGCCGTTGCGCTGCGGTCGCCAACGGGTTCGCTGAGGCGGCGCGCCGTGCTGACCCGAGTAGCATTCAGGCGTCTGGATGCGCGCGAACTGGAAGCCTATGTCGAATCACGCGAAGGAATTGGCAAAGCGGGCGGTTACGCGATCCAGGGACGCGCCGAAACTTTTGTGCGCAGGCTAAATGGGTCCTGGTCCAACGTTGTCGGCCTGCCGCTCTCAGAAACCGTCGCGCTGCTTCGTGGCGCGGGATACCCGTGTTAGGCTGGCCCGTCGCTATTCGTTCGAGTCTGCAATGCCAAAGGAGGTCCTGATCAACGCCGGGGCGGGCGAAATTCGCGTCGCGCTCGTGGATGACGGAAAGTTGCAGGAACTCACGCTCGAACGCACCATCGGGCTGGACGAGGGCGCATCGCGCCATCACAACAATGGCCGCGCCGGCCACAGTCTTGTCGGCAACATCATTCTCGGCCGCGTGCAGCGCGTTCTTCCAGGCATGCAGGCGGCGTTCGTGGACATTGGGCTGGACCGGGCCGGTTTTCTTGGCGCCCGCGAGGCGCGCTGCCTCGCAGATTTGCCGGGCTTCGACGACGAGCGCGCTCCCAAAATCGGGGATTGCGTGCGCGAAGGCGAAGAAATCGTCGTCCAGGTCGTCAAGGATCCGATCGGGGAAAAGGGCGCGCGACTCTCCGCCAACGTCACCATTCCCGGGCGGCTCGCGGTCCTGGTTCCCAACCAGCCCGGCGTCGCTTTGTCGCGCCGCATCGAGGGCGAGGACGAGCGCCGGCGCATGATCGCGATGGGCGAGCAAATCATCGCGGAGGGCGGGGAGCGTCTTGTTCCAAACGCCGGCTACATCCTGCGCACGGCCGCCATGCAGGCCAGCGCCGCGGACCTGTTGGAGGACGCCGAGCGCCTGGCCGAGGCCTGGCGGCCGGTTCTGGCCAGAAGACAATCCGCCACGGCGCCCGCGACGCTCTATCACGATCTCGATCCCGTCGAACGCACGCTGCGCGACATGGTGCGCGCCGACACTGCGCGCGTTCTGATCGACGACGATCGCGCTTACGACGCGGCCCGCGCCTATTGCCGCCGGGCGATGCCCGAAACCGAATCCCGCATTGAGCGATTCAGGGGCCCGGGCGCGCTGTTCGACCTCTACGGCGTCGAGGACGAAATCGACCGGCTCGCCAATCCGCGCGCCCCCCTGCCTTCTGGCGGTTGGATCACGATTGAATCCACGGAAGCGCTGACTGCGGTCGACGTGAACTCCGGAAGCTTCACCGCGTCCACCGGCCTTGAGGAAACGAGCGTCAAGGTCAATCTGGAGGCGGCCGAAGAGATCGGCCGGCAGGTCAGACTGCGCGGCATCGGCGGGTTGATCGTGGTCGACTTCATTCATTTGTCGGAGCCCGAAAACATCCGACGCGTGCTCGAGGTTCTTTCCGAAAGCCTTTCGCGGGACCACACGCCAACCCAAATCTCCCCGATGTCTGAATTCGGCCTCGTCGAGATCACGCGCAAGCGCGTGCGCGACCCGCTCGTCAAGCTGGTGAGTGAGTGCTGCCGGGCCTGTTCCGGCGAGGGCCGCAAGCGCACCAGCGAGAGCGTGGCGCTCGAAGTCCTAAGGCGTGTCGAGCGCGCCGCGATTGCGGCGCCTGGAAGGCCCATCGTCGTGCGCGCGGCGCCTGAAGTCGCCCGCTGGCTCTGCGATCACGGCGAGGAAGTGCGCGAGGCGCTCGCAAGGCGGGGGGCGGCGCGGGTGAGCTTCGAGGCGCACGAATGCTATGCGCGCGAGGGCTTCGATGTCGCAACGGCCTGACCGCAAATGCCCCGTCTGCGGCAAGCCCCAGAACGCTGCGCACCGCCCCTTCTGCTCGAAGCGTTGCGCCGATGTGGACCTCGCCAA
>DASZRM010000134.1:0-3092 GCA_035549135.1 Rhizomicrobium sp. | reverse complement strand
CAGGTGCGCCTCAACGGCGCGGCGGCGCAGTCCTCCGCCGACCTTGGCGACGTGGTGCAGATGCTGTGGCTGACGCCCGCCATGGATCGCCTCTTCATCGAAAGCGCCAGCGGACGGCGCCGCTTCCTCGATCGCCTTGCGCTCGGCTTCGACGCGGGGCACGCCCGCGCGGCGGCGCGCTATGAGACGGCGATGCGCGAGCGGGCGCGGCTTTTGAAATTCGGGCCGCGGGATCCGGCCTGGCTCGACGGGCTCGAAGCGGAAATGGCCGAGTCCGGGATCGCCATGGCGGCGACGCGCCGCGAAACCGTCGCCCGCCTGAACGCGGCGCTCGCCGAACGCGGAGAATCTGGCGCCTTTCCCTGCGCCAGCCTGTCGCTGAGCGGCGACATCGACGCGGACACGCTGCGCCTCGACCTCGCCCGCTCGCGCATGCGCGACGCCGAGGCCGGCCGCACGCTCGTGGGACCGCATCTGACCGACCTCGTGGCGCGCCATGTCGGCAAGCGTGTGGACGCGCGCGAATGCTCGACCGGCGAGCAGAAGGCGCTGCTCGTCTCCATCGTCCTGGCCGACGCGCGCGAGCTCTCGCGCGCCAGAGACGGCCTCGGGCCCCTTCTGCTGCTCGACGAGATCGCCGCCCATCTCGACTCGGCGCGGCGCGCCGCGCTGTTCGAGGAAATCCTGGCGCTCGGCGCGCAGGCCTGGATGACCGGCACCGATATCGAGATGTTTGCGCCGCTCAAAGGCCGCGCCGACATTTTCGCGGTCGCCGAGTCCCGCGCAACGCTCGTGGCGGCCTAGCCGATGTCGTCGCCCGCCATGCCAAATCCGAACGAATACGGCGCCGACAGCATCAAGGTGCTGAAGGGCCTCGACGCCGTGCGCAAGCGGCCGGGGATGTATATCGGCGACACCGACGACGGCTCGGGCCTGCATCACATGGTGCACGAAGTCGTCGACAACGCCATCGACGAAACGCTGGCCGGTCACGCCGACCGGATCGACGTGATCCTGAACGCCGACGGCTCGTGCACCGTGCGCGACAACGGCCGCGGCATCCCGACCGACATTCATCCGACCGAAGGGGTGAGCGCGGCCGAGGTCATCATGACCCAGCTCCACGCCGGCGGAAAGTTCGAGCAGAACGCCTACAAGGTTTCCGGCGGACTGCACGGCGTCGGAGTTTCCGTCGTCAATGCGCTCTCCGAATGGCTGGACCTGCGCGTCTGGCGCGACGGCAAGGAGCACCGCATGCGCTTCCGCGACGGCGAGCCGGAGGCGCCGCTCGCCGTGACGGGTCCGGCGAACGGCCGGAAGGGCACCGAGGTCACCTTCCTGCCGAGTCCCAAGACCTTCACCAAGACCGAATTCGACTACGCCACGCTCGAGCACAGGCTGCGCGAACTGGCGTTCCTCAACTCCGGCGTCACCATCGTCTTCAGCGACCTGCGCGGCGTCGAGAAGAAGGAAGTGACGCTGCATTACGAAGGCGGCCTCGAAGCCTTCGTGAAGTATCTCGACCGCACCAAAAACGGCCTGATCCCGGCGCCGATCACGCTGTCGGCCGAACGCGACGGAATATCGGTCGAAGCGGCGCTGACCTGGAACGACAGCTATCACGAGAACATGCTGTGCTTCACCAACAACATTCCCCAGCGCGACGGAGGCACGCATCTGGCCGGCTTCCGCGCGGCGCTGACGCGGGTGGTGACGAAATACGCCGATGAAAGCATGGGCTCGCGGAAAGGCGACAAGGTGGCGCTCACCGGCGACGATTGCCGCGAGGGGCTCACCTGCGTGCTGTCGGTCAAGGTTCCGGACCCGAAATTCTCGTCGCAGACCAAGGACAAGCTCGTCTCCTCCGAAGTGCGGCCCGTGGTCGAAAGCGTGGTCCTCGAAAAGCTCGGCCGCTGGTTCGAAGAGCATCCCGCCGAGGCCAAGGCCGTGGTCGGCAAGGTCATCGAAGCGGCGATGGCGCGGGAGGCCGCGCGCAAGGCGCGAGAGCTGACCCGGCGCAAGGGCGCGCTCGACGGCGCCTCGCTGCCCGGCAAGCTGGCGGACTGCCAGGAGCGCGATCCGGCCAAGTGCGAGCTGTTCATCGTCGAGGGCAACTCGGCCGGCGGCAGCGCAAAGCAGGCGCGCAACCGCGCCAACCAGGCGGTGCTGCCGCTGCGCGGAAAGATCCTCAACGTCGAGCGCGCGCGCTTCGACAAGATGCTGTCGAGCCAGGAGATCGCCACCCTCATCACCGCGCTCGGCACCGGCATCGGGCGCGAAGAGTTCAATCCCGACAAGCTGCGCTACCACAAGATCGTCATCATGACCGACGCCGACGTGGACGGCGCGCATATCCGCACGCTGCTGCTGACGTTCTTCTATCGGCAGATGCCCGAACTCATCGAGCGCGGCCACATGTTCATCGCCCAGCCGCCGCTCTACAAGGCCACGCGCGCCAAGTCCGAACGCTATCTGAAGGACGAGCGCGAGTTCGAGAACTACCTGATCGCCGAAGGCTCGTCCGGCGCGCAGTTCACGCTGCACACGGGCGAGACGATCGCCGGCGCCGATCTCGACGCCCTGATCGAAAAGGCGCGCGCGGCGAAGTCAGCGCTCGAAGGCTTCCCGCCGCACTATCCGCGCTTCGTGCTCGAGCAGGCGGCGATCGCCGGCGCGCTCAATCCCGACATCCTCAACGACCGGCAAAAGGCCGCCGAGGCCGCCGCCTACATCGCAAGGCGCCTCGATGTCCTGTCTGACGAGCTCGAACGCGGCTGGCAGGGCGAGCCGACGCCCGACGGCGGCCTAAAATTCTGGCGCGAGGTGCGCGGCGTGAAGGAAACCGTCGCCATCGACGGCGCGCTGATCGGCAGCGCCGACGCACGCAAGCTCGACCGCATGGCGGCGGAGCTGCAGGCGGCCTATCTCAGGGCCGGCAAGCTTCGGCGCAAGGACGAGGAGCGCGAGGCGCGCGCGCCGACCGAGCTGCTGGACGTCATCTTCGAGTGGGGCCGCAAAGGGCTCACGGTGCAGCGCTACAAGGGCCTTGGCGAAATGAACGCCGAGCAGCTCTGGGAAACCACCATGGACGA
>DASZRM010000133.1:0-18501 GCA_035549135.1 Rhizomicrobium sp. | reverse complement strand
GCGGCCTTCAACATCACGGTGCTCAATCACATTCTCGGCACATCGCTCGAGCCCGATCTGTCCGGCCATGTGCTGATGCTGGAAGAGGTCTCCGAGCATCACTACCGTATCGACCGTTCGCTGCATCACATCACCGCGTTTGCGTCGATCCGGCGCGTGGCGGGCATCCGGCTCGGCCGCTGCAGCGACATTCCGCCGAACGATCCCGAATTCGGCCAGGAAGAGGAGGACATCGCCAAGCACTGGTGCGCGGTGTCCGGCATCGCCTATCTCGGCCGCGCCGACATCGGCCACGACGCCGGCAACAAGGTCGTGCCGTTCGGGCGATGGCCGGCGTGACGATCGATGGGGTGATCCTCGCCGGCGGGGCGAGCGCGCGCATGGGCGGACAGAAGGCGCTCGCGCCCTTTCGCGGCGCAACGCTGATCGAGGCGGTGATCGCGCGCGCGCGGCCGCAGCTCGGTCGGCTCGCGCTCGACGCGCCGAAGGATAGCGCGGAGCTTTATCGCGCCCGCTTCGGCGACGCGCTTCCCATCCTGCCCGATCTCTATGCCGACCGCGGCGGGCCGCTTTGCGGCATCGCGACCGGCCTTTCCTGGACGAGCGGCGATTGGCTCGCGGTCTTTCCCTGCGACACGCCGTTCCTGCCGCTCGATCTCATTGCGCAGCTTCTTCGTCATGCGCGGAGCGCGCCGGTCGTCGCGCGCAACGCGCAAGTGTGCGGGCTCTGGCCCAAAAGCTGTCTTGACGCGATGAAGGAAGGCTTGGATGACGGCAGGCTTCGCAGCGTGCTGAGCGCCGTCGAGTTTTTCGGCGGCGCCGTCGTCGACATCGACGCGAGCGCCGAGGCTTTCTTCAACGTCAACACGCCGGAGGACTTGAAGAAGGCGGAAGGTCTTCGACCCTCACCCGCCCCTTGAGGGAGGGTCGAAAAATTCGAGCGAGCGAGAATTTTTCGGGGAGGGGTCAGCGCGGATGTTACCCCACCCCGAAGCGCTTATCGCTTCGACCGTCCCTCACGGGGTGGGTTGAGCGCTGGTCTCCAGCAGCGCCGCCGCCTTCTTCGCCATCGGATGAAGCTTCGTCTCGGGCTTTGCGACCGCGGCGAGGAATTTGCGTCGCATCTGCGGATCCCAGAATTTCTTGATGTGATCGGCAATGGCGGGAACGGCCTTGGCCTCGCCCTGGGCTGCGAAGAACGAGGCGATCTGGTTCGCCTGCTGAATCAGCTTTTCCTCAGTCGATGCGGCCATGGTCACTCCGCGATGCGATGGCGATGGGTAAATACCTCAAAACCGTCCTCGCGCGCCACGGCCGCGAGCGTGATGCCGACCTCCTCGGCGGTGCGGACGGCGAGCGCGGTCGGCGCCGAGACCGCCACGACGATGGGCGCGTTCATCGCCGCCGATTTCTGCACCATCTCGATGGAGACGCGGCTGGTAAGGAACACCGCGCCCTCCCGCGCATCGCCGTTTGAGCGCGCGAGCGCGCCGCAAAGCTTGTCGAGCGCATTGTGGCGGCCGACATCCTCGCGAACGGCTCGGAAATCGTTCGCGCCGGAGGGCCAGAAGCCCGCGCCATGCACCGCCTGGGTTTCGAGGTTGAGTCTCTGATGCGCGCCGAGCCGCGCCAGCGCGGCGAAGATTTCGTCGCGCCCCATCCGCGCATCGCTGTCGACGCGCCGCACGGGCGCGATGGCGGCCTCGAGGCTTTCGACGCCGCAAAGGCCGCAGCCGACCGGACCGGCGAGCTTGCGCCTGCGGTTCAAGAGCGCCACGTCGCGGTCGTCGCACAGCGTCATGCGCAGCTCGACGCCTTTCTCATGCTCGACGATTTCGAGCCCGGTGAGCTCGGACGGCGACGCGATCACGCCTTCCGTCAGCGAGAACCCGAATGCGAAATCCTCGAGATCGGCGGGCGTGGCCATCATCACCGCATAAGTCTGCCGTCCGTAGGTGAAGGCGACGGGCGCCTCTTCCGCGACGACGCGCGCGCCTTCGCTGGAGCCTGACCGGCCTATCGCAAGGCGCCAGGCGTCGCGGGAAGGCTTCATTCGGCCGGGACGACGTCCGCGTGGCGGATATGGCGGCTCTGTTCGCTGTGCTTGCCGTATTCACGCTGCCAGTCGGTCGGACCGTTGGACGGAGCCACCTGCACCGCGGTCACCTTGTATTCGGGGCAGCTCGTCGCCCAGTCCGCATAGTCTGTGGTCACCACATTGGCCTGCGTCATCGGATGATGGAAGGTGGTGTAGACGACGCCCGGCGCGACGCGGTCGGTCACCCGCGCGCGCAGCGAGGTCGCGCCCGAACGGCTTGAAAGCTTGACCCAGCTTCCGTCGACGATGCCGCGCTGCTCGGCGTCGTGGGGATGGATTTCCAGCCGGTCTTCCTGATGCCAGAGCGAATTGGCGGTGCGCCGCGTCTGCGCGCCGACATTGTACTGGGTGAGGATGCGCCCCGTGGTGAGCAGCAGCGGGAAGCGCGGCCCCGTCTTCTCGTCGGTCGGCACGTATTCGGTGAGCACGAAGAGGCCCTTGCCGCGCGCGAAGGTCTGGCGGTGCATCACCGGGGTTCCTTCCGGCGCCTTGTCGTTGCAGGGCCATTGGATCGAACCCAACGCATCGAGCTTCTCATAGGACACGCCGGCGAAGGTGGGCGTCAGACGCGCGATCTCGTCCATGATTTCGGACGGGTGCTTGTAGGGCATCGGAAAGCCGAGCGCTTCCGATAGCAGGATGGTGATCTCCCAGTCCTCGTAGCCATTCTTCGGCGCTATCACCTTGCGCACGCGCTGGATGCGACGCTCGGCGTTGATGAAGGTGCCGTTCTTCTCCAGGAACGTCGAACCCGGCAGGAAAACATGGGCGTAGTTCGAAGTCTCGTTGAGGAAGAGGTCCTGGATGACCACGCACTCCATGGCCTTGAGGCCGTCGATCACATGCTGGGTGTCGGGATCGGATTGGGCGATGTCCTCGCCCTGGATGTAGAGGCCCTTGAAGCGGCCGTCGACCGCGGCGTCGAGCATGTTGGAGATGCGAAGCCCGGGCTCGGCGTCCAGTTGCACGCCCCAGGCGGATTCGAACAGCGAGCGCGTCGCGTCGTCCGAGATGTGGCGATAGCCGGAGAGCTCGTGCGGGAACGAGCCCATGTCGCAGGAGCCCTGCACATTGTTCTGGCCGCGCAGGGGATTCACGCCGACGCCCTCGCGGCCGAGATTGCCGGTGACCATGGCGAGATTGGCGATGCACATCACCGCCGTCGTGCCCTGGCTGTGCTCGGTGACGCCGAGGCCGTAATAGATGGCGCTGTTGCCCTTGCGCGCATAGAGCCGCGCCGCGCCGCGCACCTTGTCCGCCGGAACGCCGGTCGCGGCCTCGGTCGCTTCCGGGCTCCGCGAAGGATCGGAGACGAACGCCTTCCAGTCCTCATAGGCGTCCCATTCGCAGCGCGCGCGGATGAACTCTTCGTTGGCGAGGCCTTCGGTGACGATGACATGCGCCATCGCCGTCAGCACCGCGACGTTCGTTCCGGGACGCAGCGCCAGGTGATAATCCGCATCGACATGCGGGGTGTGGACGAGATCGATGCGGCGCGGATCGATGACGATGAGCCGCGCGCCCTCGCGCAGCCGCTTCTTCATGCGCGAGGCGAAGACGGGATGGCCGTCGGTCGGATTGGCCCCGATGACGACGATGACGTCAGCCTTCTCGACCGAGACGAAATCCTGCGTGCCCGCTGAGGTGCCGAGCGTCGTCTTGAGGCCGTAGCCGGTGGGCGAATGGCAGACGCGCGCGCAGGTATCGACATTGTTGTTGCCGAAGGCCGCGCGCACCATCTTCTGCACCAGATAGGTTTCCTCGTCGGTGCAGCGCGAGGAGGTGATGCCGCCGACGGCGGTGCGGCCATATTTGGCCTGAATGCGCTTGAACTCGGAAGCGGTGTGGGCGATCGCCTCCTCCCACGAAACCTCGCGCCAGGGCTCGTCGATCGAGGCGCGGACCATGGGCTTGAGGATTCGATCCCTGTGATTGGCGTAACCCCAGGCGAAGCGCCCTTTGATGCAGGAATGGCCGCTGTTGGCCTTGCCCGATTTTGCGGGCGTCATGCGCACCAATTCGTCGCCCTGCATCTCCGCATGGAAGGAGCAGCCGACGCCGCAATAGCCGCAAGTCGTCTGGATGGAGCGCGTGGGCGTTCCCATCTCGATCACCGACTTCTCGATCAGCGTCGCCGTGGGACAGGCCTGCACGCAGGCGCCGCAGGAGACGCATTCGGATTCGAGGAAGGGAACGTTGGCGCTCGCAGCCACGCGCGAGTCGAAGGCGCGGCCCATGATGGTGAGCGCGAAGGTGCCCTGCACTTCCTCGCAAGCGCGCACGCAGCGCGAGCAGACGATGCACTTGGCGGGATCGTAGGTGAAATAAGGATTGGATTCGTCCTTGCGGTCGGCGAAATGATTGCCGCCGTCGTAGCCATAACGCACCTCGCGCAGGCCGACCGCGCCCGCCATGTCCTGCAATTCGCAATCGCCATTGGCCGCGCAGGTCAGGCAATCGAGCGGATGGTCGGAGATATAAAGCTCCATCACCCCGCGGCGGAGCTTCTTCAACCGCTCGGTTTGCGTATGCACGACCATGCCTTGCGCCACGGGCGTAGTGCAGGAGGCGGGCGTGCCCGGACGCCCGTCGATCTCGACAAGGCACAGCCGGCACGAGCCGAAGGCGTTCATGGAGTCGGTGGCGCAGAGTTTCGGAATCTGGTTTCCGAGCGTCGAGGCCGCGCGCATGATGGAAGTTCCTTCGGGAACCTCCACGCGCATGCCGTCGATGGTGAGCGGGACGGTGGCCTCGCTCTTCGAAGCCGGCGTGCCGCGGTCGATCTCATCGGATAGTGGCGTCATCGCGCAAAATCCTGGGGGAAATGGTTGAGCGCGCTCAGAACCGGGAAGGGCACGAAGCCGCCGAGCGCGCACAACGATCCCGAACGCATCGTATCACAAAGGTCGCGCAAAAGCGTGAGGTTTGCACCCACGTCCCTGCCCGCCAGAATCTTGTCGATGACCTCGGTTCCGCGCACCGCGCCTATGCGGCAGGGCGTGCATTTTCCGCAGGATTCGAAGGCGCAAAACTCCATGGCGAAGCGCGCCTGCCGGGCCATGTCGACCGTATCGTTAAAGACCACGACGCCGCCATGGCCAAGAAGCCCGTCGCGCGCCGTGAAGGCTTCGTAATCGAACGGCGTGTCGAACAGCGAAGGCGGAAAATAGGCGCCAAGCGGCCCGCCGACCTGCACCGCGCGCACCGGCCGGCCCGAACGCGTGCCGCCGCCGATGTCGTTCACGATCTCTCCGAGGGTCAGGCCGAAGCCTGTCTCGAACAGCCCGCCATGCTTCACGTCGCCCGCAAGCTGGATCGGCATGGTCCCGCGCGAACGGCCCATGCCGAAATTTGCGTAGAACGCGGCGCCCTTCTCGAGGATGACCGGCGTGGAAGCAAAGGTCAGCACATTGTTGATGATGGTCGGCTTGCCGAAGAGACCGCGATGCACGGGCAGCGGCGGCTTGGCGCGCACCTGTCCGCGTTTGCCCTCGAGGCTTTCGAGCATCGCAGTCTCCTCGCCGCAGACATAGGAGCCGGCGCCGGCGCGGATTTCCATGTCGAAGGCGTGGCGCGAACCCATGACGCTCTTGCCGAGAAGACCTCCCACACGCGCAACCTCGATGGCTTTCTGGAACGCAGCGATGGCATGCGGATATTCGGAGCGGATATAGATGTAGCCATAGGCGGAGCCGCTGGCGATGGCAGCGATGGTCATGCCTTCGATCAGAAGGAACGGATCGCCCTCCATCAACATGCGGTCGGCATAAGTGCCGCTGTCGCCCTCGTCGGCGTTGCAGACGATGTATTTCCGGTCCGCTTTCGCCTCGGCCGCGCCTTTCCATTTGATGCCAGCCGGGAAGCCCGCGCCGCCGCGCCCGCGCAAACCGGATTTCGTGATCTCTTCAAGGATTGCCGCAGGTCCGATCTCGATGGCGCGTTTCAAGCCCGCAAGACCGCGGGCCTTGCGATAGTCCTCGAGCGAAGCCGGATCGATCTGTCCGCAGCGCGCGAAGATCAATCGCGTCTGGCGCTTGAGCCAGGGGTGATCATCGATATTGTCAAGCGCCTTGGCGGATGTTCCGCCAAAGATCGCATCCGCATCCTCCGGCGCGAGCGGGCCGAACGCGCGCCAGCCCTCGTCCGTCTCAATCTCCAGCATCGGCTCGAGCCAGAACAGCCCGCGCGATCCGGTGCGCGTAAGCTGCAAATCAATTCCGTTTTTCGCGGCGGATTGTCTCAATGCATCCGCAACACGATCCGCGCCGAGCGCCAGCGCTGCGGCGTCTTTCGGCAGGCGCGCGCGCAGAACTTTCATCGCGCCACCAGCCTGTCGACGGCGTCGTTGTCGAGCCGCCCATGCACGTCATCGTCGACCATGGCCGAAGGTCCGCAGGCGCAAAGGCCGAGACAGAACACCGGCTCCAGCGTCCACTCGCCGTCCGGCGTCGTTTCGCCCCAGTCGAGCCTGAGCTTTTCCTTCACATGGGCCGCGAGCGCATCCGCGCCCACGGCCTGACAGGCCTCCGCGCGACACAGCTTCAGCACCCGTTTGCCGCGCGGATGATCCAGCTTGAAGTCGTGATAGAAGCTCGCAACGCCGAACACTTCGGCTTCGGTAATGTTGAAGCCTTTGGCGAGAATCGAAATCGCGGCGCGCGGGATGCAGCCGAACGCGACCTGAATCTCCCGCAAAGCGGGCAGCAGCCCGCCCGGCGTTGCGGCCAGATCGTCAACGATCTTCGTGGCGATTGCGGGATCGAAAGCCAGAGGCGCGGCGCGCGGTGTCATGCCCGAAACGATGAAGCGGCGCGGGACTATAGGTCCGCTTGGACTCTCAAGAAAAGCGCGAAATCGGACCTTTGCGCCGAGTGTGCGGCGCAGCAAAATCATCGAACAAAATACAGCGGGTCGGACGCGGGATTAGTTCTTGAAGCCCTGCGCGATCGGCTCGCCCCTCGCCTCCTTGAACGCGCTCTCGACGATGGGGCCGCAGAAGAACGCCCCGAACCAGCGCGCGCACCACGCATCGCCTCCGCAGAACATCCTGGCATGCGGCGACAAATCCACCTTTGCCCTGACCTCATCGAGCGTAAGG
Organism: Rhizomicrobium sp.; assembly: GCA_035549135.1. Taxonomy (GTDB): domain Bacteria; phylum Pseudomonadota; class Alphaproteobacteria; order Micropepsales; family Micropepsaceae; genus Rhizomicrobium. The sequence continues at coordinate 11,305 of DASZRM010000133.1, read as the reverse complement.
CCTTGTCTCGCCATCGGCCCGACCTGCGCGCGCACGTTTCTGAGCGTGGCCGATATGCGATCGAGCTGCGTGCGATCCGTCTCCGGCATGCCGTGGCCGGGGATGAGGATGCGCCAGGGCATGGCGCGGAGCTTTGCGAGCGTTGCGATCCAGTCGGCGGGGTAGCTCTCGAAGCCGTAGGGAAACGGCGCGATCACGATTTCGCCCGCGACGACGATTTTCTGCTTCGGCAGCCACACAATCGCGTCGCCATCCGTGTTGGCGCGGCCGAGGAACATCGCCTCCACCGGGCGGTCGGGATCGGCGATGACAAGACGATCCGTAAATCCTTCCTTGGTCGCGAGCGTCAGCGCGCCGTCCATGTCGAGCTTGTATTGCCGGAACATGCGCGCGGCGGAATCGAAGCCGCGCCGGTCCGCATCCGTCTTTGCCGCATCGCGCGATTTTTCGAAATAGTCGATCTGGCCCTGCACGCCTTCGAGGAATTTCGCGTTGCGCGCGGCGTCGGGCGCAGACGGCGTGTTCATGGTATTGGGATCGGAGAGATGGGCCTGTGTCTGCATCGTGGAAATCGTGCGCGCCTGCGGCCAGGCGTTCAGGATTTCGGAAAGGCCCTGCGGCTTGTCGCCGTGCCATTGCGTGACGATGACGGCCTTCACCGGCTTTGCGCTCAGAGACCTCACCATCTGGACGATGCGCCGGCCCGCGCCGGGCGAGCCGCCGGCGTCAACGAGCACGAGCCCGTCGCGCTGCTCGATCACGGTGACATTGCCGATGGGCTGGAGCTGGAATTTCGGCTCGGCCAAAAGCCAGACGCCTTTGGCCACCGGCCGAACGATCTGGAAATAGCCCGTATCCGCGGCGGGCGACCCCTGCGCGCCCGGCGGAATTTCCGCGACTTGCGCCGATGCAAAACTCACGCGCACAACGGCGACGCAGACACCCAACAAAAAAAGTCGCATCCGGCCCTCCGCGCCTCTGCATCATAGACGCATACGACGCGCAAAGTTTCTCACGATGCCTTGAGCTTGGCCCGCGCCCCAAAAGTCCGGACGCGCCGCGATCCAATCGCGAGCGCCTATTTGAAAAGTATCCCGATCGACTCGGTCACGCAGGCCGGGCGCTTCTGGCCCTCGATTTCGATGGTGATTTCGTTGGTGAGCTGCATGCCGCCGCCGCGCGGCTCGACCGCAAGCAGCCTGGCGCGGGCGCGCACGCGGCTTCCGACCGGCACCATGTTGGTGAAGCGCGTCTTGTTGGCGCCGTAATTGATCCCGCGCGTCACCCCTTCCACCTTGAGGAAATTCCCGGTGAGCCAGGGAATGAGCGAAAGCGTCAGATAACCGTGGGCGATCGTCTTGCCGCCCGGCATTTCCTTCGCCGCGCGCGCGACGTCGACATGAATCCACTGGTGATCGCCCGTCGCCTCGGCGAATTTGTCGATGCGGTCCTGATCGATCGTGACCCAGTCCGAGACGCCCGTTTCCTGACCGACGAGGCTGGGAAGCTCTTCGAACGTCACATGCTTCATCGAAATATCCCTCAGACGATTCGGGATTCGCGTTTGCCCCAATAGCGGTCGCGGATCAACCGCTTGTACAGCTTGCCGGTCGGGTGACGCGGCAATTCCCGCTCGAAATCTACCGAGCGCGGACATTTGATCGGCGACAGCCGTTCGCGGCAATAGGCGATCAACTCTTCGGCGAGGTCGGGACCGGCGTCGCTCCAGCGCGCCGGCTGGACCACCGCCTTCACTTCCTCGCCGAACTCCTCGTTCGGAACGCCGATGACCGCGACATCGCTCACCTTGGGGTGCGAGATGAGCAGGTTCTCCGCCTCCTGCGGATAGATGTTCACCCCACCGGAAATGATCATGAAGGCCTTGCGGTCGGTGAGATAGAGAAAGCCATCCTTGTCGAGCTTTCCAACGTCGCCCAATGTCGACCAGTCGGGATGGGCGGGATGGCGGGACTCCGCCGTCTTCTTGGGATCGTTGTGATATTGAAACGACGTGGCGCCGGCGAAGTAGATGACGCCCTCCTCGCCCACGGGCAGTTCCTCGCCATTCTCGCCGCAGATATGGACTTCGCCGAAGATAGCCCGGCCGACCGTGCCAGGATGCTCCAGCCAATCCTCGCTGCCGACATAGCAGAAGCCGTTGCCTTCGGTGCCCGCGTAGTATTCGTGAATTACGGGGCCCCACCACTCGATCATTTTTCGCTTGACGTCGACCGGGCACGGCGCCGCCGCATGGATCGCCGCCTTCATCGAGGAGACGTCGTATTTCAGCCTCACATCGTCCGGCAACTTGAGCATGCGCACGAACATCGTGGGCACCCATTGGCTTGCGTTGGCGCGATATTTCTCGATATAGCGCAGCGCCTCTTCCGCCTCGAAGTGCTGCATCTGGACCACCGTTCCGCCGGCGCGATGGACGGTCATGCAATAGCGCAAGGGCGCGGCGTGGTAGAGCGGCGCGGGTGACAGATAGACGGTGTCCGCATTGAACCCGAACAGGGCCGAGACCAGCGCTAGCAACGGCGATGGCGCATCGATGGGCTGGCCCGAGAGCGGCGCGCGCACGCCCTTGGGCCGGCCGGTCGTGCCGGAAGAATAGAGCATGTCGAGACCGGCGCTCTCATCTTCGATAGGCGCGGCGGGCATTTCCGCCGTCACCTGTTCCCAGCTCCGGTAGCCCGGGATCGTGCCGCCGACCATGAACAGCTGAACCCATTTGAGCGTTTCGGTCAGCTCGCCCGCGACCTTGGCCAATCCGTGCGAGGCGATGAGCGCCTTCGCGTTGCAGTCGCCCAGAATGTATTCGACTTCCCCCGCCGTCAGCCGCGAGGAGATGCAGGTGAAATAAAGTCCCGCGCGCTGCGCCGCCCAGCAGATCGGCAGAAAATAGAGATTGTTTTCCATGAAGATTGCGACGCAATCGCCGGTCTTGAGGCCGAGCTTGCGGAAGAGCTGCGCGCCCTGGTTGGAAACCGCGTCAAGCTGCCGATACGTCAACGTCTCGCCGCTCTCCGCCATGACGAGAGCGGCCTTGTCGGGAACGGTTTGCGCGTGCCGCGCGGGATGCATCGGTTGTCCTTAGAGGGCTTGCGCGGATTGTTAGCGACGCGCCGTGACGGCGTAAAGCAAGCTCAGCGCGCCAGGCGACGCCCGAGCCGCGCAAGGATTTCTTCCGGCGAAAATCCGAGCGCCTTCAACCGGCCGGACCGCGCGAGCAGCGCAAGTCCTGCGAGGGCCGAGGCGGCGAGGACCACATCGCACTGGCTCTCGCGACTGTCGCCCGGCAGGTCGCTGGCCTCGGAGAGCACCTTTAGCGCCTGGATCATGCGGCCGTTGAACAGGCGCTGGGCGTCCGCGCCTGCGGCCGGCGAGGGCAGCGCGCCCTGCGCCGCGGCGAAAGTCTCGTTGTCGCTGAGCAAGCGCAGGGCCGCAGACGATGCGGCCGCGAATTTGTCGTCGGCGCCGCGGTTCGAAAGCGCCTCGCGCATGGCGCGCGACAGCTGCGCGAGATCGTCGGCGGCCAGCGCCAGAAGCAATTCGTCCTTGTTGGCGAAATAGCCGTAGAGCGCGGCCGGCGCGAAGCCGGCCTCCGCCGCCACGCCCCTCAAAGAAAGATTGCGCGCGCCGTCTCTCGCCGCCACCCGGCGCGCGGCCGAGAGGATCGAGGCGCGCGATCTCTCCCGCGCCTCAGCGCGCCTTTCGCTCCGGATCGCCCGCGGATCGCCCATCGCCCCGATGATAGGCGATTCGGGCCGCCGCGGGCATCGCCGTCATTGCTTCTTGGGACACACCATGGGATCGGTGTCGCGCTGGCAATGCGCCGTGTGCAGCGCATTGAATTCCGCAGCGACGTTCGTCTCCGAATCCACCGTCGCGTCATAGGTTTTGCGGCGCGCGTCCATCTGCTCCTTCAGCCGCGCCACTTCATCCGCGCTGTCCTTCTTCTGCTGGGCGGCGTGGATGTTGAACTGATCCTGTCGGTTCTGTCCGTCGAGGCAGGCGCGGAAATCCTTGAGCTGGGCCTGATAGGCCTTGACCTCGTCGTAATCCTGCTTGACCACCGCGCGCGCGGTTTCGATCGGCTTCGAGGCCAGGGAATCTGGCTTGTCGATTGCCGGCGGATAGGGCGCCTCGCCGCACATATCGTCTGCGGCTGCCGGGCGAATCGCGACCGCCGCCAGCACGGCGGCCAACGCGAAAATTCTTAACATGGGCCTGATCCCTTCGATTGGCGTGGCGCTCGAACCGCCGGAATGAAGCACGGAAAGACGAGATCACCAAGGGGAACCTGGCCGGTTCAGCCCTGCGCGCGCAGCCTTCGCGCCGCGTCATCTGCGAAACGAACGATGACGGCGACGGACAGAAGCAGGAGCGAGGCGCCGTAGAAGGGCTCCGGTCGATGCGGCCCGATCAGACGATCGAGATCGGCGAGCGCAAATGCGACCCAGAAATAGGCGATGGAGACGCTGCGGATGGCGCGCCCGGCTGCAGTGCGCGCGGCCCGGGATTGCGCCAAGCCCAGAAGCGCCGCCGCCGACAGGATCGCGAACGCCAGCGTCGGCGCCGGCAGCCGCTCGCCGGGCGAAAGGCCCGGCATCAGGACCCAGAACAGGAAGGAGGCGTAAGTCCCGACGAACGCCCCGGCGAAAGCGGGCTCTTCGCGGCCCAGATGGCCCGCCGCGGGCAGCGGAACGAGGCGAGACAGAGGTCCGGCGACATAATAAAGGACGAAGAGGAGTTGGGCGGCGTTCGAAATCAGGTTCGAGACCGATCGCGCGCCGATCTCTCCGCCCCCTGACTGGTTGAAGCCGATCCAGCCGATCAAAAGCCCGGCCAGCGCACTGTAAATCGCCAGCCTTCTGAAGCGGTCGGCCGGCCCGTTCGATGCATGCGCCGCGGTCGACTGATCGATTGCCGCCACGTTAGCCCCCGTGCTCGGCATTGGAACGCGCAAAGGGCGGTATCGTTGCTAGCGGCGGTGCTCCAGGGCGATCGCAAGCCCGTCCACCGGCGCATTTGCTTCGTAGCGTGGCGCGCAGGGCACAATCCCCATGAGCTCCAGGCCTTCGGCCTCGGCGGTGCGCCGCAAATAATTCTCGGAATGGCGCCAGCGGCGCTTGGGGCCGAGCTCGAAGCCCTGCCCCTCCAGCCGCTCCACGGTGAACAGAAGCGAGCCGTCCTTCCTCAGGCGCCGCGCCGCGCCGGCGAAGACCGGCCTCAGCTCGCCCAAATAGACGAAGGTGTCGGCGGCGAGGATAATATCGTAGTCCGGCCCGCCTCGCGAAAGGCAGGCTTCGATGTCGTCCACCGCCAGCGACGCGTATATGCCCCTCCGCCGCGCGCGTTCGATCATCTCTGGGCTTAGGTCCACCCCGTCGAGACGTCGGGCGAGGTCATGGAAGGCCGCCCCGCACAGCCCTGTTCCGCATCCCAGATCCAGAATGTCAAAACGGTCGCGGCCATGGGGGAAGAAATCGAAGAGCTCGCGCAGCTGCATGGGCGCCGCGTAGGCCAGCTCCCCCCTCATCTTCGCGTCATAGCTCGGAGCGAACTGATCGAAGAGGTGGCGCACATAGCCCGGATCGGAGCGCGCCCGTCCCTGGATCGCCCGGGCCCTGGCGATGGCGTCCCGCACCTTGTCGTCCGGCTCGAGACGCTCAAGGGATTCGAGCGCGCGGTCCGGCTCGCCCGCCTCGAGCCAGGCCTCGCCGAGCGCCATCCGCGCCTGCGCCAGGTCGGGGTCGAGCCTCAAGGCGCGCTGCAATTCGCCAATGGCCTCAGGAAGGCGTTGGGCGCGCATCAGCGAAAGACCGTGGCTGAGCGCCTCCCCTGCGCCGAACGGATTGAGAAGCGCCGCCTCGCGCGCCGCCTCTAGCTCGTCAGCGTGCATTTGCCGTTGTTGATCACGATGGCCTCGCGCTCCTTGAGCCTGCAGCGGAAGGAGACGATGGGGCCGTCGATCCACATCTCGGTGACGATGGTCTCGCCGGGAAAGACCGGCGCGGACATGCGCACGTCGAAGCCCGCGATTTTCGTCGCGTCGTATTTGCAGACCGTCGAGACGATCGCGCGGCAGGCGGTGCCGTAGGTGCAAAGACCATGCAGAATGGGCCGCGGAAAGCCTGCCATCCTGGCGATGCTGGGATCGCGATGCAGCGGATTGCGGTCGCCGGAGAGCGCGTAGAGAAAGGCCTGATCGGGCCGCGTGTCGCATTCGTGCGAAAGATCCGGCGCGCGCGCGGGAATAGGATGCGGCTCGGGCGCGCCCTCCTTGGGTCCGCCGAAGCCGCCATCGCCGCGTGCGAAGATGGTGGCCGAGAGCGTGCAGAGCTTTTCGCCGTCCTTCTCGCGGATCGTCCGCTCGGTGACGATGATCGCGCCCTTGTCCTTTCCCTTGTCGAAGACGCCTGTGACGCGCTCGTCGAAAACGACCTCCGCGGCGCTTGGCAAGGGCTTGTGCATGGCAAGGCGCTGCTCGCCATGGACCACCATCAGATAGTTGATCCCCGCCCGCGCAAGGGTCGAGGAGCGCCCCCAGCCGATCACCGTAGCCATGGTGGGAACGGTCTGGAGATTGTTTTCATAGACGAATTTGAGCTCGTCGGCGTTCATTGGATCGCGCATGAAGCCGACGCCGAGCGCATAGAGCATCGTGTCGCGATCGGTGTAGCTCGCGGTCTGGCCAAGCGATTTGGCCTGCATGAGTTCATCATAGACGATCGGCATATGAGGACTCCGGAAGTATCGCTTGCCGCAGTCCTAGCCGAGCGGAGGGCTCCAGTCGACCGGCTCGACCCGTGGAATGATGTATCCCCAGCCGATCACGCCCAGAAGGGCAATAGCGCCGGCGATCATAAAAGCAGAGGTAAACGCGCCCGAGCGATCCACGACGTAGCCGGTTACGGCGGGTCCCACGATGCCCGCCAAATTGCCTATGCAATTTTGGACGGCGACCCACTTTCCGGAAGCGCGCGGACCAGCCAGGGTTTGCGCGATGGCGTAGATCGTCGGCGTGTTGAAGCCAAAACAGATGGCGGCGAGAAATAGCCCGGCCATCGCCGCCGTCGTTCCACCGAGCGCGCAGACGAGCAGGCAGATTGCGGCGCCAAGATGGGAGGCGACCGCAAAACCCTTGCGGACCATCGTCGAACTCGCGCCCGCGCGCATCCACATGTCCGAGACGAGTCCTGTGAGTTGCGAGCTGATCGCATAAACGACATAGACGACGCCGCCGACGATGCCCATCTGGGCGACGCTGAAACCGCGCGCGTTCACGAGATAGAGCGGCAACCAGAAGATCACGAAATAGAAGTAATAGTTGGCGCAGAAATGGCCGAGGCTCGCGCCCCACAGCGCGCGCTGGCGCAGGATTGCGCGGAATGACGGCGCGCTTGCGGCTCTCGGCTTGTCGGCGTGACTCGATGCGGCTCGCGTCATGCCGAGCCAGGGGACAAGCCAGAGCGCCGAGACAAATCCGAAAATAAGAAACGCCGGCCGCCAGCCGAGCCTCGCCATCAGTAACCCGCCGGCGAAAGTGCCGAATGCGGGACCGAGCGCGAGACCGACGCCGACCATTCCGTTGGCAAAGCCGAGGCGATGCCGCGGAAGATGCTCTCCGAATATTTTCGAACTGCACGGGAAAGCCGCACATTCGCCCAGCCCCAGCAGAAGCCTTAGCGCAAGAACGGTCGCAAACCCTGTCGCAAAGCCGGTCGCAATCGTGGCGAGCGACCACAGCGCGACGCCGATGGCGAGCGTGCGATAGGCGTTGATCCTTTCGGCCAGCCAGCCGGCGAGCAATTGGCCCGGCGTATAGACCCAGAAGAACGCGCCAAGCAGCATCCCGATTTCGGTGTTGGTGAGATGCATCTCGCCGCGCATCAAGGGCGCGGCAGTCGCGAGATTTCCGCGGTCGACGTAGTTGATGAAAATGGCAAGAGCCAGAAGCGCGACGATGCCGGTCTTGAGTCCCTCGCCCGAAACGGCGGATGCGCCGCCCGTCAGTTCCGCCTGCGCCACGCCCGTTCCCCCAAACGATGCAGTCAGCCCGCGCTTTTCGCGCAGGAATGTCAAGCCGGGCGGCCTCGCCGATTCGAAGCGCCGGTGCTAGCTTCGATTTGCGCTTTTCGGCAAGGATGCCAGCCCATGACCTATCGCTGCTTCGACCTCGAGATCGCCGGCAACATTGCGCGCCTCACGCTCAAGCGCGGCGACGAGCTGAACACGATGGTCCCCGAATTCTGGCGCGAATTGCCCGAGATCGTCCGGGACATCGACGAGGGCGCCAAAGCCCGCGTCATCGTGATCGCCTCGACCGGAAAACATTTCAGCGCCGGCATGGACCTTTCAGTGTTCACCGAGGGCGGGCTCGGCGGACCGAGGACGAGCCAGGAGCGCGGCCGCCGAGGCGCCAATCTGCGGGCCCACCTGCTCGACCTTCAGGAGACTTTCAGCGTCCTCGATCGCGCGCGCATGCCCGTTCTGGCGGCGATCCAGGGAGGCTGCGTCGGCGGCGCGGTCGATCTCGCCAGCGCCTGCGACTGCCGCTACGCGACCGAAAACGCGTTCTTCGTCGTGCAGGAGATCAATCTCGGAATGACCGCCGATGTCGGCACCTTTCCAAGGCTCTGCGGTCTGATGCCGGAGGGCATGGTGCGCGAGCTTTGCTACACCGGCCGCAGGCTCGCCGCTCGGCGCGCGTTCGAGCTCGGCCTCGTCAACGACGTTTTCCCGACGCAGGACGCCATGATGGAGCATGTCATGACGGTGGCGAAGGAGATCGCGGAGAAATCGCCGCTCGCGGTCCACGGCTCCAAGGTGATGATCAACTACGCCCGCGACCACTCGATCGCCGACGGGCTCGACTATATCGCGACCTGGCAGGCGGGAATGTACAACCCGGAGACCGACATGCGTGAAGCCTTCGCGGCGAGGCAGGAGAAACGCGCGCCGCAATTCGCCGATCTCGCTCCGCTCAAACGATCAGGCCGCTCCGCGTCATCCTGAGACGCCAGATCGCGTCGAGACCGGGATCGCTTTAAGCCACTGCTTCTCGCGGCTGATGCAGCGCGACGGCCGGGCCTTCGCTCCATACGTTGGTGAGAGGAACCCCCTTCTTCTCGATCATCGTTTGGGCGTGGGCGTAGCCCTCGGCGATGGCGCGATCGAAGGACTGCCAGTCGCGCAAGCCGATGTCCGGCAAAGGCGGCTCGAACAGATAGTCGACCTGCTCGCGCACCAGCCGACGCTGCGCTTCCGAGCCCACCGTTCCCGAGCGCATCAGGATGGAGACGATTGAGGGCGTTCCGCGCATGCGCTGCCAGAGCAATTGCCAGATCGGCCGCTCGCCATATTTGTCGTCGCGAACCTGAAGATCGACCTCGCCGGTCACGTCGGAGGCGATGATCGGCCCGCTTTCGTGCTCGCGCATCACGTCGACAGGAAGATTGTTCATCACGCCTCCGTCGACGAGCAGATGGCCGTGGTGCGTCACCGGCGGAAGAATCCCGGGAAGCGCCACGCTGGCGCGCAGCGCCCGCCATAGCGCCCCGCTCCTGTGTTCGTGGATGCGGCCGGTCGTGAGGTCGGAGGAGACGCAGAAGAAGGGCTTGGGCAGCTCCTCGATGCGCACGTCGCCGAAATTCTCGTGCAGGAGCGCGCTGACCCTCTTGCCGCGCACCAACGCGATCAGCGGAAATGTGTAGTCGGAGAGCGGATTGGAGGTGACGAAGGCCTCCCGCACCCGCTCGGTCAGCTCCTCGATGCTCCATTCCGAGGCGACGCCCGCGGCGATGATCGCGCCCATGCTCGTGCCGCCGAGATGATCGAAAGGCACCCCGGCCTCCTGCAGCGCCTTCAGGATGCCGATATGGGCGAAGCCCCTTGCGCCGCCGCCGGCCAGCACGATTCCGACGGCGCGGCCGGCGATGAAGCGCGCCAGGCGCTGGATGTCGGCGGCGTTGCCGACGCGCACATGATGGTGCGATTCGAAGAGCCCGGTGCGCAGCGCGAAATGTTCGGGAAGGTTGGGGCCGCCGCTGTGATGCAGCAGCAGCAGCTCGGGAAGACTGCCCGGCAGCTCCTTTTCCTCCGGCAGTTCGAGCGGGCGCTGCGGCAGCGGCCGGTCGGTCCTGGCGATGAGGAGAATGCGATCGGCCTGGCGCAGGCAAAGATGCGTCCAGGCGCTGTCGGGCGCGTCGCCGCGATAGAACACGACGTCGTGAGACGCCTCGAAGGCGTTGAACCATTCGGCGGATTGCTCCGCCGCCGAGACGTCCAGCACCGCCGCGCGCGAGCCCATCTCCGTCAGGGCCGCCGCGATCCGGTGGGCGATGGGCTCCTGATCGAGGCCCTCCTGCAGGGGCACGACCGCGAATGTCTTGGGCCTCGACCCGTCGTCGGCGCTGCGCGTGGTCGCCTGCAGCCGCTTGACCAGGATGCGCGTGAGATTGAGGAGCACGCGCGGATGGCGCGCGATGAGCGCGTTGAAGCCCTGCGGCGAGATGCGCAGCAGCTCCGAATCGCGCAACGCCACGATCTCGGCGGAATGCTCGCGCTCGCCCGAGATGAGCGACATCTCGCCCACCGTCTCTCCAGCGCCGACATGGGCGACGAGACGCCGCCGCCTGTTCTCGCCCCCGACGAAAACGCCGAGGCTGCCGGTCACGACGAGGAAGAGCGCCTGCGCATTCTCCCCGTCCCGCTTCAGCTCGGTGCCACCCGGGAGCCCGAACCAGTTCGCGCCGCCGAGCAGCCGCCTCAACGCCGCGTCGCCCAGATCCTGCAACAGAGGAAAATTGAGCAGCCGCGCGCGCAGCGCATCGGGATAAAGGGTCTCCTGGCCGGATCGAAAGGAAGACAGGAACGCCATGTTCATCGTTCTAACTCACCAGGCGGTCCAACCGCCATCGACCGCAAGACCGGCGCCGGTCATGAAGCTCGATGCCTTGGAGGCCAGAAACAGGAGCGGTCCCCCGATTTCGCTAGAGCGCCCCGTCCGCCCGAGCATGGTTTTGCCTGCGAGGCGCGCGGCGAAAGAAGGGGCGGCCGCGACGACCTCGTCCCTCGGAAACGGCCCTGGCGTCAATGCGTTCACGCGGATTCTCCGTGGCCCGAACTCGGCGGCGAGGTGGCGGGTCAATTGCAGCAAAGCCGCTTTCGCCGGACCGTAATGAAAGGGGCTTGCCTGCGCCGGCTCGGCGTAGATCCGCGCATCGGGCGCCACGACGCCGTACATGGAGGCGACATTGACGATCGAGGCATCGCCGGTCTCGGCGACCGCTCTGCA
>DASZRM010000132.1:0-8462 GCA_035549135.1 Rhizomicrobium sp. | reverse complement strand
GGCGATCACATCACCATGACCGGCCAGAACGGGGAGAAGGTCGAAATTGGCGGCGCCCAGGACGTCAGCGGAAAACTGCCGCCCTATCTTCCGATGTATCCAGGCGGAGAGGTCAAATCGAGCTTCTTCGGAAACGGCAAGGATGGCGCTGGGGGCGTGGTGATGTTTCACACCAAGGCCGCGGCGCAGGACATCATCTCATTCTACAAGAAGAAGGCCGCGGCCGCCGGAATGTCCGACGCCATGGACATGAATTCGGGCGGCACGATCCTTTACGCCGGCACCAACGAGAAAACCAAGGAAAGCATGCAGGTCGCCGCAACCAAGTCGAGCGACGGCACCGACGTGCAGCTCACCTGGTCCGGCAAGAAATAACCGCGCAACCCGCCGTCAGTGAAACAGGTCCGAGAACCAGCCGGACTTCTTTTCTTCCTTCGGTTTGGCTGGTTCGGCCGTCTGAACAGGCGCCGCCGGCGGCGGCGGCTGAATGGTGGTCAGACTGGCTGGCGTGCGCAGCTCTGGCGCTGCGACCGCCACGCGCAGCGGATTGGGTTTGGGCACGACGCTGGGGGCCGCCATCGCGCCCTGCAGCGTCACGGCAACCTTGATGTCGCAGCTGCCCACCGGCGCATCTTCGGCGTCGGCAATCTGAACGCCGGCCACGAATTCCCTTAGCGTCGGCTTACGCGCCGCCAGCGCCGCCGCGAAGACCAAATCGGCCGAGGCACAAAAATCGCCGATGCCGTGAACGCGGCGGATTTCCGCCTTGGAGGCCATGTTCGTCTTGAACAGATTGTAGGCGGCGTCGCCGCGCTTGGCGCCATAGACCCGCTTGAACATCGTGAGCAGGGCCTTGTCCGACCGGCGAAGCTCCGGTCCGAAGGTCGTCTGGAATTCGTTGAATTTGCGGAGCGCTTCTTCCCCGCAGCCGAGCGCCGCGTCCATCAGCTCCTGCTGGACGGCCGCGGTCTGCAGGGCGCTGACCTCGATCTCGTTAGCGCATTTGGCGCTTCTGCGCGCCGAGGCGTCGTCGGCTCCGGCCGCCGTCAGGGCAAGCAGGCACATCCCCGTCACCAATGTCTTGCGCATTGTTATGGCTCATTGTCTGGCTGCGGCCGGGACCATAGCATCGCCTTTGGCCGGCGCGCGAATCATTCGAGCGCCCATTGTTAATCCTCTGCGGTGCCGATGGGAGCGCTCACGCATATCCGCGTTCTGGATTTGAGCCGCGTGCTGGCCGCGCCCTGGGCCACTCAAATCCTTGGCGATCTTGGCGCGGAAGTCGTCAAGATCGAAAAGCCCGGCGAGGGCGACGAGACGCGCCGGTTCGGTCCGCCTTTCGTCAAAACAAATGATGGCGTGCGCGGCGACGCGGTCTATTTTCTCGCCGCCAATCGCAACAAGAAATCTGCGACCATCGATTTCTCCCGCCCCGAGGGCGCGGCGCTGGTTCGCCGGCTCGCGCGGCGCGCCCATGTCGTGGTCGAGAATTACAAGACCGGCGCGCTCGCGCGCTACGGGCTCGACTATGAATCCCTGCGCGCGGAAAATCCGGCGCTGATCTATTGCTCGCTGACAGGATTCGGACATGACGGGCCCAGAAAAGAGAAAGCCGGTTACGATTATCTGATCCAGGGCATGGGCGGGCTCATGAGCGTGACCGGACAGCCCGACGGCGCGCCCGGCGCCGAGCCGATGAAAGTGGGCGTCGCCGTGTCCGACCTCGTGGCGGGCCTTTATTCGGCGATCGCCATTCTGGCGGCGCTCCTGCATCAGGCTCGCACCGGCCAAGGCCAGTCCATCGACATGGCGCTGTTCGATTGCCAGGCGGCCGCGCTCGCCAACCAGGCCGCCAATTTCCTCGTGGGCGGCATGCTCCCGGTCCGCATGGGCAACGCCCACCCCAACATCGTTCCCTATTCGGTGTTCGCAGCCTCCGATGGGCATCTGATTCTCGCCGTCGCCAACGACGCGCAATTCGCCGCCTTCTCGAAGGCCGCGGGCGCAGAACACTTGGCGCGCGATCCAAGGTTCGCCACGAATGAGGCGCGCGTCGCGCGCCGGGAAGAGCTTACCGGACTACTCGCCCAAATCTTCCTCGGCCGCACCGTTTCCGATTGGATCGACGCCCTCGAAAAGGCGAAAGTTCCCTGCGGACCCATCCACACCGTCGAACAGGTTTTCGCCGATCCCCAAGCGATCGCGCGCGGGCTCGTTGTCTCGATGCGGCACGAAGAGGCGGGAGCGATCAATCTGGTCGCCAGCCCGTTGCGTCTTTCCGGGACACCAGCGGACTATCGCCTGCCGCCGCCGCTCCTCGGCGAGCACACCGAAGAAATTCTCAAGGCCGTGTTAGCCATGCAACCTGCGGAGATCGAACGGCTTCGCGCCGCGAAAGTGATCTAAGGTCAATTCGAGCGCGCGTATTCTCGCAATTTCCGCAACACGCCCTTCAAGCGACGCGTTTTAGCCTCCAGTTGGGAGGCTAAGAGCATGCGGTATCTGGTATTCGCCATGGCTGCGGCCATGGCAACGCCGAGCATGGCGGACGAGATCGGCGTCGCCGGCCCGCACAAGGGATCGCGCGCCTTCTGGCTCGACCAGCAGCCCTGGCCGACGCCCCAGCAAAATCAGCCGGCCAAGACGGTCAAACCGAAATTTCCGATGACCTATATGGACAGCGTCGCGGCCCGCTTCGGCGCCGGAACGGGAGACATGGGACTGTTCTCCCGCCGGATCGGCCGCTCAGGACCCTCGCTGATCGGCACGGTCGACGACGGGGCGCCCAAGCTGGTGTTGCGCTGGCGCTTCGGCGAATAGCCGGCGGCGCGGGGCTCCTCTTTTCCGCCAACATCTCATGCAGTAAAGCTCTCAACCCCGCGGATGGCCGCGGGACGGAAGAGGGCCAGTCCATGTCGTACAAGGTCGCTGTCGTCGGCGCGACCGGCAATGTCGGGCGCGAAATGCTCAACGTGCTGGCGCAGCGCGATTTTCCGGCCCGCGAGGTGGTCGCGCTCGCCTCGACGCGGTCTGTCGGGACCGAAGTGTCGTTCGGCGACGGCGTGCTCAAGGTCAAGGCGCTCGACTATTACGACTTCAAGGGGACGGACATCTGCCTGATGAGCGCGGGCGGCAAGGTCTCCAAGGAGTGGTCGCCGAAGATTGCGGCGGCCGGCTGCCTTGTCATCGACAATTCCAGCGCCTGGCGCATGGACCGCGACGTGCCGCTGGTGGTTCCCGAGGTGAACGCGGACGCGCTCACCGGAATCAAGAAGGGCATCGTCGCCAATCCCAACTGTTCGACGATCCAGCTCGTGGTCGCGCTGAAACCCTTGAACGACGAAGCCAAAATCAAGCGCGTCGTGGTGTCGACCTATCAGTCCGTCTCCGGCACGGGAAAGGAGGCGATGGACGAGCTCTTCACCCAGACGCGCGCGGTGTTCGTGGCCGATCCCATCGAGCACAAGGTCTATCCCAAGCAGATCGCCTTCAACATCATCCCGCATGGCGGCGACTTTCTCGATTCGGGCTACACGACCGAGGAATTCAAGATGATGGCGGAGACCGGCAAGATCCTCGATCCCGACATTTCGCTCACCTGCACCGTCGTGCGCGTTCCCGTGTTCGTCGGCCATAGCGAGTCCGTCAATGTCGAATTCGAGCGGCCGATCACAGCCGCGCGGGCGCGCGAGATTCTGCGCGCGGCGCCCGGCGTGCTCGTCGTCGACAAGCACGAAGACGGCGGCTATGTCACGCCCATCGAATGCGTCGGCGAGGACGCGACGTTCGTCTCGCGCATCCGCAAGGACCCGACCGTCGAGCACGGACTCAACATGTGGGTCGTCAGCGACAATCTGCGTAAAGGCGCTGCGCTCAATGCGGTCCAGATCGCGGAGTGCCTGATCAATCGCAAGCTCCTGAAGGCGGCATAAAATTTCCTCTCCCCCTTTGAGGAGAAGAGGGTAAGGGTGAGGGGGCGTCTGGCGCAGAGTTCGGCGGCCGGCACCCCCTCACCCCTGCCCTCTCCTCCACTTCGTGGTTGCGAGGGAGACTAGGCGGACACATGTCTCCTCATGAATTCTCCTCTCTCATCTCCCGCTTCGGCGCGGCGGCCACGGCCGGCGATGGGCATGGGCTCGCGCAGTGCTTCACCGAGGACGGCGTCTATCACGACTACATCTACGGCCCGCATCGCGGCCGTGAGGCCATCGCCGACATGCTGGAGAATCTCTTCCATCGAGACGCCGCGGACTATGACTGGACCTTCTTCGATCCGGTCTGTGGGGGCGACATCGGCTATGCCTGGTCGCTGTCGCGCTTCGTTTCGACCATTCCCGAATTCAAGGGCCGCGAGATCGTCATCGACGGCATGAGCCGGTTCGTGCTCAGGGCCGGCCTTATCGCCGAATACCACGAGAGCGTGAACGGCGGGGTGGCCCAGGCCCAGCTCGGCGTACCCCCGGAGCGCATGGCCAAGGTCATGGCCAAATGGGCGAAGCGCCTGCGCGAGCGGCCCGACGTGGAAGCCTATGCGGCGGCGGCGCGCGCCCGCTATATAGGCGGTCGCTGACCCGTCGTTCAGGGCGTTCGTGCATCCCATTCGTCCGCGCCGCTCCGTCCTCTACATGCCCGGCTCCAACGCGCGGGCGATGGAAAAGGCGCGCGCCATTGCGGCCGATGCGCTCATCCTCGATCTCGAGGACGCCGTGGCGCCGGACGCCAAGGAGCTCGCGCGCAAGCAGGTCTGCGAGGCGGTGGCCGCGCGCAGCTTCGGCAAGCGCGAGGTGATCGTCCGCATAAACGCCCTTTCCTCCGAATGGGGCGAGGACGACCTCGCCGCCGCCATCGACGCAAAGCCGAACGCGATCCTGGCGCCAAAGATCTCCGCGCCCACCGACCTCGAAGCGATCGAGGAGCGGCTTCGCGGGCGCGATCGCTCCATCGCGCTCTGGGCGATGATCGAGACGCCGCTTGCGATCCTCAACATCGCCGCGCTCGCGGGCGCCGGCGGAAGGCTCGCCTGTCTCGTCATGGGAACCAACGATCTCGTCAAGGAACTGCGCGGCGAGCACATGAAGGACCGCTCCAATCTCGCGGCGGCATTGAGCCTTACGGTTCTTGCGGCGCGGGCGCACGGTCTTGCCGCCGTCGACGGCGTGTTCAACGACATCTCGGACGCCGACGGATTCGCCGCCCATTGCCGCCAGGCGAAAAGCTTCGGCTTCGACGGCAAGACGGCGATCCATCCAAGCCAGGTCGAGGTCTGCAACGCGATCTTCTCGCCGTCGGCGGAAGAGGTGGAGCGCGCGCGCAAGACGATCTCCGCCTTCGATCTTCCCGAGAACAGGGGGAAGGGCGCGATCAAGCTCGACGGGCGCATGGTCGAATTGCTGCATGCCGACATGGCGCGGCGCACCGTCGCCCTCGCCGACGCGATCGCTGCGATGGAGGAGGCATGACGAACGGCGCCGGCAATTTCTTCGAGGATTTTCACGTCGGACAGCGCTTCCGCCACGCGCCGGCGCGCACCCTGACCGAGGGCGACGCCGCGCTCTACCGGGCCATTTTTGGCGCGCGGTTCGCCCTCCAGTCCGACGAGGCATTCGCAAGAAGCCTCGGCTTTCGCGGCGCGCCGCTGGATCAATTGCTGGTCTTCCACGCGACCTTCGGCATGAGCGTGGCCGATATTTCGCTGAACGCGGTCGCCAATCTCGGTTACGCCCAGCTTCGCTTCGGAAAGCCGCTTTACGCGGGCGCTTCCTTGCGCGCTTTCTCGGAGGTGATCGGCCTCAAGGCAAATGCCGACGGACAGACCGGCGTCGTCTACGTCCGCACTGAAGGCCTCGATCGATCCGACGTCGAGGTCGTCTCTTTCGTCCGCTGGGTGATGGTGCGAAAGCGCGACGGCGCCTCGCCGCCGCCCGCGACCGTCGTTCCGGCTCTCGAAAGCGTAGTGGCGCCGAGCAGCCTTGTCGCTCCCGAAGGCGCCGACTTCGCGCTCGCAAAGCCGATCGACACCGGGTCCGACCGCCTGTGGGACGATTATGCGGCGGGCGAACGGATCGACCATATCGACGGAGTCACCGTCGAGGAGGCCGAGCACATGATGGCGGCGCGGCTTTTTCAAAATCCGGCGCGCGTGCATTTCAACGCCTATGCCGAGCGGGGTGGGCGCTTCGGCCGGCGGATCGTCTATGGCGGCCATGTGATTTCGCTGGCGCGGGCGCTTTCCTATAACGGGCTGCAAAACGCCCTTTGCATCGCCGCGATCAATGGCGGGCGGCACGCCAATCCCGTCTTTGCGGGCGATACGATCTTCGCCTGGTCGCAGGTCTTGGGCAAAGCGCCGATCCCGAACGCCAATGCGCCGTTTTCCGACCGCAAGGATTGCGGCGCGCTGCGCCTGAGGCTGGTGGCGACGAAAGATCTGCCCTGCGGCGGATTTCCCGACCGGGTCGGCGACAAATATCCCGAAAACCTCGTTCTCGACCTCGACTACTGGGCGATCCTGCCGCGCCGCTGATGTCCTTCCTCGCCCGCTATCGCAAGGCCGTCGCCCAGGGCCGCCTGAAGCCGGACGCGCTCCAGGAGCACGCAGCCAGAAAGCTTCACGCGCTGTCGCGCGCGCTGCGCCGGCGCTCCGGCTGGCGGCCGTTCCGCAGGCTGGAGGCCGCTCCGCGCGGCCTTTACATCTGGGGCGATGTCGGGCGCGGCAAATCGATGCTGATGGACCTCTTCTTCGAGGAGGCCGCCGCCACACCGAAGCGGCGCGTCCACTTCAACGCCTTCATGGCCGAGACCCATGCGCGCATCCATGCCGAGCGCGGACGGGGCGCGAGCGATCCCATCGCGCCCGTGGCCCAGCTCGTCGCCAAGGAGGCGCAGCTTCTGTGCTTCGACGAATTCCAGGTGAACGACGTCGCCGACGCCATGATCCTCGGCCGCCTGTTCGAGCAGCTGTTCGAGCGCCGCGTGACGATCGTGGCGACCTCGAACACGGCGCCGGAGCGGCTCTACGAGGGCGGCCTCAACCGCCAGCTTTTCCTTCCCTTCATCGCGCTCCTCAAGGAGCGGCTGGAGATCGTCGAGCTCAACGGACCCACCGATTATCGCCGGCTCCTGATCGCGGGACTCAAGGTCTATCTCTGTCCGCTCGGGCCCGGGGCCGATGCGGCGATGGACGAGGACTGGCTGAAGCTCACCGGCCGTGCGGACGCAAATCCGGCGACGCTGGCCGTGCTCGGCCGGTCCTTGCGCGTGCCAGGCGCGGCCGGCGGCGTCGCGCGCTTTTCCTTCGACGATCTGTGTCTTGCCCCGCTCGCGGGCGCCGACTATCTCGCCATCGCGCGCGCCTATCACACCGTCTTCATCGACCGGATTCCGGCGATGACGCCGGCCATGCGCGACGCGGCGCGGCGCTTCACCCTCCTGATCGACACGCTCTACGACGAAGGCGTGAAGCTCGTCTGCTCCGCCGCCGTTCCGCCGGAGGGGCTTTACGTCGAAGGCGACAATGCTCAGGCCTTCCGCCGAACCGTCTCGCGCCTGATCGAGATGCAATCGAGGGCCTATCTCGAACGCGCGGGGCGTTAACGCTCGCCCGCCCATGAGGGAAGGGACCGCCGGCGTTGCGCAATTGTGGGGATATGGCGCAAATGGCGATTGGACCGTGACGGTTCAAGAGGGGGGCGAAATTATTTTCGCGGTTGAGAAGGGCCCGCGCCTGCCCGCATAATTTGGAGCCGGCTACAAGATATCGATGTGCTGACGAATCTTCTCACAATGGCGCTGATCATTCTCGCGGGGATCCTCGCCGTCCGCTATTGGCCGCAGATCTCCGGCGCCGTCTCGCGTTTCGATAGCCGCGTGCGCCAACGCCGCGCGGAGGAAATCAGCGATCGCAGAGATTCAAGGGCGCATTTCCGCCACACGCTGGCGCTTGCCGAAGAGCAGGTTGAGAACGTTTCGAGCATCGACGTCCCCGACGAGCGAACGGGAGAGACGGTGAAACGCTATCTCTTCGAAGGCGAGCAATTCGCAAGCGAGGCCGATGCGCTCGCCGTCCGCTCCGACAAGGTGCTCGCCATCGCCCGCGGATTCTATGTCGATCTTCCCGCCGCGCTGCGCGCCCGCAAGGAGGATGACCGGCTCGGCCGCTAGAGCCCTTTGCATTCCGTCGCGATCGCGACGACCTCATGCTCGGGCAAGTTCATGCTTCGACACGCTCAGCATGAGGATCGTGCTTAAGTCCTCACCCCCGAGCTTGTCGAAGGGTGAGCCCGGCGAAGGGTGAAAAGGGCGGTCACGTCTGAACGAATTTGCTTTAGGCGACAGGCCGGAATTCTCCCGCTTCGCCGAGCGGGCGGCCCCATCCCCCCTGCGGCCCCGGCCCTGTATGCTGTGCAGGGCGCAGCGGGAGCCGGCCCGGCGCGCCGCCGATTGCGCCCGGTCAAGGACCGCCG
>DASZRM010000131.1:0-1822 GCA_035549135.1 Rhizomicrobium sp. | reverse complement strand
TTCGGGGCAGGTTCCGCTGGATCGGGCCCTGCGCGAGGCGATCGCGGCCCTTGCGCCGCTTGCCGCGTCGGACGGCATATCGCTCGAGACCTCGCTTGCCGAGAACCTGCCGCCGGCGATAGGCGAACGCGACGAGCTGATCCAGGTCTTCCAGAATCTGATCCACAACGCGATCAAATACGGAAGGCCGGGCGGCCATGTCTGGGTGAGCCTGGAG
The DNA here is from genome assembly GCA_035549135.1 of Rhizomicrobium sp. Classification (GTDB taxonomy): domain Bacteria; phylum Pseudomonadota; class Alphaproteobacteria; order Micropepsales; family Micropepsaceae; genus Rhizomicrobium. Next base: position 1,605 of record DASZRM010000131.1, on the reverse strand, counting down.
ATGAAGCCGGCGCCGGGCGCCCGCGGCGCCGAGCGCATGCTCGCCGTCGCGATCCGCGACGACGGCGAAGGCATTCCGCAGAACGCGGTGCCGCGCCTGACCGAGCGCTTTTATCGGGTGGACGTCAAACGCAGCCGTGAGAAGGGCGGCACCGGCCTTGGTCTCGCCATCGTCAAACACATCGTCAACCGCCACCAGGGCAGGCTCACCATCGAGAGCCGGATGGGCGAAGGCAGCACGTTTACGGTCTTTCTGCCGGCCGCGCGGCAGGACGAGGATGCGGCCGTCATGGAATTGTCATAGAATTGTCGCACAGATTTGGCGCTTGCCGCCTAAGCAACCATCGGCCCCGAAGCGAATTGGACGACGCCAAGATGACGGACCACACGGTCAGAGCGTTCACCGAAAAGCTGGAGACGCTCGCTTCGACCGTCGCCCAGATGGGCGGCATGGCCGAGGCCCAGCTCGCCGACGCGATCGAGGCCATCGCCCGGCGCGACAGCGCGCTCGCTGAAAGCGCCGTCGGCGGCGACAAGAATATCGACCAGATCCAGCAATCGATCGAGGACCAGGCGCTCAAGCTTCTGGCGCTGCGCCAGCCGATGGCGGTGGACCTGCGCGAGACGCTGGCCGCGATCAAGATCGCAAGCGAGCTGGAACGCATCGGCGACCTCGCCAAGAACATCGCCAAGCGCGCGATCGTGCTCAACCGCGAGCCGCCCATCCGCCTCACCCAGAGTCTTGCTCGCATGGGCCGCCAGGCGCTCACCCAGCTCAAGCTCGTGCTCGACGCCTATTCCGACCGCGACGCGGACGCCGCCGAGGCGGTGTGGCGCCAGGACGGCGACATCGACGAGACCTACAACAGCCTGTTCCGCGAGCTGCTGACCTACATGATGGAGGATCCGCGGACCATCGGCTTCTCCACCCATCTTCTGTTCGTCGCAAAGAACATCGAGCGCACCGGCGATCATGCAACCAACATCGCCGAGGTCGTGTATCACATGGTCACGGGCGGCCATCTCTCCACCGACCGGCCCAAGGCCGACAAGACCAGCGAAACACGCGTTCCATTCGAGAGCAAGGCATGAAGCCCAGCGTGCTGATCGCCGAGGACGAGGCGGCCCTCGTAACGCTCCTGCGCTACAATCTCGAGCGCGAAGGCTATCGCGTGGTCGAGGCCCGCGACGGCGAGGAAGCCCTGCTCGTCGCCGCCGAAGAGAAGCCCGACCTCGTTCTCCTGGACTGGATGCTGCCCAATCTCTCCGGCATCGAAGTATGCCGCAGGCTGCGCGGCCGGCAGGAGACTCGCAACGTTCCGATCATCATGCTCACCGCCCGCGGCGAGGAGCAGGACCGCATCCGCGGTCTGGACACCGGCGCGGACGACTACCTGACCAAGCCCTTCTCGATGACAGAGCTGCTGGCGCGGCTGCGCGCGGTGATGCGGCGCATTCGCCCCAGTCTCGCCGAGGACGTGATCGCCATCGGCGACATCGAGATGGACCGCGCCGCCCACCGGGTGCGCCGCGCGGGCAAGGAAGTCCATCTCGGCCCCACCGAATACAAGCTGCTCGATCACCTCATCCAGCACCCCGGCCGCGT
>DASZRM010000130.1:0-61825 GCA_035549135.1 Rhizomicrobium sp. | reverse complement strand
ACGCAGGACGGCAGCCCAAGCTACGAAGGCGGCGCGGCGCTGGGCGGACCGATCGTCGAGGACAAGCTGGGCTTTCGCATCAGCGCCTGGGGCCGCCACGACGGCGGCTGGGTGGACAAGGTCGATTACGCCGATCCCAGCAAGGTCCTTCAGAGCGACACGAACTACGCCGACACCATCGTCGCGCGTGGCGCCTTGCTATGGCAGCCGCTCGAGGGCCTGACCGTCGAGCCCGCCGTGTTCTATCAGAGCCGCAACAAGAACAACATCGACGACTATTGGGTCGGGATTTCAGATCCCTCGAGCGGCGACTACCGCACCGGCACGCCGGAGGATATGGGCGACAAGGATCACTTCACGCTGTCCTCCCTCAAGGCCGATTACAATTTCGGCGACATGGAGCTGATCTCGAACACCTCATTCTTCGACCGCCATCAGGTCGTTCAGGACTACAGCGCCACCCTTTACGATCTGTCGTACTTCCAGGGCATCATCCACGGCAGCTGGAATCCGGACTACGGCCAGCATTGCACGGGCGGCCTGTGCAAGGTTTACCGGCACGACTTCAACCATGGGGGCCCCAAGCCGCCGCCGCTGCTCACGGCCACCGGCCTCGACCTTCCCGGCTACAAGGATGTGGCGCCCTTCGGCCATTACGAGGCGACCAACTACGTCACCAACACCCAGGACAATTTCACCCAGGAAGTGCGGCTGCAGTCGACGGATTCGCAGGCGCGGCTGTCCTGGATCGTGGGCATGTTCTATTCGAATCAGAGCCAGCTCAGCGTCGAGGAGATCAACGATCCGCAGCTTCCGCAGCTGACCGAATATCTCTGGGGCCTCGACATGCTGACCGCGTGGGGCGAGGACCTTCTGCCGAACGGCGACGACTACATCAACCACACCCGCGGCCATGAGCATCAGCTCGCCGGCTTCGCCAATGCGACCTACGCCATCATCGCCGACACGCTGAAGCTGCAGGTCGGCGCGCGCATCGCCCAGACCCATTTCGACTTCACCAACTTCTCCGACGGACCGCAGAATTTCGGCCCGCTCACGGGTCCGCCCGGCAAGAAGGACGAAACCCCGTTCACGCCGATGGCGAACATCACCTGGAACATCAATGACGACGATCTGATTTACGCCACGGCCGCGAAGGGCTATCGCATCGGCGGCGCCAATCCGCTGTTCCCCGTGAGCGCCTGCACCGAAATCACGACCGAACCGTCATCCTACGATTCGGACTCGGTCTGGAGCTACGAGCTCGGGACCAAGGACAGGCTGCTCGGCGGCCGCATCGAAACCTCGGCGAGCGTCTACTATCTCAAGTGGAACAACATTCAGCAGACGGTTTCGCTTCCCTCCTGCGGTTTCCGTTACACCACCAACCAGGGTTCGGCGGAAAGCAAGGGCTTCGACCTTCAGGCCGAATGGCTGATCACCGATCAATTCGATCTGGACATCAGCCTCGGTTACACCGACGCCTATTATACGAGCACGAGCTCGTCCGCGGGGCTTGTCCTCGCCAATGTCGGCGACCGTCTTCCCGGCTCGCCCTGGACGGCCTCTCTTGGCGCGCAATATACGGCCTCGATCTGGGGCAAGGACGCGTTCGTGCGGCTCGAATACGAATATGCCGGCGGCGAGACCGGGCTCTCCCCGGACCGCGATCCGGGCACGACGCTGTTCGACAGGCATCTGCTTCCCGAGCCGGCGACCAACATGTTCGCGATCCGGGCGGGCGCCACGCTGCACGACATCAACCTCGTGCTGTTCATGGACAATGTCTTCAACGCCCATCCGCTTCTCGACCTCAATCATCAGGACAACAAGACGCTGCTGTTCGAGGCCTCGACGTTCCGTCCACGGACGATCGGCCTGACCGCGACCTATCGCTATTGACCCGCGGGCGCTCAACCGAAGGAAGGGCCGCAGCTTTCGCCGGCGTCGTGGGCCATGGAAGGCCGGGCGAGTTCGACTGCGCGCGACGCCATGCCGACTGACCCCGCCCCTTCCGCCCGGCGCGGCGACCACACCGGACTCAAGGCCGGATCGCTTTCCTTCATCGAATCGCTGGTGATGGGAGTTGCGGGCAGCGCGCCCGGCTACACCATTGCGGTCACCACGGCCGTGCTGCTCGGCGTCGCCGGCGCGCTCTCGCCCGGCGCGCTCATCATCTTCGCCGTTCCGATGCTGGGCATCGCCGTCGCCTACAAGGCGCTGAACAGGAAAAGCGTGTCGGCCGGCGCGGCCTATCAGTGGACGACCGCCGAATTCGGCAAGTTCTGGGGCTTCTTCTCGGGCTGGGCGCTGCTCGTCGCCTCGATGGTGTTCATGGTGACCGGAAGCCTTCCGCTCGCCACCTCGACCTTGGATTTCATCGATCCCTCGCTCGTGAACGACGTCGTCCTCTCGGCGGCGATCGCCAGCGCCTGGTTTCTCGTCATCGCCGTGGTGCTGATCGTCGGCATCGAAGTGACGAGCCGCGTGCAGATGGTGATGACCGGAATCGAGCTGCTGATCCTGACCGCGGTGCTGGCCGGGGCGTTCTGGCGCGCGGCGGCCTTCGGCCCCGTCAATCCGTTATCCTGGAGCTGGTTCGGGTTCGGCTATTCGGCGGCGAGCTTCGCATCCTCGGCGCTGGTGGTGGTGTTTTTCTATTGGGGCTGGGACGTCACCGCGAATCTCGCGGAGGAAACCCACAACGGTCACGAGAATGCCGGTCACGGCGGCTTCGTTTCGATTTTCGTGACCATCGCCTATTACATCGCCTTCGTCTTCGCCGCCTTGTTCCTGTTTTCGATCCGGGACGCGTCCGGCTTCAACGCCAATATCATCTACAACATCGCGGTCGCGTCCGGCTTCGGCCATTACGGCGCGCTGATCGCCTCCTGCGCGGTGATTCTTTCCAGCGTCGCCACGCTGGAGACCACGATGCTGCAGTTCTCCCGCACGCTCTTCGCCATGGGCCGCGACGGCGCCATGCCGCATCTGTTCGGCGTCGTGGATCCGCGAACGCGCACGCCGGTGCGCGCGATGCTGCTGTTGATGGCGATGGGCCTCGTCCTGCTCTGGGGTTCGAGCCTGATGCCGACGGTGGGGCTCATCATCGCCGATTCGGTGCGCGCGGTGGGCGTGCTGGTCGCCTATTACTACGGACTGGCGGGGCTGGCCGCCGCCTGGGCGTTCCGCGGATTGCTGCGCGAGAACGTCGGGCGATGGCTGTGGCTCGCGGTCTACCCCGCGCTCAGCGGCCTGTCGCTGATCGGGCTCGGCCTCTACGCCATGACCACCTTCGATCTGGTGACCAACGTCGTGGGCATCGGCGGGCTTGCGATCGGGATTTTCTTCTACCGCCCCCGCCGCTTCAGGGCGTGGAAGCCGGCGGCCTGAACTTGTTCGTCATCCTGAGGTCCTTAGCGCGCTTCGAGGCTCGCTTCGCTCGCACCTCGGCAGTCGATAGCGACAGCGTATCGACGCGCGAAGCCTCGAAGGACGGCGGCTATATCCCTCCCAAACAGAGATACTTGATCTCCAGATAGTCATCGATGCCGTATTTGGAGCCTTCGCGGCCGAGGCCGGATTGCTTGACGCCGCCGAAGGGCGCCACAGCGGTCGAGATGAGCCCGGTGTTGATGCCGACGATGCCGGCCTCGATCGCCTCCGCCACGCGCCACACCCGTTTCAGATCGCGCGCATAGAAATAGGCGGCCAAACCGAACTCGGTATCGTTGGCCATGCGGATCGCGTCGGCGTCGGCGTCGAACTTGATCACCGGCGCGAGCGGGCCGAACGTCTCCTCCTTCGCGATCAGCATGTCCTGCGTTGCGCCGGTGATGATCGTGGGTTCGAAGAAGGTGTGGCCGAGCTTGTGCCGGTGGCCGCCCATCACGATTTTGCCGCCTTTCGCCGCCGCATCGGCGATGTGCTCCTCGACCTTCTTCACGGCCGCCTCGTCGATGAGCGGGCCTTGCGTCACGCCGGGCTCGACGCCATTGCCGACCTTCAACTTTCCGACGGCAACCTTCAGCTTCTCGACGAAGGCGTCGTAGACGCCCGCCTGCACATAGAGCCGGTTGGCGCAGACGCAGGTCTGTCCGGTGTTGCGATACTTGGAGGCGATGGCGCCTTCGACCGCGGCGTCGAGATCGGCATCGTCGAACACGATGAAGGGCGCGTTGCCGCCGAGCTCCATCGACACTTTCTTGATCGTGGGCGCGCATTTGGCGAGCAGTTGGCGGCCCACTTCCGTCGAGCCAGTGAAGGTGAGCTTGGCGACATCGGGGTTCGAGGTCATCTCGTCGCCGATCTCGCGCGCCGAGCCGGTCACGACATTGAACACGCCCTTGGGCACGCCGGCGCGATGGGCAAGCTCCGCCATCGCGAGCGCGGAGTAGGGAGTCTGCGATGCGGGTTTCGAGACGAAGGCGCAGCCGGCGGCGAGCGCGGGGCCCACTTTCCGCCCGATCATCGCGGAGGGGAAATTCCATGGCGTGATGGACGCGACGACTCCCACCGGCTGCTTCAGCACGACGATGCGCTTGTCGGTCGCGTGGCTCGGGATTACGTCGCCATAGACGCGTTTGCCTTCTTCCGCGAACCATTCGATGAACGACGCGCTGTAGGCGACCTCGCCTTTGGACTCGCTAAGCGGCTTTCCCTGCTCCGATGTCATGATCAGCGCGAGGTCGTCGGCATGGGCGAGCATCAGGTCGTTCCAGCGGCGCAGGATCGCGGCGCGCTCCCCCGCGGTCCTGGCGGCCCAGGCCGGCATGGCGCGCTTCGCCGCCGCGATCGCCGCGCGCGTCTCGGCCGCGCCGCATCGAGGCACGGTCCCCAGCGTCTCGCCGGTCGCCGGATTTCTGACCTCGACCGTCTGGCTTGAGTCGGCCTTTCGCCATTCGCCATCGACGTAACAGAGCTGGCGGAAGAGGGCGGGATCCTTGAGGTTCATGGGTGTCTCCGGTGCTGGAGAGGAGGGGTTAGCCCATGGCGGCCGGAGAGGCTAGGTCCATATGTTGTATGTTGGAATTTTATTTTGGAACAGGTAGTTGTTGACTTATGTTCCAGTTATGTTCTTTATTTCCGCAATGAGAACGGAACGAATACAAGCGCTGAAGGCGGCGCTCGCCAAACCGGCGTTGGAGGACCGCGAGGTCCGCATCCCGCTCGGCCACGCAGAAGCCGACGCCTGTCTAAAAGGCGGGCTTCTCAGGGGCGCGCTGCATGAGGCGTTCGCGGCCGCCGGTCACGAAGCCTCGGCCACGGGATTTGCCGCGGGGCTTGCGGCGCGCGTGGCGAACGGAAAGCCCATCCTCTGGATCCGGCAGGATTTCTCCGCCCTCGAATTCGGCGAGCTCGCGGCGACGGGATTGCTGGAGCTCGGCATCGATCCGTCGCGCTTTCTGATCCTGCGCGTGGCCAATGCGCAAGAGGCGCTGCGCGCGGCGTCGGATGCGCTCAGCTGCGGCGCGCTCGGCGCGGTCGCGATCGAGATGGTGGGCGAGCACAGGGCGCTCGATCTGAAGGCTACCCGGCGATTGACGCTCGGCGCAGCGGAGAAAGGCGTGAGCGCCTTCCTGTTGCGCTTCTCCGCCATGCCCGAGGCGTCGAGCGCGGAGACGCGCTGGCTCATCCGCGCGGCGCGCTCGCCGTTGAAAGAAGAGAACTGGGGAAAACCGGTTTTCGAGGCCGAACTCGTGCGCAATCGCCACGGGCGCACCGGCCATTGGGTCATGGAGTGGAGTTGCGACGATGCGGGTTTCCGCGAAGCGGCGGATCGTGGCGCTGTGGTTTCCGCGCCTTTCGACCGACCGGCTCCAGCGGCGATGGAAGGCGAAGCGCGGCGCGCCTTCGCCTGACGCGCCGCCGCTCGTCATCGCCGCGAAGGAGAACAACGCGCTGGTGATATCGGCGCTCGACCGCAAGGCGACGGCGCTCGGTCTGCGCGTCGGCCAGCCGCTCGCCAATGCGCGCGCCATGCTGCCCATGCTCAAAGCCGTGACCGCGAACGAGCCGGCGGACCTCAAGCTGCTCGGCCGCATCGCCGACTGGTGCGAGCGCTTCACGCCCTATGTGGCGCTCGATCCGCCGCGCGGGCTTCTCCTCGACGTGACCGGGGTGAGCCATCTTTTCGGCGGCGAGCGGGCGATGCTCGATTTGATCCGCGAAAGGCTGCGCGATCAGGGCTTCGCGGTGCGCGGCGCGCTCGCCTCCACCTTGATGGCCGCGCGCGCGCTGGCGCGGTATGGCGACGGCGCCGTCGTTCCGCCGGGCGGGGAAAGCGAGGCTGTCGCGCCTCTGCCGATCGAGGCGCTCTATCTCGATCCGGTGACGACGCACGCCTTCCGCCGCGCGGGCCTCAAGACCATCGGCGCCGCGGCCTCGCGCAAGCGAAGCGAGCTCACCGCCCGTTTCGGCGCGCGCATGGTCTTCAAGCTCGACGGCGCGCTCGCCCGCGCCGAGACCCCGATTTCGCCGCGCAGGTCCCCGGCCGATTACTGCGCCGAGCGCTCCTTCGCCGAACCCATCGCGACCGGGGATATCATCCTTTCGACATTGAAGGCGTTGGCCGCGGCACTTGGCCGGTCGCTGGAAAAGCAGGGCGAAGGCGCGCGCCATCTCGAAGCCTCCTTCTTCCGCGCCGACGGGCAGGTGCGCCGCATCGCGGTCGAGACCGGCTCGCCCATCCGCGATCCGAAAATCGTCGAGCGCCTGTTCCGCGAGAAGCTGGACGCGCTGATCGATCCCATCGATCCGGGCTTCGGCTTCGATCTCATCCGCCTTTCCGCCACGCGCGCCGAACGCGCCGAATGCGAAGCCGCCGATTTCGACGCCGACATGAATGCGAAGAAGGAAATCCGCTTCCTCATCGACCGGCTGGCGGCGCGCTTCGGAACGCAGCGCATTCTCGCCTTCGAGCCCGTCGACACCCACATTCCCGAATGCGCCTTCGCCGCGGTCCCTGCGCAATATGCGCGCGAGTCGAAAGCCGAATGGAAGACCCTTCGCCGCCCGGGCGAGGCGCCCCGCCGGCCCTTGCGCCTGTTCGCCAAGCCCGAACAGGCAAGCCTTCTGCGCTCGGTTCCGGAAAGCTCGGCGTTTCATATGCGCTGGCGGCGGATGCAGCGCATCGTCACCCATGTCGAGGGGCCGGAGCGCATCGCCATGGAATGGTGGCGCCATCAGGAGGCGCAGCCCACGCGCGACTATTTCCGCGCCGAGACGGAAGACGGGCGCCGCTTCTGGCTCTACCGCGACGGCGTCTTCGACCGCGACGGTCTGGCGCCGCAATGGAGGGTTCATGGCGCCTTCGCGTGAAGCCGAAGGTTTCCGGCTCCCCCAAGGGGCAGGTGAAACGGGACCGCCAATGCTCCCCTTCGCCGAAATCGCCGTCACCACGAATTTCTCCTTTCTGCGCGGGGCCTCGCATCCCAAGGAGTTCGTGGCGCAGGCCGCCGCGCTCGGCTACGTCGCCATCGGCATCGCCGACCGCAACACCCTGGCCGGCGTGGTGCGCGCCTACAGCGCGCTCGAGGAAATCCGCGAGCAGACGAGTGCGCCGTTGCCGAAGCTTCTCGTCGGCGCGCGTCTCGTCTTCGTCGACGGCACGCCGGACATCCTTGCCTATCCGGAAGACCGCGCCGCCTATGGTCGCCTCTGCCGTCTCTTGAGCGAAGGCAAGCTGCGCGCGCCCAAGGGCGAGTGCCTTCTCACCCTCGCCGATCTTCTCAAATGGCGGGAGGGGTTGCTGCTCGTCGTCATGCCGCCGCATCCCAACCGCAGCGAAACGACCGTCGGCGTTCCGGAAAAAGTCTGGAACGAAAGCCTCGCCGATGAGGCCGGCGGGCCGGGTACGATCGCGAAGGACAAATTCGAATCCCATATCCGCGCCGCGCCGGAGCAAATCGAAGCCCTGCTGAAACAGCTCGCAGCGGTTGCGCCGGATCGCGTGTGGCTCGGCGCGGTGATGCCGATGCTGGGCGACGATTCGCGCCGGCTCGCGCGTCTCAAGCGTATCGCTAAGATGGCCGGCGTTCCGCTCATCGCCGCCAACGATGCGCTCTATCACTGTCACGAACGCCGCGAGCTTCAGGACGTCGTCACCTGCATCCGCGAAGGCATGACCCTGAACGAAGCCGGACGCCTGCTCGAATCCAATGCCGAGCGGCATTTGAAGCCCCCGGAAGAGATGGCGGCGCTGTTCGAGGACGCGCCGGAAGCGTTGGCGGAAACGGTGCGCTTCGCCGATCGCATCGCCTTCTCGCTCGATCAGCTCAAATACAATTATCCCAACGAGCCCGTGCCGCCGGGAAAATCGCCGCAGCAGCATCTCGAAGACCTTACCTGGTCCGGCGCCATCCGCCGCTACAATCGCGCCATACCGGACGACGTGCGCGCGGTGCTGAAGAAGGAGCTGGCGCTGATCGCAAAGCTCGGCATCGCGCAATATTTCCTCACCGTGCACGACATCGTGCAATTCGCGCGCAGCTGCGATCCGCCGATCCTGTGCCAGGGGCGAGGATCGGCCGCGAACTCCGCCGTCTGCTACATGCTCGGCATCACCGCCATCGATCCGGTGCAGATGGATCTTCTGTTCGAGCGCTTCGTCAACGAGGAGCGCAAGGAGCCGCCCGACATCGACGTCGATTTCGAGCATGAGCGGCGCGAGGAGGTGATCCAGTACATCTATCGCCGCTACGGCCGCCATCGCGCCGCGCTCGCCGCCACCGTGATCCACTACCGCCCGCGCAGCGCCGTGCGCGAAGTGGCGAAGGTTTTCGGCCTCAGCGAAGACGTGGGAGCGGACCTTGCGGGCGGGGTGTGGGGAAGCTGGGGCTCAAGCCTGAGCGACAAGCAGGTGCGCCAGGGAAAGCTCGATCCCCAAAACGCGCTCATTGCGCGGGTGATGGCCTGCACGCGCGAGCTGATCGGATTTCCGCGGCATCTCTCCCAGCATGTCGGCGGTTTCGTGCTCACCAACGACAGGCTCGATGAACTCGTGCCGGTCAGCCCGGCCACGATGGAGGATCGCCACTTCATCGAATGGGACAAGGACGACATCGATGCGCTGATGATGATGAAGGTCGATGTTCTCGGCCTTGGCATACTCACCTGCATCCGCAAGGCCTTCGAGCTCATCAAGACGCATGAGGGCCGCGCCTACGACCTCGCCGGCGTGCCGAAGGAGCATCCGGAGGTTTACGCGATGCTGAGAAAGGCCGACGCCATCGGCGTCTTCCAGGTGGAAAGCCGCGCGCAGATGAGCATGCTGCCGCGCCTCAAGCCGGAAAAATTCTACGACCTCGTGATCGAGGTCGCGATCGTGCGTCCCGGCCCGATCCAGGGCGGCATGGTGCATCCCTATTTGCGCCGCCGCGCGGGCGAGGAGCCTGTCGTCTTTCCCTCGCCGTCGCCGGAACACGGTCCACCGGACGAGTTGCGCGCGGTGCTCGGCAAGACCATGGGCGTGCCTCTGTTCCAGGAGCAGGCGATGAAGCTCGCCATCGTGGCGGCGGAATTTTCTCCCTCCGAGGCGAACGGCTTGCGCAGGGCCATGGCGACGTTCCGCAATCTCGGCACCATCGACGCCTTCAAGGACAAGTTCGTGGGCCGCATGATCGCGCGCGGCTATCAGCCCGATTTCGCGGAGCGCTGCTTCAGGCAGATCGAAGGCTTCGGCTCCTACGGCTTTCCCGAAAGCCATGCCGCCAGCTTCGCGCTGCTCGTCTATGTCTCGGCCTATATCAAGCGCTTCCATCCGGCGGCTTTCGCCTGCGCGCTCCTCAATTCCCAGCCCATGGGCTTCTATGCGCCGGCGGAGATCGTGCGCGATGCGCGCGAGCACGACGTCGAGGTGCGGCCTGTCGATGTGAATTTCAGCGCCTGGGACAACACGCTCGAAGCCGATGACAAGGGCGGTCTGGCGCTCCGCCTCGGCTTTCGCCAGGTCGACGGCTTTCAGGAGAAATGGGCGGATGTTCTCGTCGGATGCCGCGGCAACCGCTATGGCGCGGTGAGCGAGGTGGCGCGCAAAGCGCGGCTGCCCAAGCGCGCGCTCATCATCCTGGCCGAAGCCGATTGCTTCCAGTCGCTCGCAAAGGACCGCCGCGAAACGCTCTGGGATGTGCGCCGTCTGGCCGACGATGACGAGCTTCCGCTTTTCGCCGCGCAATTCGTCGAGGAGCAGCCCGAGGAGGAGATCGCCCCGCTTCCGCCCATGCCGCTCAGCGAACATGTGCTGGCCGATTATCAGATGCTGCGGCTTTCGCTGCGCGCCCATCTGATGGCCTTCCTGCGCGATCTCTTCCGCGAAGAAGGCGCGCTCAGCTGCAAGGAGATCGCCGGCTCGAAGGACGGCGCGCAAGCCGCCTGCGCCGGCATCGTGCTGACGCGCCAGATGCCGGGGGACGCCGGCGTCGTGTTCATCACCCTGAGCGATGAAACTTCCGTAACCAATGTCGTCGTCTGGCCGAGGCTGGTGGAGGAATTTCGCCGCGCCATCATGGGCGCGCGGCTGCTCCTGGTCGAAGGCAAGGTGCAGAGAAGCGTCGATGGCGTCGTCCATCTCGTCGCCGAACGCATCTTCGACCGCACCGCCGAGCTCGATCGCCTGTCGGAGGACGACCGCGACGCGCCGTCCTTCCGCTCGCAGGGCGCCATGCGCCATCGCCATCCGCGCAACGTGCGCGTCGTGCCCCAATCGCGCGATTTTCATTGACCGTGCGGTTGGCAAGCCCCTGCCCACCGGTCTAAATCAGATCGGCAGCCCGCGGCGATCACAAAGCGTCGCGCACCGCGCGTGACCGAAGGCGCCGGCCGCCGGGCTGACAGCTCAGTCGAGGATCGAGGGACATGATGGTTGGAAATGCAAAGCGGCGCCTGAGCCGCGCCGTCAGCGCGGTTCTGTTTGCCCTGGTCGCCGTCCTTGCGCATGCGGATGCGGCGCCGACAGCCCCGCGCAATGTCCTGCGGGCGACGCTCGACAATGGCCTTCGGGTCGTCATCGTGCGCAATACGCTGGCCCCCGTGGTCGCCACCGCGGTCAACTATATGGTCGGCTCCGACGAAGCGCCGGACGAACTCCCGGGCACGGCGCACGCCATGGAGCACATGATGTTCCGCGGTTCGCCTGGGCTCAGCGCCGATCAGCTCGCCAACATTGGCAGCGTGATGGGGGGCGTCTTCAACGCCAATACCCGTGAGAGCATCACCCAATATCTATATACCGTTCCGGCCGAAGATTTGGACGTCGCGCTTCATATCGAGGCGTTGCGCATGCAGGGCGTGACGGCTTCGAAGGAAGACTGGGACAAGGAGCGCGGCGCGATCGAACAAGAGGTCGCGCAGGACCTTTCGAACCCATCTTACGTGCTCTATGAGAAGTTGCGCGCCCAGCTCTTCGCCGGAACGCCTTACGCTCATTCGGCGCTCGGCACGCGCCCGAGTTTCGAGGCGACGACGGCGGAGATCCTCAAACGGTTCCATGACGACTGGTATGCGCCCAACAACGCCATTCTGGTGGTTGTCGGCGATGTCAAGCCGCGGGAAGCTCTCGCCAAAGTCAGGTTGCTGTTCGGGGCCATAAAGCCCAAATCTCTCCCGCCGCGCCCGCAGATCGAATTCGCTCCGGTCGAGCCGGCGAGGATTGCGATGGCGACCGACCGGCCGAACGCGAGCGTCGTGATCGCGATGCGTCTGCCAGGCCTCGACAGTCGCGATTTTCCTGCGCTCGAAGCGCTCGCCGACGTGCTCGCGAGCCGCCGCTTCGCGCTGTACGGGCTTGTTCCGCAAGGCAAGGCGCTAAGCGCGAGCTTTACGCTCGATCCGTTGCCAAGAGCCTCGCTCGCCTATGCCGAGGTTTCCATTCCCCCGGATGCCGATCCGAAGCAGGCCGAGGCGGAGATCCGCGCCATACTTTCCGATGTCGCGGCGCATGGCGTTCCTGCGGACCTGGTCGCCGCGGCGAAACGTCAGGAGCGGCGCGCGAGCGAATTTCAGAAGAACGACATCGCGGACCTTGCCGGGGTCTGGTCCGACGCCATCGCCCTCTACGGGCTCAAATCTCCGCAGGAGGATCTTCGCCGCATCGAGCGGGTAAGCGTCGCGGACGTCAATCGCGTAGCGCGCAAATATCTAGATCTCGCCCACGCCGTCGTCGCCGTAACGACGCCGACGGCCTCGGGAGAGCCGGTGTCCGCGCAGGGCGGGTTCGGCGGGCGGGAGAGTATCGCGCTCGGCGAGGCCAAGCCGACCGCCATGCCGGATTGGGCGACGGCGGCGCTGGGCCGACTCGAGGTTCCGGCCATGACGCTGAGACCCCTCGTCAGCACGCTGCCCAACGGCGTCACCCTCATCGTCCAGCCGGAAGACGTGAGCGACACCATCAGCGTCTACGGCCATGTGCGCAATCGTCCCGACACGGAAGAGCCGCCGGGCAAGGAAGGCGTCTCGCAAATCATGGAGCGTCTTTTCTCCTATGGCAGCGAAACGCTCGATCGCCTCGCTTTCGAAAAGGCGCTTGACGATATCGGCGCGAGCGAGGACGCCGGCGCGGACTTCGCCGTGCAGGCCCTATCGGAGGACTTCGACCGCGGCGTCGCGCTGCTTGCCGACAACGAGCTGCATCCGGCCTTCCCTCAAGAGGCGTTCGAGGTGGCGCGCGATCAACTGGCGAAATACGCGGCGGCGCGGGAGAAGACGCCGGCCTACCTCGCCTCGCGCGCGCTGCGAACAGCGCTCTTCCCGAGCGGCGACCCAAGTCTGCGTGACCCGACCGAACAATCGCTTCGCAGCGTCAATCGCGAGGATGTGGTCGCCTACGAAAAATCGGTCCTGCGCCCGGATATGACGACGATCGTGGTCATCGGCAAGGTGTCGCCCGATAAGGCTCGGGCGACGATCGAGAAGTATTTTGGGTCCTGGCGCGCGATTGGTCCCAAACCGAATGTCGACCTGCCGGTCGCGCCCCCGAACCGGCCGGCCACGATCGCGGTTCCCGACGAAAGCCGCGTGCAAGACAGCGTCGCGCTGGCGCACACCCTCGCGCTCAATCGCGCCAATCCCGACTTCTATGCGCTCCAACTCGGCGATTCGGTTCTGGCGGGCGGCTTCTACTCGGCGCGGCTCAGCATCGATCTTCGCAAAAATGCGGGCCTTGTCTATTCGGTCGGCGCCTCGCTACAGGTGGGCCGCACGCGCGGCGCCTATCTCGTGCAATACGCCAGCGATCCGCAGAATGTCGAACAGGCGCAAGCCATCGTCGCGAACGACATCAGGGCGATGCAGACAGCGCTGGTTCCCGAGGACGAGCTGGACCGTTCCAAGACAATGATGCTGCGCAAGATCCCGCTCGGCGAATCGAGCATCTCGGAAATTGCGCAAGGGTTGCTCGCGCGCAGCGATCTCGATCTTCCGCTCGATGAGCCCTGGCGCGCAGCCGCGCGGTTCGTCGCGCTGACGCCGGAGGACGTGCGCGCCGCGTTCGCGAAATGGCTGAGACCGGACGATTTCGTCCGCGTCAGTCAGGGACCCGCGCCCAAATAGGAATTAGGCTGCCGAGCGTTGCTGCGGAGCCGGCGAAGGGAACGCCATGTAGTCGCGCACCAGCGGCAGCGAATCGATGCGCTTGGCGAGCTGGATCTGAAAGACAAAATGGCCCTGGTTGCGGAAGGCCATCTCGGAGCCGGCGAGATAGAATTCCCACATGCGGCAGAATCGTTCGTCATAGAGTCGCTTGGCCCTCTCCCAATTCGCCACGAAGCGACGGCGCCATTCCGCCAGCGTATGCGCGTAATGCAAGCGAAGAATTTCGATATCGGTGACAATCAGCCCGGATTTCTCCACCGCCGGGAGCACTTCGCTCAGGGCCGGCGCATAACCGCCGGGGAAGATGTATTTCGCGATCCAGGCGTTGGTCGCGCCCGGCCCGTCGCTGCGGCCGATTGCGTGGATCAGCGCGACGCCGTCGTCAGTCAGAAGTTCCGCCAGGCGGCGGAAGAATTCGCGATAATGAGCAAGCCCCACATGCTCGAACATGCCGACCGACACAATGCGGTCGAATTGGCCCTTCACGGCGCGATAGTCAAGAAATTCGAATCGCGTCCTGTCGCCGAGGCCCGATCGCGCGGCGCGTTCCCTCGCGATCTTGAGCTGCTCCTCGGATAGCGTCACGCCGGTCACCTGGACCTGCGACTGACGGGCCATGTGGAGCGCCAGCCCTCCCCAGCCCGAGCCGATGTCGAGAACGCGCAGATTCGGCTTGAGCAGGAGCTTGGCGGCGATGCGCTGGCGCTTTTGCGTCTGCGCCTGTTCGAGCGTGTCGTTGGGGGTCTCGAAGAAGGCGCAGGAGTATTGTTTGTCCGCATCCAGGAACAGATCGTACAGCCCGCCGGAAAGGTCGTAGTGATGGGCGACATTGCGCCTGGCGCGCGAAAGCGAATTTGGCGGCGCCATGCGCTGCAGCCGCATTCGCAGCGCGTTCAGAACCTCCCACTGCCAGCCGCCGAACCCGCCTCGCAGATTTCGCGTCAGAAGTTCGAGCAAGCCGGCAATATCACCTTCCTCCAGCGTGAGCCTTCCGTCCATATAGGCTTCTCCCAACGCCAATTGCGGATTGAGGAGGAGCGCCCATTCAGTGCGCCGATCTCGCAGCCGGACGGCGATCGCGCGCCCGCGGCCGTCGCCGAATTCTTCTCTGCGCCCGCGCGAATCGATGACGGCCAGACGCCCGTCCCGGATCAAGCTTCTCAAGACTATGGAAATAGGCCGCATGACCGATCCCCTTGCCCCATTTTGCCCCCTGACAAACGCGCAACTGCCGTTTTGGTGCCCGCGCGCTCGAAATTTAGCTCAGAGTCAGAGGAGCTCCCCGGTCCTGGTCCTCCGCTTGGCGCGGTCCTGCAGCAGCCTTGACTCATCGACGATTTGGCGAAGCGCCCGCTTGAAGGCGTCGTTCACGGCGAAGGCGAGGTCCGCCAGTCGACCGTCGGCGGCTGGGGAGCGGCAGACATTGACCTCCTTTTTTGCGGGAAGCGCGATCCGCACGCTGACCTCGTAGGGCGCGCCGGTTCTGTGATGGGCATTGGGCGCGCGCACCACCACGCGGCAAGCGGTGGCCCGGCCGAAACGCTTCTCGATTTTGGCGAGATTGGCCCCAATGAGATCGTTCAGATAATCGGAAGACCTGACGCCGTGTAATTCCAATTGCAGCGGTGATTTCATTGTCTTCTCCGTGCCTTATTGGATATGGGGATTCTACTCGATTCCGACAACGCCCGGCGGCGAAATTCGGCCGCCTCTGATCGGACCCGCTTTCCTTTCGATTTTCTTTGATTCAAGGCAATTTGCTCGCCGAGCGCGGGACAGGACCCTAGGGCTAGAGCGGCATGACTTTCGACCTGCTTCTCGTCGACTGCAGCGCGGCCACCATGCGCGGCGACCGCTATGGGGCGATCTCCGACGCCGCAGTCGGAATTTCGGATGGCCGCATCGCCTATGTCGGACCCCGCCGCGAATTGGGCGCGCGCGAAGTGCGCCGTTTCGGGGGCGCCTGGGTGACGCCCGGGCTGATCGACTGCCACACCCATCTCGTCTTCGCCGGCAATCGCGCGACCGAATGGGAGATGCGCGCGAAAGGCGCGACCTATGAGGAAATCGCCCGCGCGGGCGGGGGAATCCTTTCCACCGTTCGGGCGACACGCGCCGCCACCGAGGACGAGCTCGTCACCCAATCGCTGCCGCGCGCCGAGGCGATGGCGCGCCAGGGCGTCACCACGGTCGAGATCAAATCGGGCTACGGCCTCGATCCCGACAGCGAGCTCAAAATGCTGCGGGCGGTCCGCACCATAGGCGCGCGCGCGCGTCTGAACGTCTCGCCGACATTTCTCGGCGCGCACACCTTGCCGCCGGAATACAAGAGCGATCGCGCAGCCTACGTCGATCTCATCTGCAACACGATGATTCCGATGGTTGCGCGCGACGGCCTGGCCACCGCCGTCGACGCCTTTTGCGAGACGATCGCCTTCACGCCGGAAGAGACCGAGCGCGTTTTCGCGGCGGCGAAAGCGCACGGCTTGCGCATCAAGCTTCACGCCGAGCAGCTTTCCAATTCACGCGGCGCCATTCTGGCATCGAAATATGATGCGCTGTCCGCCGATCACCTCGAACATCTGTGCGAGGAGGGCGTTTCGGCGATGGCGAATGCGGGGACGGTGGCCGTGCTCCTGCCAACCGCATTCTATTTTCTGCGCGAGACGAAGAAACCGCCTATCGACTTGCTGCGCCGCGCCCGTGTCCCTATGGCGATCGCGACGGATTGCAATCCGGGCACCTCGCCCGTCGCCTCCCCGCTCATTGCGCTCAGCATGGCCTGCACGCTGTACGGGCTGACGCCGGAGGAAGCGCTGGCGGGCATGACCTGCAACGCCGCCAGGGCGCTCCACTCGGATGCCGGCGTCCTCGAACCGGGCCGTCCGGCCGACCTTGCGGTCTGGCGGGTTTCCGATCCGGCCGAGCTTTGCTACTGGATCGGCGCCGATCTGCTCCTGGATCGCTATGTCGGCGGCGAAGCCGACAGGAACTGGAAAGCCGCATGAGCGACATGAAAAACGCGCGCGTGGTCCGCGCACCCCGGGGACCGGAGAAAACCTGCAAGACCTGGTATGCGGAAGCGGCCATGCGCATGCTGATGAACAATCTCGATCCCGAAGTGGCCGAGCGCCCGCAGGATCTCGTCGTCTATGGCGGCATTGGCAAGGCGGCGCGCAACTGGACCGCCTTCGACCGCATCGTCGAGACGCTGAAGAGGCTCGAAGCGGACGAGACGCTGCTCGTGCAATCGGGAAAGCCGGTCGGCGTATTCCGCACCCATGAGGGCGCGCCGCGCGTGCTCATCGCCAATTCCAATCTCGTGCCCAAATGGGCGGATTGGGAGCATTTCAACGCGCTCGATAAGAAGGGCCTGATGATGTACGGCCAGATGACGGCCGGCTCGTGGATTTACATTGGCTCTCAAGGCATCGTTCAAGGCACTTACGAGACCTTCGCGGAGATGGGCCGCCAGCATTATGGCGGCGATCTCTCGGGCAAATGGATTTTGACCGCGGGCCTTGGCGGCATGGGCGGGGCGCAGCCCTTGGCCGCGACCATGGCCGGCGCGTCGATGCTCGCCATCGAATGCCAGCCCTCGCGCATCGAAAAGCGGCTCCAGACGCGCTATCTCGACAAGGCCGTCGCCTCGCTGGACGAGGCCATCGCGCTGATCGACAAATCGGTGAAGGACAAGATGCCGGTTTCCGTCGGTCTGGTCGGCAATGCGGCGGAGATTTTGCCGGAGCTGATCCGTCGCGGCGTCCGGCCCGACGCCGTGACCGACCAGACCAGCGCCCACGATCCGGCCAATGGCTACCTGCCCGAAGGCTGGACGCTCGCCGAATGGGAGGCAAAGCGCGCTTCGGACCCTGCCGCCGTGGCCGCAGCGGCGCGCAAATCCATCGCCAAGCATGTGCGCGCCATGCTCGAGTTCGCCGGGCGGGGCGTTCCCGTTTTCGACTACGGCAACAATATCCGTCAGGTCGCCAAGGACGAAGGCGTCCAGAACGCGTTCGATTTTCCGGGCTTCGTGCCGGCTTATATCCGCCCGCTGTTCTGTCGCGGCGTGGGACCTTTCCGCTGGGCGGCGCTTTCGGGCGATCCGGACGACATATTCAAGACCGACACGGCGATGAAGGAACTGTTCCCCGAGAACAAGCACCTGCATCGCTGGCTCGATATGGCGAGGGAGCGCATCGCGTTCCAGGGCTTGCCGGCGCGCATCTGCTGGATCGGCCTTGGCGAGCGGCACAGGGCGGGCATGATGTTCAACGATATGGTGGCGAAGGGCGACCTCAAGGCGCCCATCGTCATCGGCCGCGATCATCTGGATTCGGGATCGGTGGCAAGTCCCAACCGCGAGACCGAATCCATGCGCGACGGATCGGACGCGGTGTCGGATTGGCCGCTGCTCAACGCGCTTCTCAACACCGCCTCGGGTGCCACCTGGGTGTCGTTCCATCACGGCGGCGGCGTCGGCATGGGCTATTCGCAGCACGCCGGCGTCGTCATCGTCGCCGACGGGAGCGCGGACGCGCGCGCCAGGCTCGAGCGCGTTCTCTGGAACGATCCGGCGACCGGCGTCATGCGCCACGCCGATGCCGGCTACGAACTCGCCATCGAATCGGCGCGCAAGAACCACCTCAACCTACCCTCTCTCGCATGAGCGTTACGGTCGACATCGGCGCGGGGCTGCCGCTTTCCAGGCTGCGAGACGTCTACGAGCAGCCGGTGCGGTTGGCGTTTTCCGATGCCGCGCTCTCAGCCATCGATCGCGGCCAAAGGGCGATCGAGGCCATCGTCGCGCGCGGGGAGACGGTCTATGGCGTCAACACCGGTTTCGGCCTTCTCGCCAACACCTCGATCGCGCGCGCCGATCTTGAGGATTTGCAGCGCAATCTGGTGCTCAGCCATGCCTGCGGGGTCGGGCCGCTTCTTGGCGAGGACGTCGTCCGGCTGATCCTCGTGCTCAAGATCGCCTCGCTCTCGCGCGGCGCCTCGGGCGTCAGGCGCCAGACCGTTTTGGCGCTGCAAAAGCTCGCGGAAGCGGAAATCTATCCCTGCATCCCCTCGAAGGGCTCGGTCGGCGCCTCGGGCGATCTTGCGCCGCTTGCGCATATGGCGGCGCTGCTGATCGGCGTCGGCGAGGCGCGCGTGAAAGGCAAGAGCGTTCCCGCCGCCGCCGCGCTGGAAATCGCGGGGCTGAAGCCGCTGACCCTCGGACCCAAGGAGGGCCTTGCCCTGCTCAACGGCACGCAGGTCTCCACCGCGCTTGCGCTCGCCGGTTTGTTCGAGATCGAGAAGGTCTTCGCCGCGGCCCTCGTCGCCGGAGCGATGTCGACCGATGCGCTGAAAGGCTCCGACACGCCCTTCGACGCGCGCATCCATGAGCTGCGCGGCCAGCAAGGCCAGATCGACGTGGCCGCGGTCCTGCGCGGGCTGATCGCGGGAAGCCAAATCCGCGAATCCCATCGCGCGCCGGGCGCCGACGACAAGGTGCAGGATCCCTATTCCTTCCGCTGCCAGCCGCAGGTGATGGGCGCGGCGCTCGATCTCATCCGCGCCGCCGCGCGCACGCTTGCCATCGAAGCTTCCGGCGTGACCGACAATCCGCTGGTTCTGGACGACGGATCGGTCGTGTCCGGCGGAAATTTCCACGCCGAGCCGGTCGCTTTCGCCGCCGACCAGCTCGCCATGGCCTGTTGCGAGATCGGCAACATTTCCGAACGGCGCACCGCCATTCTCGTCGATCCTAAGATGAGCGGGTTGCCGGCGTTCCTGGTCAAGGAGTCCGGCCTCAATTCCGGCTTCATGATCGCGCAGGTGACGGCGGCCGCGCTCGTGGCCGAAAACCGCATGCTCGCCCATCCGGCCTCAATCGACACGGTGCCGACCAGCGCCAACCAGGAGGACCACGTCTCCATGGCGACGCATGGCGCGCGCCGGCTCGCCGACATGGCGGAGAACGCGGCGACGGTGATCGCCATCGAGCTTTTGGCCGCGACGCAAGGCCTCGATTTCCGCCACCCGCTCAAGAGCTCGGAGCCGCTCGAGGCGGCAGCGCACGAAATTCGCCGTCTCGTCAAACCGTACGATCGCGACCGCTATTTTGCGCCCGACATCGCGGCCATCGCCGCGCATGTGCGTTCGGGCGCCTTTCGAAATTACGTTTCCGGCCTGCTTGCCTGACATGCTATAGCGAGCCATGGATCAGCCGACGCCGGAAAAGAGCAAACCCCATTGGGCCTGGCCGCATGTCATCGCGGTGGCTGTCGCCATGATCGTCTACATTGTGATTTTCCGTTATACGGGAGATGCGGATTTCTTCATCGCCGTCGCCGGCGCGGTGGCGATGGGCGGCGCGGCCTGGGCGGCCGCGTGGCATTATCTGTTTCGCCGCCGCTGACCTGGACGAAACGCCCGCGCGATTTCGGCGCGGTCCCGTAGCGGAAGGCCTGGCAATAGTCCTTCGTCGCCGCGAGAATCCGCTTCTGTTCGTCTTCGGAGAGGAGACCATCGAATTTTCCGATGCGTCCGTCCCCCACATGGCCGGGATGCCAGTGGGTCGTTGGATCGAAATCGTCGGGCGAGGGGCGACGCCCGAATTTTCCCATCCGCTTAAGGACTTCGATCTTCGCCTTCACCGAGTCGGGCGAAAGAGAAGCGAAAATCCGCGCCTGCGCCTTCCTGCCGATGCGCAGGCCCAGGGCGGCTGCGATGCGGGTGACGCTCTGAGGCCTGTCGCAAAATCCGTCCTCATAACGGAACACGACGGCGTCCCTTGCGAGCTCGGCGACGATCGGCGCCTGTCGCGCGATTTCGCCGAGCGAGGTCTCGAAGTGATGGCCGAAGCGCTGGCGGAGCGAAGCGAGGGAATCGCGCGGCTCGCGCACCGTGACGAAAACCGTCGCGTCCAGAAATCGACACAGGAAACGGAGCGAATGCGACGGTTCGTGGCATTTGACGATTAGAACGCCCGCCTTCTCCGCCTCCGGCGGAAACATCTTGAAATTGTCGGCGTAGAAGGCCGCGACGTCCCGGCGGCCCGCGGCCTTGAACAACTCGATGACGACATTGAAGAGCCAGGTCGAGCCGCTGCTCTTCAGGCCTGCGCACAGAACAATCCGCGGTCGGGCTTTGGGTCTTGGCTGTCGCGAGCGATTTTGCGCCATGACGCATCATAAAGGGTTTCGTTGAGGAGCGCGCCCCGATTTCGCTTTCCAAGACGGCGCGGTCTTTCCTAAAGTCCGCGCGGCCGTCGCGGACACGAAGGCGCAACGGGATTTCATGTCGAATGGAATGGCGGCGATGGCGGGACCTGACGATCGATCGGATGCGGAGCTGAAGGCGTCCGCCCGAGCGTTCGTCCAGCGTTTCGAAAGCGATCGCGCCGCCGCCGAAGCACAGTTTCAAAAGCTCCTGTCTCAAAAGAACCGGGGTGGAAAATTCCTGCAGGCGCTGAATGGACTTTCGCGCCACGACATCGTTGTTGCGCTCACGGATGCGATTGGATTCGGCCCGAAGACGCCCGATCTGGTCGTCACCGAACGCGCGCGCGCGCTGATCCTCTCGGGCGCCGCCGACGCCGCCGAATCCTTGCTTGTGGATCAGGCGGCCGGACGTCGTGGCGACTATGCCTACCAGTTCAACGCCGGCCGTCTAATGAGCGACGCGGGCCGGGTGCGGCGCGCTCTCAGCTTTTACAGGGATGCCTTTGGCGCCAAACCCACCGCCGCGGCGGCGGAACGCGTTTTTCTCGCCCATCTTGCGCTTGGCCAATACACCCAGGCGGCGCAGGCGCTCGGGCCGGTCATGCGCCTTGGAAGCCTGCCCGAACACCTCGTCGATGACGTGGCGCTGCTGGTGCGCCGCGTCGCGCCGGGCGCGCTCGATCCTGACCTTGCCTTTGCGCTGGCCTCGCTGCCAGAGGCGCGAAATGAGGACGTTATTGCAGCGCTGTTGCCTCATCTGGTTGAGAGCGAACTTTTCGACTGTGTAAAGCTGGCCATCGAAAGCGGCGCATTGGCGTGCGGCGGCTGGACCGGCGAGGCGCTGCGCTCCGTCCTGCCGTTTCTCGAACGGCGCGGGCGGCT
Source organism: Rhizomicrobium sp. (assembly GCA_035549135.1). Lineage (GTDB taxonomy): Bacteria > Pseudomonadota > Alphaproteobacteria > Micropepsales > Micropepsaceae > Rhizomicrobium. The sequence continues at coordinate 40,142 of DASZRM010000130.1, read as the reverse complement.
GGATCTGGCGCTCGCGGTCCGGGAACAGTGCGTCGGGGCGCCCAAGGAAATTCGCGAGAAATTCGCGCGGCTCTTCGCCGATCTGCCCCCGGAGCGGCGCGCGGCCTATTTCATTCCCGATCTGACGGGTTTCGCCGAGCCGTCGAGCGAGTATCGCCGGAGTTCGGAGCAATTCACAAAATCTCTTTCGGCCGAAGACGGTCTGGCCATGCTTGCGCAGCTCGAGGATCTGGTCGCGGATGCCGATCTCGGCGGATTCTACGCGCGCGAAAAGCGCCGGATCGGCAGGTTGGCGACCATTGTTCGCGACGCGCTCGGAGCGCGCGCCGATGCTCCCTTGGCTTCGCTGATCGCGCGTATCGCGCGCATCCGTATCGCCGGCTTCTGGGAGGCGCCGGAGCTTGGCGCCCTTATCGAGGCGATCGCTTCGGCAAGGCGTCTGGAACGGGCGCCGGACGACAGCCGCCTTGGCGCGCTGCGCGAAGGGTGCTTTCGCTGGCGGGAAGATCGCCGCTCCTATTTCGGCGTCCAGGCGCTGGCCGACGACGGCGCCTTTTGCGCGGCGGCGCTTGACTATTTCGCCGATATTGCGTCGCGGCGTTCGCCAGCGGCAACTCCTGTGGGCCGCGAATTGTCGGAACGTCTCGCCCGCAAGTCGGCGCAGGCCGGCGACGCGACCGCGCCGGTCGACGCCCTAACGGCCTTTGTGATGTCGCGCGAAAGACCGCGCCTTCCGCCGAACGTCGACTATGACGGTTTCTGCTGGTGGTACCTGACCGAGTTGGCCATTGCGCGGCATGTTCCCCAAAGCTGTTTCGATCCCGATATCGTCGCCCATCTCAACGCGCCGGACTCGAACGCGAGGGATGCCGCGGATTGCGGCGTTCCGAGAACGGCGTTTCTTTCGCTCTTTCGCCGGCGTCGCGACGCCAATCGGGGCGTCTATGATCTCGCCAACATCATCGATCGCTGCCTCTTCGTGTTAGAGCTGGTCCGCTCAGAGCTTTCGAAGAACGCTCAGCTGCTTTCATTCTTCGATCCCTTCCTGGCGGCCGGCGAAACGGTTTTGACCCGGGCGCTCGGCCAGCTCGCACTGGCGACGCGCGACCGGCCGGGGCTGCTTGAAGCGGCGCGCGCCGCGGCGCCGCCGAGGATCGCAACGCAGGACCTCAGCGCGCCGTGCGAGGTTCTTCTCATCGGGCACGCCTCCAAGGACACCGGGCTCGGCCGCAACTATCGCATGCTCCTGCAGGCGCTATCGCTGACGGACAGCCCCGTCGCAGGCCTCGATTTCGATTCGCGCGCGGACTCCGTGAACGCCCAGCTCGCCGCGTTCATCGCGCGCGCGCGCGGCGTCCCGGTCGCGGTATTCGCCGTCAACGCCCACGACGTTCCGGAGATATTCCTGAAAGACCGGCGCGGCGTGCTCATCGATTGCCATTGCGCCGGCTTCTTTCTGTGGGAAGCCTCGCGTCCCGCCGCCATGCAGGAGCTCGGCGTGCGGCTGATGCACGAAGTGTGGGCGCCGACGCGCTATGTCGCCGACATCTATTCGCCCTTCGTCGAGACGCATGTGGTGGGCAAGGGACTGTTTCGCGGCGACGAAGATTTCCTCGCCGCGCCGCGCCGTCCACAAGAGCGCGAGACTTTCAGCTTCGTGACCGTCTTCGATTTCGATTCCTCGATCGAGAGGAAGAACCCGCTCGCTGTGGCGCTCGCCTTTCAGGAGGCGTTCCGCGCGGACGAAAAGGTCGAGCTGGTGATCAAGACTTCCAACGTCAATCCGCAGCACTGGAGCAATGCCTGGAACCACTGGGAGACCTTGGTTTCGCACACGCTCGGCGACGCGCGCATCCGCATTGTCCGCGAAAGATACAGCGACGAACAGATGACCGCGCTCGTCAGGGACGCCGATTGCGTCGTGTCTCTGCATCGCTCGGAAGGATTTGGCTATCTTATATCGGACGCCATGGCGTTCGGCACGCCGGTCATCGCCACGGACTATTCCGGCAATGCGGATTTCACTTCCGCGCAGACCGCCTTTCCCGCGCCCTACGCCTTGGTCCCGGTTCCGGATGGAGCCGTGCGCTGGCGCTGCGAAGGCGCAGTCTGGGCGGACGTGGATGTGCCGGCGGCGGCCCGCCTCATGCGCGCCGTATTTGAAGATCGCGCCGAGGCGCGCGCCCGGGCCGATCGCGCGCGCGCCAATATCGCGGCGAAATACGCCATGACGAACTTTGCGGCTGCGCTTTCGGCTCGCCTGTCCGCCATCCGGGCCTCGGCCGGAGACGGCGTTGTACGCCGGCCGCGGACGGTATAAGCAGTTCCCGATCGCGCAGGATTGCCCGATGCTTCTCAGCCTTTCGCGCAAATTCATTTTCGTCGCCAATCTGAAATCGGCGTCCAGCACGATCGAATCGTCCATTGGCAACAAGGTCGAAGTGCGCATCTCGCAGACCCGCCTCGGCAAGCATGACAGCCTGTCGCTGATTTCCCAGAAATTCTCATGGGTGCGTCGCTATGTGCCATATGAGGAGTTTTTCGTCTTCGGCGTGATGCGCGACCCGGTCGATTTCGTGCTCAGTCTCTACAATTCCCATCAAAAGGACAATTTCGACGGCAAGTCGCACTCCACCAAGGGCGTCGCTTTCGACCGTTTCCTGAAGGAGTGGTGCGCGCGAAGCTGGCAGGCCAAGCCGCAGAGCCTGCGTTTCGCCGATGAGCATGGCCGCTTTCGCCTCAGCCATCTGATCGATCTGGCCGATCTCGAGACGGAATTTCCGAAAATCTGCGCCAGGCTCGGCCTCGAGGGAGCCGCGCTCGGCCGCGTCAATCCCAGCCCCGTCGTCCTGACCCGGGCCGAGCTCAGGCCGGACCAGGTGGAGCTCATCCAGACGCGATATCGCGAAGACTACGAATTTCTGCGCAACCGTCCGGTGGCGGTCTGAAATTGGGACGGAAGACGGCCGCCACTCCCCTCGGGGCATGTTGCGCGGGACGTAAATTTGCGGGATTAATTCGCCCCGAAAATGCGCAACGCCTTGATCACGTTTGCAGAACCCCGCCTTCGCGCCCTGCGCAGCGGCCGCTTCCGCTTTTCGTCGCTGGTGGCGCGGCTGTCGCCGCAGCATGGAGCAATGATGAAAGCCTATCGCCTCGAGGAAGAGGGGCGATACGAAGAGGCGCTCGCCATCTGGAAGGGCATTGAGGCCAAGCGGCGGTTTGGCTCCGAACCGCGTGGACGGGCGGTGCGCTGCGCGCGATTGGCGGCGCGGGCCGGGCGCTTCGATGAGGCGCTCGAGCGCATGGAAAACCTGTTCGCGCGTTATCCGAACGATCCTGCCGTCCTGAAAGGTCTGGAAAGCGTCGGCCTGCGTGGCGCCCGCCAGGCGCAGGCGGAAGGCAAATGGCTGCTCGCATGCCGCATGTGGGCGGCCTTTCACCGCGCGACGGGCGACGACGCAAAATGCATCCGCAATCTGGCCGAATGCGCCCGTTACGTCGCGCAGAGCGCCGACAGCGTCGAGAAGATGCAGGACGCGCTCACGGCATGGACTCTGTTCAAAGAGGTCGATCCCTATTCGCAGGAGGCGAAGAAGGGACTGGAGTGGTGCTATCTTAGCCTTGCGCGCGCAAGCGAACGCTCGTCGGATTTCGACGGCGCGCGCAAGCACTGGAACGCGCTGCTCGCCCTTTCTCCGGACGATCAGCGCGCGCTCGACGGGTTGAGGCGGATCACCTTAGCCGGCGCCTGAGCGCTGCGCCAACATGCGAGATCCTCGCCCATGTCCGATGACTACGACCACAGGGTAGGCGAATCGGCGGCCGGGGCCGAAGACGACGGTTCCTCCCACGTCATTCGGATTTCGCTGCGCGCGCGCTCCAATGACGCTGCGAGCACGCTTTGGAGCGCCATCCAGAAACGCCTTGCAAAGAAGAAGGCCGAGGTCAGGCGCGCGCCGGCGCAGGCGGCCGACGCGTCGGTATTTCTGCTCGATTCCGAAGATTTCAAGACCGAGGAAGCGGCGCGCGCGGTCATCGCAGAAGCGTCAGCCGGCGCGGCGCCGCGCTTTTTGCTCGAGCCAGAGGGCCCGCCAAGCGCCGAGATTGGCGCGCGCATGATGCATGCGCTCGAAACGCTTGCGCGGCGCGAAGGCTTTACGCTCGTTCCTTGCGCGCCGAAACCGCCGTCCACGGACCGGGCGGAAGAGAACCTGAAGATGCAGGCGAAAGCCGTGGCCAAAGCGCTGTTGCGCGAACCTGACCGGAGCGCCGTCGCCTCGCCAGGCGACGCCGTCGACAAGCCTGCGAAGAAGGCGGGAAAGACGGCGGGGAAGGCGGAACGTAAGGAGCGCAAGAAGGAATCGGCGCCAGCAGAGCGCCCCTCGGCGTCTCGCGGCGAAGCCGACGCGAAGAAGGCCGAGCAGCCGCCTTCGACCGGCGAACTCGACCACGACAAGGCCGCGCGCAAGGCGGCCAAGCAGGCGAGCAAGGACGAGCGCAAGCACGAGAAGAGCGCAAAAAAGTCGGAGCGAAAAGCCGCGAAGGCGGAAGCGGCGCCGGTCGCAGCGGTTACGCCGCCGAAGCCCGACAAAGCTGCGCGCAAGGCGGCCAAACAGGCGAGCAAGGACGAGCGCAAGCACGAGAAGAGCGCAAAAAAGTCGGAGCGAAAAGCCGCGAAGGCGGAAGCGGCGCCGGTCGCAGCGGTTACGCCGCCGAAGCCCGACAAGGCTGCGCGCAAAGCGGCCAAGCAGGCGCGCAAGGACGAGCGCAAGCACGAGAAGAGCGCAAAAAAGTCGGAGCGAAAAGCCGCGAAGGGGGAGACGGCCCCGGTCGCAGCGATGACGCCGCCGAAGCCCGACAAGGCCGCGCGCAAGGCGGCCAAGCAGGCGAGCAAGGAAGAGCGCAAGCACGAGAAAAGCGCACAGAAGGCCGAGCGCAAATCCTCAAAATCCGCCTCGGATGCGGGCGTTGCGCAAAACGCGCTGACCATTGCGATGGACGGCTTCGAGGACTCGTGGGCCGCCGCGTTGCGGGAGGCCATCGCGGAACAGGCCGCCGCGATGGGCCTCGTCGTCAACGCGGCCGATCCGGCGGTGAAATTCGATATTGCTCTCTACGGGTTCGGTGGAATGGCCGCCGCGGATATTTCGGCGCGCGCGTGCGAGATCGCCAAAGATCGAGCAAGGGTCCGGATCCTCGTGGCGCCCGCCGTCCGGACGCCGGAAGAAGATGCGGCGATGGAGGCCGACCGCGCGGTCTCGGCGGACGCGGCCCAATGCGACGCAGTTGCGCTCAGGCTTTGGAAGGCGTTCGAACGCTACGGCGTCGGCGATTCGGACCGTCGAACGCAGGCGAGCATCGCCGCGCGCGCAATTCTCGAAATCGCCGCAGCGCGCCTGTCGAAACGCAGCATTGCGCTCCCGGAAAGCGGAGTCCCGCCCGATCTGGCCGGGCTCCGAGATTTGGCGGCCAGCCCTTCGGAGTTTCTGGCGAAGCTCTCGTGGAGCAAATCCATTCCGCCGCGCCTTTTGCGCGCGCCCATCGACAAAGTTGCCATGGAGGCCTTCGTCGCGCGCAGGATCGCACTCGACGACGACGTCTATCTGGACATCGTTCCGCCGATCGCCTGGCCCTCCGAGTTCCCCTCGCGCGGCGCCGAGCGCAGGGCGTTGGGTCTCGACTTCCTCATACCGATTCTTTCGTACTGGTACAGCAAGGCGAACGCGCGCGACATGGAGCGAATCGCGGAAATCGACGCGCTGCTCAAGGAACGCGGCGTGACGGCGAGCGATATCCTTGCCCAGGCTGGCGCCGTCATTCTCGACTTCGCCAAGAACCATCCGCGCGCCAGCCAATCGCCCGCCTGGAGCGCGGACGCCATGGCCGGCCGCTGCCGCGCGATGATGTTCTTTGTGCTCTGTTGCAAGATGGCGCTCAAGCGACGCATCAAGTTCGACGAGGCGGCTTGCGCGGCAGTCTCCCACGAACTGTTCCAGTTGATCGAGCTCCTGAGGGGGGATGCGTTCTATCGCCCCTGCGCTGTGGAAGGCGTAGATCAGGACTGCCTGCTCGTGGGCCTGGCGCTGGCGCTACGCAAGTCCTCCTATGCCGAACGCCTGCTCGGCGACAGCCTGGAGCGGCTGCAGTCGCTGCAACTCGATATAGGCCTCACATCGGATGGCGTGTGGCGCGTCGGAACCTATTCGGACCATTGCGCGCTCCTGGGTTCGCTCAGAATTCTGCTCGGCGATCTCGACGAGGCGGGCGTCGCCCATCTCGAATCTATCGTCGCCTCGGCGAAGAAAATGACGCTCTTCGCCGAGGCGATGCTCAAGAGTGACGGTCGTCCTCCGGCAATCGACGCGGGAAAACGTAAATCCTTCGCCAACCAGGTCTCGGGCGCGCAGCGCCTGCTGGCGAGCGCGGGCGGCAAGGGCGCAAAGCCGAAAGCAGGAACCCGGCCGCGGGTCACTGAGACTTATGTGTTCCGCGACGCGCAATATTTCATCAGTCACACGAGCCGCAGCGTCAGTCCGGATTCCTCGCTCTTCGTTCTGCATGCGCAAAGCCCATCGCAGGCCGACGGCGACCCGGGCGGGCTTACCTTGGCCCTGGCGCATGGCGAACGAGATCTGCTGGTCCGCGCGGAGCCCGATCGCGCCGCCAAAAAGGATAAGAGCGCGCGCCGCGATCCGGCGCTCGGCAACGGCTATCACCTGGACGGCGTTGGCTTCGACCCCGACGCCCCGCCGCAGGACAGGGGCGCGCGCCTTGTCAAATCCTGGCGTGGGGAAGGCTGGGCGGCGGCGAAAGCCGTGGACGGGCTCAATCCATTGGCCTCCATCGTGCGGCTGGCGGTCCATTTTAAGGCCGCGCACGCGCTTCTCGTCGTTGACGAAATTGAGGCCCTGGACGGCGCCGATCACGAAGTCGAGCAGTTCTGGCACATAGGGCCAGATTTTACCTCGCCGGACGCGCCCGCAGCCAAGATGGTTTTCGGCGCGAAGGAGGGCGGAGGGCTTGTTGTCGCTTTCGACGCTATCGGCGCAGTCGGGGTCGCGAGCGAAGGGGACGGATTCTGCGTCCGCCGCAGCGCGCGCCTGAGCAAGGGTGCGCTGGCCTCCTTCTTTCAGTGGAGCGCGGAGCCGGCGCAGGCGGAGATAAGCCTTGCGAAGGCCGAGGGCGGAGGCTGGTCCATCAGAGTCGCGGGCGCAGGGCTGAAGGGCGCGATCGCATATGCCGGCGATATGCTGCGCTACGAGCCAGATACCGAATCGTAAGAGTTCCGGGCGCTGGTTGCGCAAGGCTCCAAATTCGAGTTCTATGGACCCGAGGCGGAAGCCAGACGCATCTCAAGGAATTGAAATAATTGCTGGAATTTGCGCGCCGGCGGGCGGCAAAGCGCCCTTCCGGCGATTATCGCGGGGTCTTGAAGGTCGCCGGTTCGCTAGTCAAAGGCTGGCTGATAGACGATACGCGCCCGGATCGGCGCGTCCGCTTCAATCTCGTCATCGACGGACATCCGCGCGGAACCTACACCGCCAATCTCAGGCGGCGATTTCTCATTAATCAGGGGGCGGAAGAGGACTCGCACGGCTTCTCGATTCTCATTCGCAAGCCCTGGATAACGGGCAAGCCGCAGACTCTGCGCATCGAGGATCCGAACGATCCGGCGCTGCGTGCGGAGCTGACGGCGCGCCTCGGACCTGCGGCGAACGCCCATTTTGACGAGCATGTGGTGAGCGGCCAGGTCGCCTTCGGGCCCGGCGATCGGGCGCGCCGCGAGTCGCGCGCGCGCCGCGCCGAAGATGAAACCGAGACGGACATCCGCCCGGCCTGGGCCAATCGTTCGTTGTTGCGGCAGATATCCGCGCTCGGCGACGCCGAGCTCGCAAGCCTTTTGCTCTTCATAGATCGAGACATCGTGCTCGATCGGCTCAAAAAGCACGACAAGCGCGGGGATTGGGAAAGCGCATCGGTATTCCGCCGCGCCTTTCTCGGTTCGGCCGCTGAAGAACGCTTGACCGCCTTCGCGCGCATCGCCGCGAAGGCGCACAATCACGGCCTTGCCGCGCGAATCGCGGGCGCGGCGGCGGCGCTGCATCCGCAATCCGCGGACGCGAATTACCTGGCCGGCGCCGCGAGATCGGCGCAGGGCGAGTATGATGACGCGCTACGCTATCTGCGCGCGGCCGACCGGATCGAGCCGGGGAGAGAGCGGACCAGGCGCGAAATGGCGCTCGCGCTGCAACGTCAGCTGCGCGGCGAAATGTCCGCCGAGCGCCGCAAGCAAGCGCGCGCCGAATTGCTCGTTCTGCTGGGCGAATTGAGCGAGACCGGCGACGCCCCTTCGAGGTTGAAGCACCGCATCGCCTATGCCCAGACGTTGTTCGCCGCAGGCCGCTACGACGAAGCGATCGCCGTCTCTGAAAAGGTCCTCGCCATCGCGCCCAACGAAGTCAAGGCATTGACGGTCAAGGCGCGGGCTCTGGCGGCGCGCGATCGCATCGAGGAGGCGCGCACCCTCTACGAGCGCATCGTCGATATCGATCCTGCCCATCGCGCCACCAGGGTCGGCCTTCGCCTTCTTGAGGGGCTGATCGCGAAGACCCCGGTCGAACCGGCGCGCGCGGCGCCTTCGCTCGGCCATGCGGTCGCGAGAACGGACTCCGCCGCTTCGCGGGCCGCCGACTGGATCTGCGCGCAAAGCGGGGTGCAGGCGATCGCCGCACACCCGGAACTCGGCCCCATGCTTCAGAGCCCCGTTGCGCGACGCGCCGGCTGGATCGAAGCGCGCCTGTCCGATGGGCGGAAGGCCGAGTTCTGGCGCCGCGCCGCGCTCGATGGGTTGCGCGACAGCGGCCTTTTGACCGGTCTCGACGACGCCGACGCGCTGCGCCGCTGGCGGCGGTTCTATGCGCCGCGCGGCCCTGCGGCGCAGGCCGCAGGCGCATCGCCCGCCACGGTCGCGCTGATCGCCCCGTGCAGTTTCGAGGCGGGGGCGTCCGCCGATCGGTTTCTCGAACAAATCGCCGAACACCATATGCGCGACGGATTCGAGCCGGTGCTCGTCGGCGTGGGCGCGGGCCCCCAGCCGCAAACTCGCGGACGTAATGGCCTCAAGCGCGCCTTCGCGGGCGATAGTTCAGCGGCGCTTCGGCGAATTCTGCTCGAGCAAGGCGTCACGCTTGTCCACGCGATTTCCGGGGCGGGTGTCTCGGCCGCGGAGGCGCTCAACTTCACCAATATTCCCCTGGTTTATGGCGCGCATTTGCCGCGCACGAGGCCGGAGACGGGCAAGCGCTCGCCGGACGTCGATGAGGAAGCCTTCCGAAGAGAATTTCTCCTGGTGCTGACGCGCGCCGCCGCCGTCTACGCCAGTTCGACCTCCGCCCGCAGAGCGATTGAGGAAACTTTCGGCGTTCGCTGCGCCGTCATTCATGCCGCGACGGGCGAACGGCATTGAAGGCCCGGGAAAGACCGTGCTAGCACGAAGCAATGGTAGGGCCGTTTGGGGAGCGGTAGCGTCCGCTCACGCGTCCGGAAGAAAAACAGGCCAGGGAATCGCCCCGTCGTGTTTGCGGATCTGAGAACCCAATTCAACGTCATCAAGGCGCTGACCATCCGCGAGATGCAGGGCCTGATGAAGACCTACAATTACGGTTTCGCCTGGGCGCTGCTCGAACCGCTGATGTTCATCGCGGTGATGCGCATCGCAAAGTCTGCGATCAAGGGCCTTACGCCGCCGGACATGCCGCCGACGACCTTTCTGATCTGCGGCATCGTTCCCTACTACCTTTACATGGATGTCCTCTCCACAATCGCCAAATCGGTTTCCAATCAGGACGCTCTGCTGTCTTTTCCGCGCGTCACTCCCATCGACGTTGCGATCGCCGGCGCGCTCAGCGATTTCTGCATCTATTTCACGCTTTACTGCGTGCTGATGCTGGGCGCTTCCCTAGACGAGCACGTCTTTCCGCCTCAGAACGGCCTTGCCGTCTTCAGCGCGTTCATCCTGTTGTGGGTTTTCGGCGTGTCCTTCGGTTTCGTCGTCGGCGCGATGCTGCGGGTGTTTCCTCCGGTTAAGCAGTTTTTGTCCTACTATAACCTGGTGAACCGCATGGTCGGCGGCATGCTGTTCGTAATCACGATGTTTCCATCAACATACTGGCCCTATTTCACCTGGAACCCGGTTCTGCACTGCATGGAAATGCTGCGCGACGCCTGGTTCGTGACCTATACTTCGCCGGTGGCGGACCCGGTTTATGTGCTGGAATGGGTGCTGGGGCTGATGTTGCTCGGCCTGTCGCTTGAGCGCTACCAACGCCGAATGCCCTACGTATGACGATCGAGTTCAAAAACGTCACAAAGAAGGTCCGGAACGGTCCGGTGAAGGTCGACTATCTCGATCTCAACATCCGAATCGACGAGACCAAAAGCGTCGCCTTGCTCGCCCAGAAGAGCGCGGGCGTCGAATCGATCGTCGAGCTTCTCTGCGGCGCGGACGCGCCCGACAACGGTCACATCGTTCGCAGCCATTCGATCTCCTGGGCGATTCCGTCGCCGAGATTCCTGCACAAGCACCATTCGCTCGCCGCGAACGCGCGCTTCCTGGCCCGACTTTACGAGATCGACGAACGCGAATATCTGGCGAAGATCGCGGAGGCGGGCGATCTCGGTCCGCACCTCAATACCCGCGCCGACAAGTGCCCCAAGGATGCGCTGTCGCTGTTCTGCTTTCTGGCGGGCGCCGTGCTGCCGTTCGACCAGTATATCTTCACCAGCGTTACCGCCGGCGGAAAGGCCAATCGCGAGCGCGTCGCAGACACGATCGAGTCATTGCGCGCGCGCGCCGGTTTGCTCATAGTCTCGCAGAACCCCAAACTTGCGAAGCAGTTTTGCGACGTCGCCTATGTGTTCGATCAGGGCCAGGCCACCTATTTTGACGACATGGACGCGGCGGCCGAGTTCTTCGGGGCCATCGGCCCGGAGGCGGGAGAGGAGGAAATCGCCTTCGAGGACGAGGCCGAGCTGGAGAGCCTGGTGAACGTGGACTTCTGACGTCGGATTGTTTAATTGGGCGGCGCGACGCATAGTGGATGCGGATCGGCCGATCGTCGCCGATTCCCGAATGGGCCAGAGCATGTCGAATATGGATACGGCCGCGCGGCCGGTCGGCGAGCAGGAGCGTAAGGGCGGCCTCGCCGGCCTTGTCGGCCTGGGCAAGCTCGTCTGGTCCTCGTTGAAGGCGACGTGGCTCAAATTGAGCCTGCGCATCTCTTTCTGGTCCGTGATTGGCGCGGTGGCGCTTGTCACGTCCGTCTACTATTTCGTGTTCGCCGAATCCCTCTATGATTCGCAGACGGTCATCAGTGTGCAGAACAAATCGTCCGCGTCGGCGGGCGTAAGCTCGATCCTGGGCAGTTCTCTTGGCAGCGGCGCGTCCGCCAGCGAGCTGACAGAGGTCTATCAGTACATCTATTCGATGGACATGCTGCGCATACTCGACAAGAGATTCAAACTGCGCGACTCCTACTCGTCCTCCGAAAGAAACCCCTTCTGGCGGCTTTGGTGGCCTTCGGTCGACGAAGACTTCCTTTGGTTCTACCAGTACATGGTTCAAATCGATTCCCAGACCGATGTGGGAATCATGACGATCGACGTGCTCGATTACGACGCCAAACGCGCTCATGACATCTGCGAGGAGATCGTCGCGCAGACCGAGAAATTCATGAACAAGATCAACGCCACGATGCAGGCGCAGACAATGCGCTTCGCGCGGGCGGAACTGGAAAATGCGGTGAAGGCTGTGCGCGTAGCGAAGAATCCGCAGGACCTCGCTGTCGCCGAAATGCGGCTCAGCGCCGCCCAGCAGGCGTTGGCGGCGGCCGAGGGCTCGGCCAATCAGCAGCAAGTGTTCATCGTGCCGATCGCTGCGCCATCCATGCCGACAGAGACTACGAAGCCCGAGCGTCTGTTCGACATCGCAGCGATCACTTTCGTTTCTGCGCTCGTCTATGCGGTGGGCTTCCTGATGTGGAGCAACGTGCGCGACCACCGCAAAGCGTGATCGCGCCCTGGGGACGCCCGCCCGTTCACGAAAGCAGCAGCGAGCGGATTATGGAGAGGATTTCTTTGGCGGCGTCGCCGTCGCCGAAATCCGGGATATCGCGGCGCGGCCTGTAGTCGGCGGTCCGCCACAGCCGGTTCCACCCGAAGTCGATGGTTTCGGTCCACTCGGTTTCGTCGCGCAGCGTGACGCAAGGCGCGCGATGGAAATAGGCTTCTTTCTGCACGCCGCCAGAATCGGTCATCACCACCGCCGCATGGCGCAGCAGCCGGCACATGTCGAGATAGCCGAGCGGCTCGACTAGGCGCAAACCGGGCCGGGCGAGTTCGACTCCCGCCTTTTGCGCCGCGGCCCTTGTGCGGGGATGGACCGGAAACACGATGGGCAGTTCGCGCGCTTGCGCGGCGAGGTAGTCGACCAGTTCGGAAAGCTTTCGCGGATCGTCGGTGTTGGCGGCGCGATGGATTGTGGCAACGCCATAGTCACGCGGGGAAAGGCCCAGCGTTTCCAGAATTCTGGAACGGCGCTCGGCGATCGGCGTCGCCGCGAGCGCGGCGTCGTACATAAGATCGCCTGTCTTAAAGACGTTGCGCGTGATCCCCTCTCGCGCGAGATTTTCCACCGCCGCCTCGGTCGGACAGAATAGCGCGTCGCTCACATGATCGGCGACGATGCGGTTGATTTCCTCGGGCATGCTGCGATTGAAGGAACGCAGACCCGCCTCGATATGGATCAGGAAGACGCCGAGCTTGGCCGCCGCGAGCGCGCCGGCGAGGGTGGAATTGGTGTCGCCATAGACGATAACCGCCGCCGGCCGCTCCTTCTGAAGCACGCCCTCGATCGCCTTCAGCATATCGCCCGTCATCGCGCCGTGACTGGAGCCGTGTATCGAAAAGCTGTGCCGCGGCGGCGGCATTTCCAGCTCTTCGAAAAACACCGCCGACATCCTGTCGTCGAAATGCTGGCCGGTATGGACGAGGACCTCCTCGAAATCGGGATCGTCCTTGAGCGCGCGCGACAGCGCGAAGGCCTTGATGAATTGCGGTCTCGCTCCCGCAATGGTCACGATTTTCCTGCGTGCGCCGGCCATCGCCGCAGCTAACCATGCCGCTTCCGGCGGGCGCAACCGGGCGTCAGCCCGCGGCGTCGGCGTCGATGAAGAAGAGCAGCTCGCCGGCCGGCTTGAGCTTAGCCGCCGGCATCTCGCTGTCGCCCTGCCAAAGCTTGCGCAGGACGCCGCGCTTCTCGGCGCCGGTGACGAGGAAAGCCGTATGGGCGGCGCTTTCGAGCGCGGGGTAGGTAAGCGTTAGGCGCTCGGGCATCTGGCCCTCGACCGCCGCCACCCAACGCTTGCGTTCAAGCAGGGCGGGCGAATCGGGAAAAAGCGAAGCGGTGTGACCGTCCGCGCCGAGGCCGAGCAGATTGACGTCGAACAGCGGCCGCTCCCGGCGCAGGCGCTCGCCGCCGTAATAGCGTTGCAGATCGCGCTCATAGAGCAGCGCCGCCTGCGCCACGCTCGACGCGCCCGTGTCCACCGCATGGATGTGCGAGGAGGGCGCCGGTGCGCGCGAGAGCATGGCGTCCCAGGCCATCTTGAAATTGCTCATCGGATCGTCGCGCGGGACGAAGCGCTCGTCGCCCCAGAACCAATGGACGCGGTCCCACGGGAACGACTTGAGATGGGGCGGCGCCGCCAAGGCTTGGTACAGCAGCCGCGGCGTGGATCCGCCGGAGAGCGCAATGGCGAAATTTCCGGTCTTGGCGCGCGCCAGCTTGACGAGCCAGCGCGCAACGCGTGCGGCGAGCGCCTCAGGATCCGGAAAGATCTGAAACCGGGGTTTAGCGCTCACGGCTGCGCCTTCGGCTCCACATGTCCACCGAAACCATGGCGCATAGCCGACAGGAGCTTGTCGGCGAACCGGTCGCGTTCGCGCGAGCGGAAGCGGGAGAATAGGGAGGCGGCGAGGACGTCCGCCGGCGTCGCCTCCTCGATCGCCGCCTCGATCGTCCAACGGCCTTCGCCCGAGTCCTCGACATAGCCAGAATAGGCCGAGAGCGCCGGGTCCTCGTTGAGCGCCGCCGCCGTCAGGTCGAGCAGCCAGGATTGGATCACGCTGCCGCGCCTCCAGACTTCCGAAATATCCGCCAGATTGAGCGCAAACCGGCGGTTTTCCGGCAGGCTGTCGTCGCTGGCATGCCTAAGGATGTCGAAGCCTTCGGCGAAGGCCTGCATCATGCCGTATTCGATTCCGTTGTGGACCATCTTGACGAAATGCCCCGCCCCGTTTGGCCCACAATGGACATAGCCCCGCGCGGCGCGATCGGTCTTGGCGTTGCGGCCGGGAGATGGCGTGACGCCGCCTTCGCCGGGCGCGAGCGTGGCGAAAATCGGGTCGAGCCGGTCGACGATATTTTTCTCGCCGCCGATCATCAGGCAATAGCCGCGCTCCAGTCCCCACACTCCGCCGCTGGTGCCGCAATCGATGTAGTGAAGGCCTCGGGACTTCAGGGTTTCGGCGCGCCGGATGTCGTCCTTGTAGTGGGAGTTGCCGCCGTCGATGACGACATCGCCCGGTTCCATCAAGTCCGACAACGCCGAGACGCTTCCCTCCGTGACTGCGCCCGCCGGCAGCATGATCCAGGCGGCGCGGGGCTTTTCGAGCCTGGCCACGAGATCGGCGAGGTCCTTGGCCGCCACGGCGCCTTCCTTCGCCAGCGCGGCTGCGGGGGCGGGATCGCGGTCATAGACGACGCAGGCGTGACCGCCACGCATCAGGCGTCTCGACAGATTGGCCCCCATCCGCCCAAGGCCGATCATTCCCACTTGCATGGCTCGCTCCGGCGTTTGGCACGAAAGCCTAACACAAGGATGGCCGGTGAGTTTCTCTCGGCCAGCCGATATGATGCCGCAGCGATGGCCCCTCTTAACCTTCTCTTCATCACGGCGGATCAATGGCGCGGCGAATGTCTTTCGGCGCTCGGTCACCCCATCCTGAGCACCCCCAATCTGGACGCGCTGGCGCGCGACGGGGTCTTGTTTCGCCGGCATTTCGCCAATGCGGCGCCCTGCGGTCCCTCGCGCGCCTCTTTGCACACGGGCATGTATCTTCAGAATCACCGGTCGGGCACGAACGGAACGCCGCTCGACGCGCGGCACACCAACTGGGCGAAGGAACTGCGTGGGGCTGGCTACGATCCCGTACTGTTCGGCTACACCGACACTAGCGTCGACCCGCGCGGGGTGGAGGCCGACGACCCCTGGCTTCGCACCTATGAGGGTCCGCTGCCGGGAATCCGTCCCATCGTGATGATGGGCGAGCGCCCCAGCGCATGGACGGATTGGCTCGCGGCCAAGGGCTACGTTGTCCCGCCAGATATCCGTTATGCCTACGGGATGCGCGCATCTGGGCCGGACTGGGAGGGCGGAGCGCCTGCGCCGAAGCCGCTTTCCTATCCGCTCGAGGCCGACGACACGTCCTTCCTCGTCGACCGCTGCATCGACTATCTCCGCGGCGCGCGCGCTCCTTTCGCCGTCCATCTTTCAATCCTGCGCCCGCATCCGCCCTTCATTGCGCCGGAGCCCTACAACGCGCTTTACGATCCGGGCCTGGTTCCGGGATTTGCGCGCAAGCCGAGGCCGGAGGACGAAGCGGCGCAGCATCCCTGGCTC
Organism: Rhizomicrobium sp.; assembly: GCA_035549135.1. GTDB lineage: Bacteria > Pseudomonadota > Alphaproteobacteria > Micropepsales > Micropepsaceae > Rhizomicrobium. Next base: position 24,399 of record DASZRM010000130.1, on the reverse strand, counting down.
GCCCATCAATTGTCCCGCAAGCTGTTTCGCGCGCCGCCGGACGAGAGGAAGTTAAGAAGGCTCAAGGCCGTTTATTTCGGCTTGATGAGCGAAGTCGACGCCGCCATAGGCCGAATTGTGGCGACGCTGAAGCAGATCGGCCGTTACAACGACACGCTCATCGTCTTCACTTCCGACCACGGCGAACAAATGGGCGATCACTGGCTGCTTGGCAAATGCGGCTATTTCGACGCCTCATACCGCATTCCCCTGATTGTCCGCGATCCAGGTCCCGCGGCCGACGGCGCGCGCGGCGCGATGGTGGACCGCTTCACCGAGAACGTCGATATCATGCCCACGCTGCTCGACTATCTGGGGCTAGAGAGTCCGGTTCAGTGCGATGGGCTTTCGCTGCGTCCGTTTCTCGAGGGCCTAGGCGCGCCGGCCAACTGGCGCGGCGAAGCGCATTGGGAATACGATTTTCGCGACCCCGCCGACGAGGCAGCGGAAAAGCGACTCGATTTGACTCTCCACCAATGCGCCATGAACGTTGTGCGCGGCGAGCGCTACAAATACGTTCACTTCACCAAACTTCCGCCTCTGTTCTTCGACCTCGAGCGCGATCCTTGCGAATTCGAGGATCGCGCGCAGGACCCGGCCTATCTGCCGCTCGTGCTCGAATACGCCCAGAAACTGCTCTCCTGGCGGATGAACCACGACGAGCAGACGCTCACCCATATCGCGCTCACGGCGGATGGGCCGATCGAGCGACGCGCGCGCCGGTATTGACCGGCCCCGCGGCTTTCCAAGCGCTCCTTGTGCGGTTATCTCTGTGAGCGCGATGGAGGGGACAAAAGGCGATTTCAGACGGCCCTCGGGGACGGACTGGAGCCTCGTGGCCGCGGCCGCCGCTGCGGCGGTTATGGCGCTGCCCGCGCTTCTGGCGCAAGCGCCGGCGATGCCGGATTATCCCGCCCATCTTGCGAGCTACCATCTGATCGAAACCGGCGCAAAGGCGGCGTCGGTATCGAAGTTCTATCACATCCATTGGGCGCTCATTCCCAATCTCGGGGGCGAGATCATCGTGCCGGCGCTGGCGAAACTCTTGGGATTGGAGCTCGCGGCGCGGCTCTTCGTCGCCGCGGCCATCGCAATGTGGGTTCTGGGCCCAGCCTTCGTTCGCCGAGCGCTTTTCGGGCGCGCCGGCGCGGAGGCGCTCTTCGCCGCCTTTTTCGCCTATAACGCCAATCTCACCTGGGGCTTTCTGAATTACGATTTTGCGGCCGGCGCGGCGTTCTTGTTTCTCGCCGCATGGATCGCAAGCGAGGAGCGGCGCGCGCCCGCGCCGCTCATGCTCTTCGCGCTCGCGGCTACGGCCATTTATTTCTGCCATCTTTTCGCCGCGGCGATGCTGCTGCTTCTGGTCGGCTGTTACGAGCTGGACGGGCTGTTGAGGAAGCCTTCGTTCGATGCGGCGCTGCGCCGGCTTGGCGCGATTTTCTCCGTGTTTCTCCCTTCGATCGTTCTGTTCTTCTTCAAGCCGCAAGGAGCCGATCGCAGCTTCACCTTTAATCTCTGGGACCGCGCGCTCGATCGCATCGACGCCGCGATCCAGATGACCTACGACAATCCGTCCTATGTCCTGCTAGCGACGCTGGCGATCTTCCTCGTCGCCGGTTTGTGGCGCGGATGGGTGCGCCTCAATCCGCGCATGCTCCTGCCGCTGGGCGTTCTGGCCTTGGGAGCGATCTTTGCGCCCGAGTGGGCGATGGGCGGGTGGGGCATCGATTTGCGCCTGCCGGCCGCGGTCGGCGCGCTCGCATTCGCCTCCTCGGAATTTCGCCTGGACCGGAGGCTGCTCGCCGCATTCGCGGCCTCGGCCGGACTCGTTCTCGCCGCCAACGCTGTCATTCTGGCGAAGGACTGGATGAGAACCGATCTCCAATTCGCCGAATTTCGGAGCGCCGCGCGGAGCCTGCCGCCCGGCCTGAGGCTCCTGACCGTTCTTGACGGCGACGCAATCGGTTACCGCTCCGACCAGCCTTATTGGCACATGGCGGAGTTCGCGATTATCGATCCGGGCGCGTTCACGCCGCTCCTCTTCACGACCGCCGACCAGCATGTCGTGCGGCTGAGCGGCGCCTATCAACCCATCGCGGCGGCTTCGGCGGAGCAAGGCTCGCCGCCGGACATCGACGAGCTCGAAGACCTTGCCGCAAGCCAGATCGACGAAGACGAGGACATCGCCAATGTCTTTCCCTATCTGATGAAATTTCAATGTCATTTCGACGTGGCGGTCGTGGTGCATCTGGGCGGACCGCGCAGCGCGATTCCGCCCGTGCTCAAGCTGCGCCATGCGGGCAGCTTCTTTTCGCTCTACGACATACAGCCCGATTCTCGTTGTCGACGATGAGGGCGGCGAGGATCGTGGGAGCAGCCGTTACGTTGCTCCTGGCGCTGGCGTGCGCGGCCTGCCTTGCGCGCGTCGCGGCGACGTTGCCTCTTCGCGTCTCATTCGACCCAAACGAGGGCTGGAACGCTTACCGCGCACTGGCCGCGATGACGGGAGGCCCGCTCTATCCGCCCCACGACAGCCTTCTGTTCAACAACTATCCGCCGCTGTCTTTTTATGTTGTGGGCGTGCTTGGCGGAGCGATCGGAGATTATGTCATGGCGGGAAGGATCGTCTCTTTCCTGGCCACTCTCGCAGTCGCCGCGGAGATCCAAGTCTGCCTGGGGCTGATGGGCGCCGGCGCGTCCGCTCGCTTGTTCGCCGCCCTGGTCTTTGTCGGCGGGCTGCTCGCGTTCAGCGACTATGTGGGCATGAACGATCCGCAGCTCCTCGGCCATGCGATTGGGCTCGCCGGTCTCGTCGTTCTGCTGCGCGCGCCGCGGACGCCGGCATCCGCTATCGCCGCCGCGCTTCTGATGACGCTCGCCGGCTTCATCAAGCACAATCTCGTCGCCGAGCCGCTGGCGCTCACGGTCTGGCTTCTTCTCTTCGATCGGCGCAGCGCTGTCTGGTTCGCGACGTCCGGCGTGAGTTTTGCGGTTGCCGGGCTTCTCGCATTCAGGCTTGTTCATGGCGCGGGACTGCTCGAGCATTTGGCCTCCGCGCGCCTCTGGTCGGCGACGTTGCTGGCGGGGAACTTGCGGCGCTGGCTCCTGTGGAGCGAAATCCCTCTTCTCAGCCTTGCGGCGCTCTTGTGGCTGCGCCGCCGCGACAGCCACGTCGTTCTCTGTGCGCTCTACGCGCTCGCGTCCGTCGCTATAGCCGGCGTTTTCGCCGGCGGCGCCGGCGTTGACGCAAACATCTGGTTCGATGCGGCGATCGCGCTCAGCTTGGGGCAGGGCCTCGCGCTTGAGGCGATGGGCGCGAAAGCCGGACTTCGCGCCGCCGCAGAGCTTGCCTATGTCGTGCCGCTGGTCTGCGGACTTGCGCTCAATTGGGATGCGTCCTGGCTCGAACGCGACTTCTGGTTTCGCCCGCTCTCAGCGGAGCGTGAAATCGCCGCTGGCGACATCGCCTTTCTCCGCGCGCAGGACGGCCCGGCGATTTGCGAGGAACTGGCGCTCTGCTACTGGGCCGGCAAGCCGGAAGCGGCGGATTTGTTCAATCTCGGTCAGGCCTTCGCGACCGGCGCGCGTGACGATGAAGTCTTCGCCGCGCAGGTCGCGGCGCAGCGCTATTCGGCGGCGCAATTTGATTCCCAGTCTGGCGTCGCCATGACCGCCCGCGTGCGCAGGGCGTTTCGCGGCGCCTATCGCGTCGGCCGGTCCGACGATAACGGGATCATATACGTTCCCGGGCGCTAGACCGCTTCGGCCTTCACCGTTCCGGCCCGCTCGAGCTTGCCCCAACCGACGAACGGGCCGCGAAGCGCCGCGAAGATGGAGCGCACGACCACGTAATACATGAGCTGACGATAGCCGAAGCGCTGCAACATCAGCCACCACAACAGACTCCAATCCTCGCGTTTCTCCATCAGGAAGCCCACGATAGCGGCAAGAAGATCGACCACCATGAAGACGCAGTAGTAGATCGCGATCTTGCGCACGTTGGCGGGGTTGAATTCAGCGCCATGCTGCATGTAGTTGAGAATCGCGCCGATGATCTGCCAGATGAAGGACAGATCGACCAGCGGGGCCAGCGCCGACAGCGCAATCTGGAACAGCCAGACCTGCGGCAGCGCCACAAGTCCAAGGGCGCCGTGGCGCGGGTTGCCGGTCACGTCGCGGTATTTCCACAGACATTGCAGCGTGCCATACGCCCAGCGGAAGCGTTGTCGCGCCAGGCCTCGGAAGCTCGCCGGCGCTTCGGTGCGCGCGATCGCCGTTCCGTCGAATAGTACGCGGAAGCCTGCGCGTTGCACGGCGATGGTCAGGTCCTGATCTTCGGCCAGCGTGTCGAGCGGAAAGCCGCCGAGCTTCAGCAGCACCGACCGTCGCCAGGCGCCGACCGCGCCGGGGACGACGGTGAGCGTTCCGAGCGCCGCCAGCGCGCGGCGCTCAAGGTTTTGCGCAACGATGTATTCGAGCGCCTGCCAGCGCGTGATCATGTTGATGCGGTTGCCGACCTTGGCGTTGCCGGCGACCGCGCCGACGACGTCGTCCGCGAACCAGCGCGCCAGCCGGGAAATCGTGTCGCGTTGGAACAGCGTGTCCGCATCGAGCGCCACGATCACCTCGCCCCGCGCCCAGGAAAGGCCGATATTGAGCGCCACGGCCTTCCCGCCGTTCGCCGTCGCAATCACGCGCACGCGCGGATCGTCGCCGAAACGCGACTGGAGCACCTTGAAGGTGTGGTCGCGCGAGCCGTCGTCGACCACGATCACTTCGAGGCCAGGATAGTCGCTCGCGAGGATGCGCTCGACCGTCTTTACGATGACCACCTCTTCGTTATAGGCGGGGATCAGCACGGAGACCGGCAATTTCTCCGGCGCGGGGGCCGGCGGCGTCTGGCGCGCGCTCCTTATCCGGTTCAGGTACGCCAGCGCCCCGAGAACGATGAGCCGCGCCACGCCAAGGGCGATGGCGATCAGGAACAGATAGTAAAAGGCAAGTCCGAGATAGCTCAGCGTCAGGAATACCACGCGGTCGGTCATCAGCGCGATCGTCGGCGACAGAGGCGGCATCGCCTGGTCGCGCGAGAGCCCGGCGAGCTCAGATACCGGCACCAGCGAATAGCCCTCGGCGCGCAGCCGGTCGATCAGCGGACCCAGCACGGCGACGGTGCGCGAGCGGTCGCCGCCGGAATCGTGCAACAGGATGATGTTGCCGCGGAGCTCGGGATTGGGGCTGTTGATCTCGGCCATCGAGGTCTTGATCATCGTGGCGGGCGAGGGCAGCTGCCAGTCTTCCGTGTCGACGTGCTCGCCGACCGTGATATAGCCGAGCTTCTGCGCGATCTCGACCGGCTCGATCTCGTCCGCGGCGGATGGCTCCGCGTCGCCCAGATAGGGGGGACGGAAAAGGCGCATGGAGCGCCCCGTCAGCGCTTCTACGAGCCGCTGTGTCGCGTTCAGCTCGAGCGCCACGCCTTCGTCCGGCGTATCGGCGAGATTGGGGTGCGTGAACGTGTGGTTCCCCAATTCGTGCCCTTCTCGCAGGATGCGTTCGACGAGATCTGGATTGGCCTCGGCGTTCTCTCCGATCACGAAGAAGGTGGCGCGGACATGCTTGGCGCTCAGAATGTCGAGAATCTGCGGCGTCCACTCCGGGTCCGGCCCGTCGTCGAAGGTCAGCGCCACCTTATGGGGAATCGCGCCGACGCTCTGAATCACATAGCTCGTCGGAATGGTGGTGTAGCGTTCATCGGTGATCTGGCCGGTGTCCTTGTCGACCTCGAACTCGCGCGCTCCAGGCGTGGGATGAGATTCGACCCGCAGAATTTCGCCAGCGCCCTCGAAGTCGACGTCCTGGCTCACCGGTATGCGGCGAAGGCTGTCCGGGGCCGGCGCGCCGTATCGCCGTCCCATCAGCGGCCAGACCGATGGGTCCTCGCTGCCGAGTTTCCACAGCGCGTAGCCGGCGGGCCGATAGGCGTCGGCGGCGTGGATCTGATTGAAGGCCGTCACCGCGTCGAGGAACCACACCTCATGGCGCGATTTGTCGTTCTCCATATAAGAGAAATGAGCGTTGCCCGTGGCGTTGTCGAAATCGATGTCGGCGTCCGAATCGCGCGCCGCCAGCACCGCGTCGGCGAAGTTCAGCGTGTCGGCGTATTTGTTTCCGTGCCAGTCGTAACCGTAATTGCCGATGCCGACGATCGTGGATTGCGGATCGAGCACGCGCATGCGTTCCGCCAGGGTCTTCACGAACCAGGGCTGCCCAGCGATGCTGCCCGGCTCGTCGGCGTCGTCGTGCTCGTCATAGGCCATCAGCAGCGTGTAGTCGACGATGTTGGCGAAATCCTCGTAGGGCCAAGTGTCGTCGTCGAAGGGAACGGCCTGGACGATGATCCAGTTGTGGGGCGCGAAGGCCTCCGACATGTCGGCCAGAAACGTCTCGAGATTTTTTTGCGCCGACACCGGAAGATTTTCGAAGTCGATGGCGAGACCGGGGAAGCGGTGCACGGCGAGATAGGAGACGAGCCGGTCAAGCAGGGTTTTGCGTCTCGCCGGGTCGGCCAAAAGCTTGGCGAGGGCCTCGCCGTTCCAGTCGCCGTTCTCGATATTCTGCAGCATGGGCACGACGGTCACCGCGGGCTTGCGGCCGCGCGCCAGCGCCACCACGCGCCGGTCGACCATCGTCTTGAGAGCCATGCTGGGTCCCTTGAGGCTCAGCCAGTTGGGGATCACCCAGTCAATGTGCGGCAGCGCGCGCTTGAGGGCAGGGTAGCTCGCCTCCTCATAGGCCTCATAGAAGGCGATGGAGAGCGAATGGCCTTTCGGCGGCATGAGCGCGGCCGGAAAGACATGCGCCGGAAAGTTGCGCGCGATGCGAAGGCGCCGCGCGCGAGATCTGGCGGCGCGACTGGCGCGCGCTTCGGCCGCAAGCCGCGCGGCCGATTTGAGCAGGCCCGGGTCCGTCGCCTTCTTCTCAAGTTCGGGCAGATGGATGGCGGTGAGCCTTGTGGTGAAGCTCACGCGTTGCATGGGCGGAGCGACGAAGAGGCTCGCTATGAAAGCGATCCCGAGCGCCGTGCTGATGACCGCGGCGATCCAGCCAAGCACCGAGATTCGCGCGGCGCGCCGGCCGGTGGCGTCGAAAAAGATCGGCTTTTTGGTCATGGATCGGCTTTGCGCAAAACCGGCGGACTATATACGACGCGGCGGCGGATTTGGGGCGGCGAAATGGCCAGCCCAAGTCGGGGTCAGCCCGGGTCGGCCGATTCCGCCATGATTTGCGCTTCCAAAGCGCCGATCCGGTCGATTTCGACGCGCACCCTGTCTCCCGCTTTCAGGTAGCGGGGGGGCCTGAAGGCCATGCCTACGCCGCCGGGGGTGCCGGTGAATATCGTGTCTCCGGGCTCAAGCGTCATAACCTGGCTCAAATGGGCGACCTGGTCGAAAACGTCAAACACCATGTTCTTGGTGTTGGAATTCTGGCGTATCTCGCCGTTTACGAACGCGCGCAGTCCAAGGGTGTGCGGGTCGCCTATCTCGTCGGCGGTCACGATCCAGGGGCCAAACGGGGCATGGGTGTCGAATGACTTGCCGAGGATCCATTGAGAGGTGCTGAACTGCCAGTCCCGCACGCTGACGTCATTGCCCGCCGCAAAGCCGAAGATGGCGCGCGGGGCGTCTGAGCGAGAAACATGGCGGCAGCGCCTTCCAATGACGGCGACCAACTCAGCCTCGTAATCGACTTCGTCGGAGACGCGCGGGATGACGATCGGGTCGAAGGGCCCATTGACCGCGCTCGGCGCTTTTGAGAACCAAATCTGGCGTTCAGGGCGGGCCTGTCCGCTTTCGGCGATATGATCGGCGTAGTTGAGGCCGATGGCGAGAATCTTGCCCGGCCGCGGTATGGGGGCGACCAGGCGCGCCTGCCTGAGAGGCAGATGCGGCGCATCGCCGGCGATCGCGCGCAGCTGGGGCTCGGCCTCGGGCCACGCCGCGATCAGGCCGATCATGTCGCGCGGCAGGCCTGGTCGCGCAATGGACAGATCGATGAGCCCATCCTCGGCCAAGAGTCCAACGCGCCTCGTTCCGCTGGCGACAAAGGTCGCAAGCTTCATCGCCCGATCCCTTGGCTGGCGGCGCCGGCGGAGCTCCTAGTCAGGCGCGCGCAGACTCTTTGCGCTTGGACGCCGGGCGGGCCGTCTCCCCCTGGTCGTTTGCGAGTTGGCGCGCCAGATTGAGGATGGCGCGGCGGCGCTTCGGCGAATCGATGCTCGCGTAGGCTTCAAGAAGATCGCTGGCGCCCGGTTCGGCGAGATAGGCGACCTGCCGCGAGAACGATCCCGATGACTTCGATTTGTCCAGATTGCCGATGAGGTCGGAGACGCTGCAATCGAGCGCGTCCGCGATCTCGGCCAGGCGCGAAAAGCTTATGCGATTGGCGCCATGCTCGTATTTCTGCACCTGTTGAAAGGTAATGCCTACGGCCCGCGCGAGTTGGTCCTGAGAAAGTCCGAGCTCCTTGCGGCGCAGGCGGACCCGAGATCCCAGGGCAATATCCAGAGGATGAGGTCCCTCTTCCGTCGTGTTGCGTGCCATGCTTCAGAATTCCGTGTTGCGGTCGACGCATATTGGTCTGGGCGGACTCGATTGTCCATCTCTGTCGTTTGGGGCCGTCGCCGCGCAACGTTGCTGCGAGCGCACGAAATATCGCTGCAGCGAATCGCAGTGATAGTCAGGAGACGCTGCGGAAGGCGCGCGCTTGACCCAACGTCTGCGCGCAAAGACTCCAATTTTCGACATGGCGGCTGTGCGCGCGAGCGATGGCTGCAAACGAGACGGGAGTCGCGCAGCATCATCACAAATGCGTGTTTTTCGCCGCGGCGCCGCACCGGCGCGCGCGAGATAGGCAATGCCCGGGGCGCCGGGCCGCTCTCGCCGACGGCGCTCCAACTCGTAGGAAAAGCGCCAGATTTTAGGGTTTCCAGACGTTAACCATTCGTCAGCCGCTCCCGCGCTAGACCGTTAACGCGCGCCAAGAAACGGCTTTCCGCCGCCGAGGGCGCAGGGCGAAATGCGCATGTTTTCCGCCTTATTCAACCGGTCTGGCCTCGCTTACGCGGGTCTAGGGGCCGGCGATGCGTAACAGCCGCTGGATGCTGGTCGGCGCAGTGGCGCTGCTGGTCGTCGCGCTAGCGTTCTTCGGTCTGCGCTTTGCGCGCACGTCCTATTCGGCGAGCGCCACGGTCGCCGACAATTCGCCTGCGCAGCCGCTCCGTCTGCGCCAGGCGGCGACCGGCGCCATCGGCGCGCTCGCGCTCTATGACGATCCCCAGTTCAATCGCGACTTAGACGGCGAGTCCGCCGATCGATTGAATTCCAGTCTTCGGCCGTCCGAGGCGCTGCGCGAGGCAATCGTCGACGCCGTCCTCGCCCATCTCTTGGTCCGGCGACGCGCCAACTCGGTCGTCGAATTTTCGCTCGCGACCGACGAGGCGGCAAAGTCCGTGTCGATCGTCAATGCCTTTGCGGACGCCTATGTCGCAGCGCGAGGCGAGGACATGCGCGCAAACCCTGCTCCGGCGCCACGCCCCTCTCAGGCCGAACTTGACCGCCTCGGCGAGCGGATGCGCGCGGACCAGGCCGCGCTGCGGCGCTACCGCGCCCAACATGTCGACGAATTATCCGTATACGGATCGGAATTCGCCTTGCGTCAGGTCGAGGCCATCGCCGCCCAGCTGGTGTTGGCGCGGGCCGAGCTTGCGGGAAAACAAGCCGTCGAGGATCGGACGCACAGGAGCGGCGCGGACGCTGCGAAACCGCCCGCAACCGACGTCGTTTCCAACGCCGTCTTCGCAGCGCGTGCCGAGGTTGCGGCGCTCGAGCAAAGCCTCGCCGGCGCCCGGCGGCAAGCCGACGCCGAAAGGCGCGCCCACGCAGGGCTGGCTGCGCTGAACGCCAAGGCAAGGTCCTCGCGCAGGGCCTACGAATCCGCGCTCGCGCGTCAAGGAGAGTCCCGGAGCGATGCTCCAACGCAACCCCGCGCGCGCGTGGTGTCTTATGCGCGTGAGGCTGTCCGCGTCTCAGGGCTTCCGCACAGTCTCATTCTCGCCCTGTCGGTTCCCCTCGGCGTTCTCGCCGGACTTCTCGTGGCAATGCTGCTCGGACGGGACGAGGATGCCGGGACGCAGCGGGTCGAGCCGGCTTTGGCCTTTCGGAGCCAGTCTGCGGCGGCGGACGGCCTCGCCAACCGCGCAGCCCGGTCGATCCCGCGCCTGGTCGCCGAATTCAACGGCGTTTTCGCGGAAGGCGCGGTCGATGCGGCGCTCGACCAGCCGAGATCGGCCTTCGCCCAGAGAATGCGCGCGCTCCTGGACCGCTTGCGGGCGACCGGCGCCGGGCGATGCGTTGTCGTCGCGGTGACCAATCCCGAAGGCGGCGCCAAGACGGTGCTCGCCGTCTCGCTCGCCCGAGCCGCCGCGCGCGCCGGGCTGCGGGCGGCCGTCATCGACGCGGACCTGAGGCGGCCGCTTTCGGCGCGGGTCATGCGCGCCTGCCGGGCGGGGCCGGGCCTGATCGAAACGCTGAACGGCGCCGCGCCGCTCTCGTCCGCGCTCCGGCGCGACGCGCGCTCGAACGCCTCGGTGCTGGCGGCGACCTGGACCCCTCGCGATCCGGCCGCGGTCCTGTCGTCACGACGGATGGCGGAGCTCGTCGGGCGGCTCCGTCGCAGCCTGGACGTCGTGATCATCGACGCGCCCGCCCTCTCGTCAGAGGCAGAGGCGCGGGCGGCTTCGACATTGTGCGACGTGATGCTCATCGTGACGCGCGGCGGGGCGCCTTCAGGATTAGAGGCCCAGGCCATCGCCCGTTTCGCGGCCGCGACGGGGAAGCGCTCAGGTCTTGTCGTCGCGCGGTAACGCGTTGGCCCACTTCGGAATTTCCCTGCGCCACCGGCGAAACGGGCGGCGCCGGTATGGGCGGTAACCTTTCTACAAATTATTTCATTGTGTTTGGCGGTTGAGATGCGTTAGGCGTTGCGCCCGCAAATCCCTAGAAGCTGGCAATATTCGCCGGCCCCCACCGCGAAAACGAATCGAAGCCCGTCATGACGGATCGGATGAGAAACTGGCTGGGGCGCGGCGGCATCGCGCTCGGCGCGCTGATCGTGGGCGCGGCCGCCGGCTGGATCGGCCGCGGCCTCGGCCAGGGCGAGAACGTCTTCCACATGTCGATGTACCAGGACTGGCGCCTGGCCTGCCCGTCCGACGCCGATCCCAAGGGGTCGTGCCAGCTGGCCACCGAGCTCGTTGACAATCGTTCTGGTCTGCAGCTCGCCCAGCTTTCGCTCGAGCGCGACCAGGGCAAGCGGATGCTTGTCATCAAGGTACCGTTGACGGTGCTCATTCCGCCCGGCGTCGGACTTCAGTTCGGCGACGACACGAAGACCTTCGCCTATTCGACCTGTTCGCCGCTGGGCTGCTTCGCCTTCGCGCCGCTCGACGACAAGCTCCTGGCCTCGTTCGCTTCCGCCAAATCCGTAGCCGTCGTGGTCACCGTCTCCCAGAACGGCAAAAGCGCGACCCTGCCGCTTTCCTTGCGCGGCTATGCCGACGCGATCCGCGCGCTCGACAACACCGAAGCCAAGCGCCATTCCTGGTGGCGGAGATTGTGGACATGAACGCGATGGCCCCCAAGCTTTTCCTTCGCGGCGCGCTCGCCGCGCTCGCCGTCGCCGCGTTCGGCGCGATCCCGGCGCTGGCTCAGAGCGACTCGCAGCCCGCCCAGCCGCAAGCCGCGAAAAAGCCCGTCGGACCCACGATCATGAAGACGTTCGGCGGCTGGGATGTTCGCTGTTATCCGGTGTCGACTCCGGCGCCGTGCGACGCGTGGGAGGCCATCGCGTTCAAGAAGAGCAAGCAGCTCGCTGCGAGCGTGTCGGTAGTCTATGTGCCGATGCGCGACGAATATCTCATGCAGTTCATCGTTCCGCTCGACGTGGATCTTTCCAAGGGCGCAAATGTCATCGCTGGCAGCTACTCCTCGCCCACGCTTCCCTACCATCATTGCGATCGCATCGGCTGCTTCATTGCGGTCGCCGGCGCGACGCCGGTGGTCGACAAGCTCAAGGGCCAGAAGACCATGAAGATCCACGTGGTCTTCTTCCGTGGAAAGCCGGTCGACATCAGCGTGCCGCTCGGCGGTTTCGATCAGGCTCGCGCGGCGATGGTCGAGTTGGCGCGACAGAAAGCGGCCAGTCCCAAGCCGCAGGAGCCGGCGCAGCCCGCCAACCCCTGACGTTGTCGTTCCGTTCGTTGGGCGCGCGCCTTCGGTCGCGACAAATTCGACATATTTCGGCTCGCCGCGTTTGCTAGATGGCGCTCGGCCTCTCTTCGTTGCGCTAGACTGACGGACTGAGGCGCATTCGCACGTTGAAGGCGCGATGAGCGGCCAAGGCACGCAAAAGAACTGGTTCGAAGCGGCCTTCGATCAGGCGAAGGGCGCGGCGCGTCCGGCGCTTGCGCAAATGGGCGCCTATGCGCAGAGAGTCACGCGCTGGAGCGCCGCGCGCGTGCCCGGCGGCTCCCGCGTCTTCTGGGCGGCGATCGGTCTTGTTCTGCTGGCGCTGCTGATCTGGGCTATCCGTCCCGGCGAGCAGGCGCCGCGCATGGGCCGCGGCGGATTCGGCGGACCGATGCCGGTAGGCGCGGTCAAGGCTGCAACGGGAGACATACACGTCACCTTGAACGCGCTCGGCACGGTGACGCCGCTCGCCACCGTGACGGTGCGCCCGCAAATCAGCGGCCAGATCCTCAAGATGGACTTCGAGGAGGGCCAGATGGTCAAGGCCGGCGATGTCCTGGCCGAGATCGACCCACGCCCCTACAAGGCCGCCTACGATCAGGCGCTGGGCCAGCTGGAGCGCGACCGCGCCACGCTCGCCAACGCAAAACTCGACCTCAAGCGGCAACAGGACCTCTTCGCGAAGCAGGCAACGTCGCAGCAGGCGCTGGCGACGCAGGAAGCGTTGGTGCGTTCCAGCGCAGCCACCGTGAAATCGGATCGCGCCGCAGTCGAGGCCGCAGCCATCAACCTCGGCTACACGAAGATACGCGCGCCGGTCGACGGGCGCGCGGGATTGCGCCAGGTGGATGTCGGCAATCTCGTTCAGGCCGGACAGACAAATGGCGTCGTCGTCATCACACAGCTTGAGCCGATCTCCGTTATGTTCGCGCTGCCGGAGGACGATATCGGTCGAGTCATGGCGCGCCTGCGCGCGGGCGCGACGCTGTCCGTCGCCGCCTTCGACCGCGGCCAGACGGCTAAGCTCGCCGACGGAACGCTGGCCACGGTCGACAACGTCATCGATCCCTCGACTGGCACGGTGAAAATGCGCGCCTTGTTCGACAATCGCGACGGCGCGCTTTTTCCGCAACAGTTCGTCAATGTCCGCCTTCTGATCGATACGATGAAGAACCAGGTCTGGACGCCGGCTTCTGCGATCGAACGCGGGGCCGGAGGAACCTATGTCTATGTCGTGCAGCCGGACAGCACCGTCGCGATGCGCGCCGTCACGGTTGGGCCGCAGGATGGCGAGCGCGTCGCGATCCTGAAGGGCCTCAATCCGGGCGAGCGCGTGGTCACCGACGGCGCCGACCGACTGAGCGACGGCCTGGAAGTGACGATTGCGAGCGGTCCCAAGGCGTCGAGCGCGAAACCGCCGGCCGGCGCGGCCGCCGCCTCGCCCGATCCGCGCGCCCAACGCCGCGCCGCTGTCAACAAGGCCTGCGCCGCGGACATCCGGAAGTTCTGTCCGGGAGCAGAGGGCTTCGAGCGCTTCCAGTGTCTGCGCGGACATCGCGACGAATTGGGCGAGTCCTGCAAGAACGCGATGTCGCAGCGGCGGCGCAGCGAAGGACGGCGCGGAGGCGGTCTTTTTGGGGGTCGCGGTCGGTGACGCCCGAACCCGCGGCCGCAACCTAGTCAGGGCCGGCTCCAGGCGCGAATGATTCGCCCATGAACCCTTCAGCTCCTTTCATCCGGCGGCCGGTCGCCACCTCGCTGCTGATGATCGCGATCCTGCTGGCGGGGTTCGCCGCCTATCTCAACCTGCCGCTCTCGGCGCTGCCCGAAGTCGATTATCCGACGATTCAGGTGCAGACCTTCCTGCCTGGCGCGAGCCCCGACGTCATGACGACGACGGTCACCGCCCCGCTCGAGCGCCAGTTCGGACAGATGCCGGGACTCAATCAGATGTCGTCGGTCAGCTCCGCCGGAGCTTCGGTCATTACGCTGCAGTTCGATCTCAGTCTCGGTCTCGACGTCGCCGAACAGCAGGTCCAGGCCGCGATCAATGCCGCGAGTAATCTTCTGCCCCAGAGTCTTCCTGCTCCGCCGATCTACGCCAAAGTCAATCCGGCGGACGCGCCGATTCTGACCATTGCGGTGAGCTCCAAGGCGATGACGCTGCCCGAGGTGGAGAACCTCGCCGACACCCGAATCGCGCAGAAAATTTCCCAGCTGCCGGGCGTCGGACTCGTCAGCATCAACGGCGGCCAACGGCCCGCCATCCGCGTCAAGGCGAACCTTCAGGCGCTCGCCGCCTACGGGCTCAATCTCGACGACCTGCGAACCACGATTTCGAACGCCAATTCGAATGCGCCCAAGGGCAATTTCGACGGCGCGTCGCGCTCCTACACAATCAACGCCAACGATCAGCTCAAATCGATCGACGATTACCGCGGCATCATCGTGGCCTATCGAAATGGCGCGCCAGTGCGGCTCTCCGACGTGGCCAGCGTGGAGAACAGCGCGGAGAACGTGAAGCTTTTGAGCTGGATGAACGATACGCCCGCGATACTGCTCAATGTCCAGCGCCAGCCCGGGGCCAATGTCATCGCCGTCGTGGACGGGATCAAGGCGATCCTGCCGGAGATCGAGGCGGGTCTGCCGGCTTCAATCGCGATGAACGTGCTCACCGACCGCACGACGACTATCCGCGCATCCGTCGCGGACGTGGAGTTCGAGCTCGGCCTTGCTGTCGTCCTGGTAGTGCTGGTCATATATCTCTTCTTGCGCAGCGCGCCGGCGACCTTCATTCCTAGCCTTTCGGTTCCGCTCTCTATAGTGGGTGCGTTCGCCGCGATGTATCTTCTCGGTTATTCGCTCAATAACCTCTCATTGATGGCGCTCACCATCGCATCTGGCTTCGTGGTCGACGACGCGATCGTGATGATTGAAAACATCTCGCGCTACATCGAACAGGGCGAAACGCCCTTCGACGCGGCGATGAAGGGCGCGGGCGAAATCGGCTTCACCATCGTCTCGCTCACCGTATCGCTGATTGCGGTGTTGATCCCGCTGCTGTTCATGCAGGAAGTGGTGGGACGGCTTTTCAGAGAGTTTGCGGTGACCCTCGCCGTGACCATCCTGATTTCCGCCGTGGTTTCGCTGACGCTGGTGCCGATGCTGTGCGCCAAGCTTCTGCGCCGCAGGAGCGCACGCAGGCCCCAGGGGCCCGTCGCGGCGATGGCGGAGGCCAACTTCGAGCGGCTAATCCGCGGCTACGACCGCTGGCTCGGCTGGGTTCTGGACCGCCAGCCGCTCACCCTCGCCGTGGCCATGGGCGCGCTAGCGCTTACCGTAATCCTTTATATCGTCATCCCGAAGGGCTTCTTTCCGGTTCAGGACACCGCGCTCCTGCAAGGCGTGACCGAGGCCGGCCCCACGGTCTCCTTCAATGCCATGACTGAACGCCAGCAGGCTTTGGCGCGCTCTTTGCTCAGGGATGCGGACGTCGACAGTCTTTCCTCCTTCATCGGAATCGACGGCTCAAACAACACGCTGAACAGCGGCCGCTTTCTGATCAATCTCGTCGCGAAGGACCGGCGGTCTTCGAGCTTTCCGGAAACTCTACGGCGCCTTGCGCGAACGGCCCGCGAGGTTCCGGGCATCTCGCTTTATCTGCAGCCGGTCCAGGATCTCACCATCGATTCGACGATCAGCCGGTCGCAGTATCAGTTCGCGCTCGAGGGCGCCAGCTCAGCGACGTTGAACCGGATCGTCCCAAAGCTTGTTTCGGCGCTCGCCGCCAGGCCCGAGCTCGAAAATGTTTCGACCAATTTCACCGATCGCGGTCTCTCCGCCACTGTCGTCGTCGACCGCGACACGGCGGCGAGGTTCGGCATCAGCGCGGCGACCATCGACAATGCGCTCTACGACGCGTTCGGCCAGCGCATCGTCTCGACCATCTTCACCCAGTCCAACCAGTACCGCGTCATCCTTGAAGCCGATCCTTCGGCGCAGAACACGCTGGCGTCGCTTTCCGATATCCGCCTGCCATCGGCGACAGGCGGGCAGACGCCGCTTTCAGCCTTCGCCCGCCTGGAAGTGCAGCCCACGCCGCTCGAGATCGACCATCTTGGACAATTTCCGGCGGCGATGATCTCCTTCGACGTGGCGAACGGCCATTCGCTCGGCTCCGCGGTCGATGCGATCGAGGCGACGGAGCGCGCCATGGGCGTCCCGGCCAGCGTCACCACGCGATTTGAAGGGGCGGCGCTCGCATTCCGGTCCGCGCTGTCGAGCGAGCTTCTGCTGATCCTGGCTGCGATCATCGCCGTCTACATCGTGCTTGGCGTGCTCTATGAGAGCTTCATCCACCCGGTGACGATCCTTTCGACGCTCCCGTCGGCTGGCGTCGGCGCGCTCCTGTTCCTGATGCTGGCCGGCGACGACCTCGGCGTCGTCTCAATCATCGGGATCATTCTGCTCATCGGCATCGTCAAGAAGAACGCGATCATGATGATCGATTTCGCCCTGGCGGCCGAGCGCGGCGAGGGCAAGTCGGCGCGCGAGGCCATCCGTCAGGCGGCGCTTCTGCGCTTCAGGCCGATCATGATGACGACCGTGGCGGCGCTGTTCGCCGCCTTGCCGTTGATGCTGGGTTCCGGCGTTGGGTCGGAGCTTCGCCAGCCGCTCGGCGTCTCGATCGTCGGCGGGTTGCTCGTCAGCCAGCTGCTGACCTTGTTCACGACGCCGGTGATCTACATCTATTTCGACCGGTGGAGCCGCCGCTTCGACCGCAGGCTCGGCCCCAGCGCGGAGCCCGCCGCGCCATGAGCATCTCGGCGATTTTCATTCAACGGCCCATCGCCACGACGCTTCTGACGGCCGGTCTCGCGCTCGCCGGCGTGGGCGCGTTCTTCCTGCTGCCGGTGGCTTCGCTTCCCAATGTCGACATACCGACGATCTTCGTCTCCGCTTCTCTTCCGGGGGCTAGTCCCGAGACCATGTCGACAAGCGTCGCCACGCCGCTTGAGCGGCGGCTCGGAACCATTGCCGACGTGACCGAGATGACGTCGCGAAGCTCGGTCGGGGCGACCCAAATTACGCTGCAATTCGGGCTCGATCGCGACATCGACGGAGCGGCCCGCGACGTCCAGGCGGCGATCAATGCGGCGCGCGCCGATCTTCCCGCCTCGCTCAAATCCAGTCCGACCTACCGCAAGATCAATCCGGCCTCCGCGCCGGTGCTTATTCTGGCGCTCACATCCGATACGCTGACGCCCGGCCAGATCTACGATTCGGCCTCCACCATCCTGCAACAGAAGCTGAGCCAGCTTCCCGGCATCGGGCAGGTCCAGCTCGGCGGCTCGTCGTTGCCGGCGGTTCGCATCGATCTCAATCCGCGCGCTCTGTTCAAGTATGGCGTCGCGCTCGAAGATGTTCGCGCCGCGCTTTCCGCCGCAAACGCCAACGCGCCGAAGGGCGCGATTGAGGAGGGCGACAAGCGATTTCAAGTGCTGGTGAATGACAAGGCGCTGAACGCGGACGAGTACCGCAATCTGATCGTCGCCTACCGCAATGGCGCGGCCGTGCGCCTCACCGACGTCGCCAGGGTGGGCGACGGCGTCGAGGACGTGCGCAATATCGGCATGGCCAACGGCAAGCCGGCGATCCTCGTCATCCTTTACGGCCAGCCCGGCGCGAACGTGATTGACGCGGTCGACAATGTGAAGAAAGCGCTGCCGGCGCTTCAGGCCGCGATCCCGCCATCGATTCGCCTCTTCATCGCGAACGACCGGACCGGGACCATCCGCGCTTCGGTGAAGGACGTCGAGGCGACGATGGCGATCTCCATCGCGCTCGTGATCCTGGTCGTCTACCTGTTCCTGCGCAACGGGCGCGCCGCGATGGTGCCCTCCGTGGCGGTGCCGCTGTCGCTGTTCGGGACCTTCGGCGTCATGTATTTCGCGGGCTACACGCTCGACAATTTGTCGCTGATGGCGCTAACAGTCGCCACGGGCTTCGTCGTCGACGACGCCATCGTGGTGCTCGAGAACATCATGCGGCATCTCGAGGCCGGCATGCCGCGGCTCAAGGCGGCGCTTTTGGGCGCGCGCGAGGTCGGCTTCACGGTTCTGTCGATGAGTCTTTCGTTGATCGCGGTGTTCCTGCCAATCACGCTGATGGGCGGCCTGGTCGGACGCTTCTTCAACGAATTCGCGATCGTTCTCTCGAGCGCCGTCCTGATCTCGCTTGTGGTTTCGCTCACAGCCACGCCGATGCTGTGCGCGAACCTAAACCTCCACAAGCCGCAGCGCGGAGAGGGCGCGCTGTTGCGCGCCGCCGAGCGGACATTCGCCTGGGGACTTCGGACATACGACCGGACGCTCTCCTGGGCGCTCGAAAATCCCGGCTTCATCATGTTCGTCTTGGCGGTCGCGGTGGCGCTCAATTTCTATCTCTACATCGTCGTGCCGAAGGGGTTTTTCCCCAGCGAAGACACAGGCGACATATTCGGCGGCATCCGCGCCGACCAGAGCATCTCCTTCCAGCTCATGCAGAAGAAATTCGCGTCCTTCGTTTCGATTATCGCCAAAGATCCGGCCGTCGAAAATGTCGTCGGCTTCGCCGGATCGGGCGGCGGCGGACCGCGCGGCGGCGGCTCCAATTCGGGCAATGTGTTCGTCCAGCTGAAGCCCAAATCCGAGCGCGGAGGGCTTTCGACCGACGCGGTCATCGATCGGCTCCGCGGGCCGCTTTCGTCGGTTGCCGGAGCGCGGCTGTTCCTGGTGAATGCGGGCGGCGTTCCGGGCGGTGGGGGCCGGCAGGGCAACGGCGCCTACCAGTACACGCTTCAGGCAGACACGCTCGATGAGCTCAATACATGGACGCCGAAAATCACCGATGCGCTAGAGGACGCGCCGGAGCTCGAAGACGTAAATTCCGACCGCGAGGACAAGGGGCTCGAAGTCGAACTCAAGATCGACCGCGCGACCGCGGCCAGGTTCGGCATTTCGACCTCGCAGATCGACAACACGTTCTACGACGCCTTCGGCCAGCGCCAGGTTTCGACCATCTACAACGATCTCAATCAATATCATGTGGTGATGGGGGTGGCGCCGGAATTCTGGCAGAGCCCGGAAACGCTCAAGGACATCTATGTCAGCAAATCGGGAGGCGCGCTGAGCGGAACGCAGGCGACCGGCGCGGTGGCCGGGACGATCAACCTTTCGCCGACCGGCGCGGCGCCGACGCCGACGGAGCAGGCCGCCGCCGCAGCCTCGGACGCGCTGCGGAATCAACAGCTCAACGCCCTCGCCAACAACGCGCGCGGCGGCGCATCGACAGGGTCGGCCGTCAGCACGCGGCAAGAGACGATGGTCCCGCTCGCGGCTTTTTCGAGCTTCGGGCCTGGAACCGCGCCGCTCTCGGTCAACCATCAGGGCCCGTTCGTCGCCTCGACCTTCTCCTTCAATCTGCCACGCGGCGTCTCGCTCGGCGAAGCGACGACGGCGATCCGGCGCGCCATGGCGACGGCGCATGCGCCGGCCTCGATTCATGGAACCTTCGCCGGCTCGGCAAGGCTTTTTCAGCAATCGGTCTCGGGAGAACCCCTCTTGATTCTGTCGGCGATCGTCGCCGTCTACATCGTGCTCGGCATCCTCTATGAGAGCTATGTGCATCCGTTGACGATCCTCTCCACGCTTCCTTCGGCGGGCGTCGGCGCCGTGCTGGCGCTGATGATAGCGGCCAAGACCTTCGCGCCCACGATGGATTTCAATCTGTTCGCGCTGATCGGGGTCATTCTTCTGATCGGCATCGTCAAGAAGAACGCAATCATGATGATCGATTTCGCGCTCATCGCCGAACGCCAGGAAGGGCTTTCGTCGCGCCAGGCGATCTACAAGGCGTGCCTGCTTCGCTTCCGCCCGATCATGATGACGACTTTCGCGGCGATTCTCGGGGCCCTGCCGCTGGCCGTCGGCTTCGGCACGGGCTCGGAGCTGCGCCAGCCGCTTGGCATCGCCATCGTAGGCGGCCTGGTCGTCAGTCAGATTCTGACGCTCTACACCACGCCCGTGGTCTATCTTTATCTCGATCGCTTTCGCAACCGCGCCAAGCGCGGATGGGACCGCTGGTATGCCGGTCTGATGGGCGATGGCGCTCCGGAAGCCGCCGAGTGATCAGAGCTCCGGCAGGTTCTCGATGTCGGGCGCGCCGTTGCGGATTTCCGAATTGCGGTACTGGCGATAGAGGCTACGCTGCGTGGCGTAGAAATCGACCGAAGTGCGCTCGATCTGGTCGAGCGTGCTGACGTTTCTGGCGCGCAGGTCGAGCAGTCCCATCCCGGCGCGCGAATAGCCGAGCGTCTTGTAGCCGTCGAAACGCGCATAGGTGAATGGATCGAAGAAGATGTCCACGACCCTGCCGCCGAGATCGCGCGGCGGGGCCGGGCCCAGCAGAGGCGCAACGAAATAAGGCCCTTCGCCGGCGCCGTACACGCCCAAGGTCTGCCCGAAATCCTCCGTATGCGGCGGAATGCCCATTTTGGCCGCCATGTCGATCAGTCCGCCGACGCCGAGCGTGGAGTTTATGACGATGCGTCCGAAGGTTTCGAGCGAACGGGTCTTTTCGCCCTGCAGGATATCGTTGGCGAAGGTCACCGGCTCGTCCATGTTGGCGAGCATGTTGTGGACGCCGTCGCGCAGCGGCTCGGGCACGGCGCGGTTGTAGAAGACCGCCACCGGACGGGCGAAATTGCGGTCGATCGTCTGGTTCATCGCGAATATGCGCCGGTTGGACGGCTCGTAAGGATCGTTCTGGGCCAGAGATTCGGGATTGGTGGTCGCCGCGCAGCCCGACAGCGCCATGCCCGTCAACGCCAGAACGACAACGAAAATACGTCGCAAGAGTCCCTCGCTCGCTGCAATCCGTTTTGAAAACGCCTGTAACGCCGAATCGCTGCTTTGCTAATATTGGGACGCGCAGCGTGCCCGACAAGCGGGGCTATATTCCAGCATACCAGCTATAACCCTGGTCTTCCCAATAGCCGCCCTTGCCGCCATTGATCCGGTTGAAGTTTTCCACAAGTTCAAGGCGCTGTACGTACTTTGCCATTTTGTAACCCAACTGCCGTTCGGCCCTGAGGCGCACCGGCGCCCCATTCTGGATCGGAAGCGGCCGTCCGTTGAGTTCGTAGGCGAGAAGGGTTTGGGGGTGCGTGGCCTCAAGGAGATCGAGGCTCTCGTAGTAGTATGAGGAGCGGTCCCGCGGGTCGCCCATCGGGTCGGCGCAATAGAACATGACATAGCGCGCCTCTGGCTTTGGTTTCGCCGCCGCCAGCACAAGGCTGAGCTGCGCGCCGGTCCATTCGCCGATGCAGCTCCAGCCTTCCACGCAGTCGTGCCGGGTGATCTGCGTCCGCGCCGGAAAGGCGCGCAACTCATCCAGCGACAGCGACAGCGAACGCTCCACCAGACCGCCCACGGCGATGCGCCAGTCGGCGAAATTCCTTGCGGCGTGCGCGGCGTAGTCCTCCGTAGTCGGATTGGTCGTCCCATTGGGTCGGAAGACTGGCGCGATGTCGGATTTCGCAAATTCCTGCGCCAGCGCGTGGCCGCCGGCGAAGAGGCGCTGCGCGCGGCGGGTCAGATTTTCGACCTCGCCCAATATATTGACCACCCACGGCTGCTCCGAAAGCGAACGGCAGCCGGAAAGCGACAGGGCGGCCGAACCGGCAAGCGCCGTCTTGAGGAAATTGCGCCGAGTGTCAGCCATGATCCTCGCCTTCGATCGCATAGCGTCCAGTGACCATCGAACGCAGATTGTTCCATGCGCCCGACAGGATGACCATGACGATGTGAACTACGAAGAAGCCGAGAAAGGCGAAGGCGCAAAGAAAATGGATCGTTCGCGCGCTTTGCCGGCCTCCGAAAATCCAGGGCAGCCACGGGAACGCCGCATCCATCGTCGGCGACATGGAAAGGCCGGTGAGAATGATTACGGGTGCGACGACGAACAGGATGAAGCTGTAGGCCATCTTCTGCAGACCGTTGTACCGCCTGGCCGCTTCACCCTTCGGGAATCTGAGCAGCGCATGGTCCGCGATCTCGCGCGGCAGATGTTTCGCGTCGCGCAAAGTGGGCCAAAGGTCCCGCCGCGCATGACCGCTCCAATAGGCCCAGGCGATGAAGACGGCCCCGTTCAAAACGAACAGCCAGGCGAAGAAAAAGTGCCAGAGGCGGCCCATGGCGAGCCATTGCGGGCCCGGAATTGTCGCCCAGTCGGGAAAGCCGCGCGCGGTCATCACGCCGTCGACCTTCGAGGCGCCGAGTACGCCGGTAGTGTCGAAGCTCAGGGAGCCGATCTGCGTCACGCCCTCGGTCACCGTTTCGTCATAGCCGCGCGCGGTGAGGGAAAGGACCGGATGCTCGAAATTGGAAGACGCGCCCCAATAGAGGGCAGGATGCGCGTTGAATATCTGAAGACCGCTGAGAAGCATCACGTACAGGATGACCGCATTGACCCAATGCGTCGCACGCGCGACAGGGCTGTGGCGCCGGAAGAAATAGTGCGGCCCTTCGGGCGAAAGCCCGAGCGCTCTTCGAAGCCAGGGCGGTATGCGTGTCGCCGGCGCGTGCGCCGCATCGGTTGAAGACATCTTGGCGCGCTCCAGCCAAATCGGACCGTAGAATAGCAGCCTTTTGTGATTAGTACGGGCGAGACACAACAAAAGTTTCACCCCTCCCTCAAGGGGAGAGGCGGATCGCGAGACGGTCAATTCCCCGCCCATCCCTGCGCCACTGCGGCGTCGTGGCGGGCGCGTTCGGGGGAGCCGAGAATCTGGCGGTTGAAGCCGATGCGCTTGAACCAGAAGTGCAGGCCGAGGAGATCGGTGAAGCCCATGCCGCCATGCATCTCGGTCGCGGTGCGGGCGACGAACTGGCCGACTTCACTCACATGCGATTTGGCCTGCGCCGACAGCAGGCGCGATTTCTCCGGCATGACGTCGAAGGCGTGGGCGGCATACCAGATGAGCGCGCGGCAGGGTTCGAGCTCCGCGACCATCTCCGCGCACAGGTGCTTGACCGCCTGGAACGAGCCGATGACGCGGCCGAATTGTTTGCGCTCCTTGGCGTAGGCGACCGCCTTTTCCAGCATGCGCTCGCCCGCGCCCAGCGTATCGGCGGCGAGCGCGATGCGGCCGGCGTCGATCATGCGCTCGAGCGCGGCGTGGCCGAGCGGCTCAGCCTCGACCGCGCTCAAATCGACGCGCGCGACGGAGCGCGTGACGTCGATGGTCGGGAGCGGGACAAGCTCGGCATCGCGGGCATTGACAAGGTGCAGGTCGCCGAACCTGTCGGCGACGACGAGAATGTCCGCGCCATCGGCATCGAGCGCGAACATGGCGCGGCCCGACAGTTTGCGGTTCCGGACCGATATGCCGGCATCGTCGCGCGCGCCGGAGGCGTGTTCGCTGACGGCGACACCGCAGGTGATCTCGCCGCGCGCAAGTTTTCTCGGCCAGGGCGTGCCTTCAAGCGCAATCGGGGCCATCACCGCGCTTGCCACGAACGGCGCGCGCGCAACGTGTCGGCCGAGTTGCTCGCAGACCAGCGCCGCATCGAGGAGCGAAAGGCCAAGCCCGCCCTCGCTTTCCGGGATTAGGATGCCTGGCACGCCCAGTTCCTTGAGCGCATCGAATGCGCTTGCGCCCTTGCGCACTTCTTCGAGCGGCGACACGCGCGCGAGCGTGCGGCCGATGCTTTCCTGCATCATCTTCTGGTCAGGGGAGAGATCGAATTGCATCCCTAGTCCTTCTCCCTCTCCCTCGCGAAGCGGGGGAGAGGGCTGGGGTGAGGGGGCGTCGAAAGTTGATCCCGATGTTCGGGCGCCCCCTCACCCTTACCCTCTCCCCCACAAGCGTGGGGGCGAGGGGAATTGACAGAGCGTATCATCCCGCCCCCTTCGGCTCGCGCGGCATGCCGAGGCCGCGTTCGGCGATGATGTTCTTCTGAATCTGCGCCGTGCCGCCGCCGATGATGAGGCCGAGATCGAACATGAAGCG
>DASZRM010000129.1:0-8639 GCA_035549135.1 Rhizomicrobium sp. | reverse complement strand
GCGCAGAACAGCAGCGCGGCGGTGAGCTGATGCGCGGCGGCGAGGCCCACCGGCGCCTGCGTCAGCAGCGTGACGATTCCCAGCGCGACCTGAAACACCGCAACTCCGGCGACGAATCCGGCGGCGTTCACGGCCTGTGGGCCTGGCCGCTTGCTCCGTATCCGGAACGCCAGCCAGAGCGCGGCGACGAACACAATATAGGCGCCGATGCGGTGATCGAATTGCGCAAGGCCCGGGTCCTCGAAGAAGCTCCTCCAGGTGAAATCGAGCTCGGGAAAGACGCGGCCGTTCATCGACGGCCAGGTGTTGTAGATCAACCCGCCGTGCAGCCCCGCCACCAGGGCGCCGAGCAGCATCTGGATGTAGACGAGAGCAAGGAGCGCGAAGGCAAATACGACTCCCTCTCCCCCGCCGGGGGAGAGGGCGGGGGTGAGGGGGCGGCGAACAAACTGTGATACCCCCTCACCCTGACCCTCTCCCCCGCTGCGCGGGGGCGAGGGAAGTCTGAGATATTCGAGCCCCGTCCACAGGATCGCGCCGAGCAGAACGATCGCGACGCCCAGATGGATCGCCAGGCGATATTGCGAAACCGAGACGCGCGTCTCCAGCCCGCTTTCCACCATCCACCAGCCGACAAATCCCTGCAACCCGCCAAGCGCGAAGAGAACGATCATTCGCGGCCATTCGCTGCGCCTGATCGCGCCGACCCATGCGAACCAGAGAAACGGAACGAAGAAGACGAATCCGATCAGCCGGCCGAGCAGACGGTGCGCCCATTCCCACCAGAAGATTCCCTTGAACGCCTCGAGCGACATGCCGTGGTTCTCGAAGCGGTATTGCGGGATCTGCTGATACTTCGCGAAAGCCTCATGCCATTGCGCGTCGTTGAGCGGCGGAATCGCGCCGACGATGGGATCCCACTCGGTGATCGACAGTCCCGATCCCGTCAGCCGCGTCAGCCCGCCGACAACCACCATGGCGATAATGATCGCGGCAACCGTCAGTAGCCAGATTCCCACCGCGCGGCGGCTGGCGAAAATGTTTTCCGACTCTGCTAAATTCCCGGCCATGGCGTCGTGATAGCCCGCCCTTTGTGACGATTCTAGAGCAAAGCGCTTCCTCACCCTTCGACCGGCTCAGGGTGAGGATATACTCAATTCCTCATGCTGAGCTTGTCGAAGCATGAGCTTGTCCGAAGCACGAATGGCATTCAGCTATTGGAGGGATAGATGAGGCGAATTCTGATTTCCGCGGCTGCGCTGCTGGCGGCCGCGCCGGCTTTGGCCGCCGGCGACATGGCCGGCATGAAGATGGAGGACCACCCGTCCGACATGGGCGGCATGACCATGAAGATGACCCTGCCGCCGATGCCGGCGATCTATGCCGGCGTGCCGGACCGCGTGGGCGCGCCGCTGTTCGAGGGCTATGGCGATCACCATCATGCGATCACGACGTCCAACCCGAAGTCGCAGGAATATTTCGATCAGGGCGTTCGCCTGCTCTTCGGCTTCAATCACGCAGAGGCGATCCGCTCGTTCCGCGAAGCGGCGCGGCTGGACCCCGATTGCGCCATGTGCTGGTGGGGCGTCGCCTTCGCGCTCGGCCCGAACATCAATCTGCCGATGCAGCCCGATGCGGTGGGCCCGGCCTGGGCGGCCGTGCAGATGGCGCGGTCGCTGGAATCCAAATCCTCTCCGGAAGAAGTCGCCTGGATCGAGGCGCTCGCCGCGCGCTACGCGGAAAAACCGGGCGACGACCGTCATCCGCTCGACGAAGCCTTCGCCGGCGCGATGGCGAAGGTCTGGGCCAACTACCCGAACGATCTCGACGCCGGCGTGTTTTACGCGGAGTCGATGATGGACACCCAGCCCTGGGACTACTGGATGGCCGACGGCGATACGCCGAAGGGTCACGGCGCGGAGATCGTGTCGACGCTGGAGACGGTGCTGCAGAAGGAGCCGCTGCATCCCGGCGCGCTGCACCTTTATATCCACGCGGTGGAAGCTTCCAACACGCCCGACCGGGCGGAGGCTGCCGCGGACAAGCTCGAGCCGCTGATGCCGGCGGCCGGCCACATCGTCCACATGCCCTCGCACATCTATTTCCGCGTCGGCCGCTATGAGGACGCGGTCAAGGTCAACACGCTCGCGGCGGAGAAGGACGAAGCCTATATCGCCGCCTGCAAGGCGCAGGGCTTCTATCCCCTCGCCTATTATTCGCACAACATCCACTTCCTCTGGACCTCGTCGGAAATGCTCGGCCGCTACGAAGCGGCCGTCGACGCCGCGCGGCGCGTCATCGCGGCGTCGGATGCGGGCGTTCCAATGGCGGCGGGGATTCCGCCGGTGCAGCTCTATCGCATCGTGCCCATCGTGACCGCCCTCCGCTTCGGCAAATGGAACGATGTCCTGAAAATGAAAATGCCGCCGGCCGATCAGAAGCTGACCACGGCGATCTATCGTTACGCGCGCGCCTTCGCCCTTGCCAACAAGCGCGACTTCAAGCGCGCGAAGAGCGAGCGCGCCAAGCTCGCAGCGATGATCGCAAAGAAGGAGTTCGCCTCCATCGATGCATTTCCCGTGCCGGGAACGCAGATGGCGGAGCTGGGCCTGACGCTCGTCGACGGCGAGATCGCGCGCCAGCGCGGCAATCTCAAGAAGGCGCTCGTCCATTTCAAGAAGGCCAATGACCTGTACGCGGCGATTCCGTACACGGAGCCGGACTACTGGCATGAGCCGGTCAGCCATATCTACGGCGCGGCGCTGCTCCAGGCGCGCAAGCCCAAGGAAGCCGAAGCGGTCTATCGCGACAGCCTCAAGGTCCATCGCATCGACGGTTGGGCGCTGTTCGGCCTCGAGCAGGCGTTGCGCGCGCAGGGCAGGACGGCGGAAGCGGACGCGGCGCACGCCGAGTTCCTCAAGGCCTGGTCGATGGCCGATGTGAAGCTGGCCTCGTCGCGGTTTTAGTCGCGGCAGTCACCCTTCGAGGCCCGGCGCGTCACCCTGAGGCGCGAGCGTAGCGAGCCTCGAAGGGGCGCGCCGGGCGCCTCAGGATGACGGGAACGGTTTGAGGCGCTACAAGAGCTCATGTCCCCACGCATCAAGAAACTCATCGGCGCGATCGTCATCCTGATCTGGATTCCCGTTTACGCCCTTATCGCGATGGGCGTGGGCGTGCATATCCTGCCGCAGGCGAATTGGCTGGCGACGCTCGCCTATTACGCGTTCGCCGGGACGCTGTGGATCGTTCCCGTGGGCCTGATGCTGCCCTGGATGAACCGCGAGCCAACAAAGAATCCACCCTCCCCATGAGGGAGGGTCGAATTTGAATTCGTGCCGAAGCGCGAAGGCAAATTCGGGAAGGGGCGATGCGATGGAGGTTCGACCCCTCCCCGAAATTTGTCCGAGCAAATTTCGACCCTCCCTCAAGGGGAGGGTTGAACGGTTCCCAGTTCAATCTTCTTTCCGTCCACCGGCCGGCCGGGCTTGAGCCCGAGCAGCGCCATCACGGTCGGATGAATGTCGATCATGTCGAGGCGCTGGATCTCGCGCGGCCGAACGCCCGCGCCCCAGGCGTAGAAGATCGCGTGCATCTGAACGACGCTCGGCGGATAGCCGTGGTCCGCCTTAAGCCCGCCGGCGAAGGGCGTGAACGTCGCCGGCCAGAACTGCGTGACGCCCAGAAGCTTCGCCCAGAGCGGAAGCTGGTCCGGCCCCACCACCCAATAGGGCGGCTTGGCGACGAGCAGAAGGTCGCCCGCGCGCGGCCCCTCGCCCAGATGGGCGTAAGGCGGATAATGGCCGCGCTTGTAGACCGCGAACGCGTAGGAGTAGCCGCTCAGGGCCTTCATCACGCGCTCGGCGCTCTCGCCCTTGTCGAGATAGAAGATCGTGGTGGCGCCGTCGGACGCCTGCTTCGCCCGGATGTCGTACATGTTCATCAGTCGGCCGATGTTGACGATCGGGCCGACATCCATCATCCCGTGGTCGGAGCCGATGACGAGCGTTCCCTCGCGGCCGGCCGGCATGGATTCGATCGCCGCCATCAGCTTGCCCACGATTTCGTCGCAACGCCGCACCGCGGCGACGGTCCTTTCGCCGGCGACGCCGTCGTAATGGGCGACGTGATCGGGGATGTCGAAATAAAGCGCGATGAGCCGCGGACGATCGGGCTTTTCGTCATGCAGCAGCGCAATCGCCTTGGCCAGAATGCTCTGGTCGCTTTCGTGATCCTTCCAGGCGACGTTCGGATTGACGAAGCTCGCCAGCCTGCCGCGGCGCGTCGACCAGCGGCCCACCCAGTTGAACGCGGCGCTTCTGACGCCCTGCCGCTCCGCCGCCTCCCAGAGGGACTCGCAGCCGGTGCGCCAATCGGCGTCCGCGACGTTGGCGAAGCGGTCGTTGTAGAGCCCGCGCGCCGGATCGTAGAAGGCGTTCGAGAGAATGCCGTCATGCGCCGGCCAGCAGCCGGTCTCGAAGGCGGCGTGGTTGGCCATCGACAGGGTGGGGAACACGGGTACGAGATGGCGCGACCAGGCGCCTTCCCGCTTCAGCCGGTCGAAATTCGGCGTCGGGCGCGCGGCGTCGAGCTCGGCCG
Source organism: Rhizomicrobium sp. (assembly GCA_035549135.1). Classification (GTDB taxonomy): domain Bacteria; phylum Pseudomonadota; class Alphaproteobacteria; order Micropepsales; family Micropepsaceae; genus Rhizomicrobium. The sequence goes on along the minus strand of DASZRM010000129.1, from coordinate 4,043 downwards.
GAGAGAAACCGTCGAACATCACGACGACAACCGTGCGCTCCGGCGCGGCCGCGGCCGGCGAGCCCCCCCACGCGAGCGCCAGCGCCAGCGCGCCCCAAATCCTCCGCATCGGCTTGTCTCCCCGCTTTCGTCGAGCCTGACCTAATCGGGCCGATATTGGAATACGCTTTCGAGCGGCGCGCCGAAGACCGCCGCGATGCGGAACGCGGCCTCGAGCGAGGGCGAATATTTTCCCTGCTCGATGGCGTTGATCGTCTGCCGCGTGACGCCGACCTTGTCCGCGAGCTCCTGCTGCGTCATCTCGCCATGCTCGAAGCGCAGGCGGCGGATGGCGTTGGCGACGACGGTCGCCATCACGCGCCCCGGCGATAATGGACGATCTGGACCCCGTTCTGCGCCGCTTCCGCGACGACGAGCCCCAGAAACAGCGCATTGGCGACAAGGAAGCGGTCGAGGCCGGCGATCAACCCCCAGAAGGCGGCGACCGCGGTGGTCGCGAGCGCCACATAGGCGACGCGCGCGCCCTTGAGCGCGATCAGCTTTTCGCGCTCGTCGCGCGGCGCATTGGCTTCGCCCGGCGAGCGGATCGCCATCGCGATCGAGAGAATGACGATGACCACGACGAGCAGCGCCACCGATTTTGCAAGAAGGCCGATGAAATGGGGCTGGTCCACTGCGCCGCGGAGCAGCGCCGGCGCCAGCGCTCCGAAATAGAGCCCGAAGACGACCAAATTGGCGACCAACACCACCCAGGCGCTCTTTTCGCGGAAGGACATGGAAGACTCCCCGTAAAGTCTGCTTTTCGCGACAACGTGTATTATATTTTGTACAATAAGTCAAATATATCGTACATATCCGAAAAGCCCGCCGCAGTCGGCGATCTCATGTCGATCCGTGTCGCCGGTCAGGCTGGGAACGCCGTCGCCAGCGTCTCGCCGCAGGCCGCGATCGCCTGTTCGAGCCCGCCCGTGAAATCCGCCCGCATGCGCGCCGTGGCGTCTGTCACGATGCGCTCCCACGTTCCGTCGGGCGCGTGGGCGTGCGCGTCGCGCTCGGCGACGATCTGAAGGCGCCGCTCGGCGAGCGAGACGAACAGCATCACCCCGTTCTGCTCGGAGTCCTTGGAGATGAGGCGCGTCGCGAACTCGCGGAACGCCATGCGCTGCACCGCCGCGCGCTTGACCGCGTCCGGAACGAGACGGAGGCGCAGCGGCCACCAGTCCAGCGCCACGACCAGAACCAGAAACGCCGCGGCGTTGGCGATGAAGCCGGCGCCGATCGAAAGCTGCGGCCGCGCCAGCGCCAGCGCGCCGGCCAGGGTCAGCGACACGACGGCGCTCCAGACGATCGGATAGAGCCCGTAGCGCTCGCTCGCCGGCACGATCACGAATTCGAATTTGGCGGAGGTCGAGGCGCGCGCCGCGTCGATCGCCGCGCGCAATCTGGCGCGCTCGGATTCCGAAAGCCCTCCCATCGCCTCTACCAACTTCCCGATGCGCCTCCGCCGCCGAAAGACCCGCCGCCGCCGGAAAACCCGCCCCCTCCTCCGCCGCTCCAGCCGCCTCCGCCCCAGCCGCCGCGTCCGCCGCCAAAGCCGCCAAGGAAGAACAGCGGCCAGAACCCGCCGCGAAAGAGAACGAGCAGAATGACGATGAAGATGATCCAGCCGAGCCCGAGGCCGCCATCGTCATCGCCGCTGGTTCCTGTCTCCTCCTCCGGCGGCGGCGAAAGGGCCTTGTCGCCGAAGGTCTGCAGCACCGCGCGCGTTCCGGCGAGCACGCCCCCGTCGTAGTCGCCCTTGACGAAGGCGGGCCGCATGTATCGTTCGATGATGACGCGGCTTTGCGCGTCGGTGAGCGCGCCTTCGAGGCCATAGCCCACTTCGATGCGCGCCTTGCGCTCCTTCGGCGCCACGATCACCAACGCGCCGTTGTCCTTGCCCTTCTGGCCGATGCCCCAATGGCGGCCGAGGCGGTAGCCGTAATCGGCGATGTCGTAGCCCTGAAGCGATTTGAGCGTGACGACGACGACTTGCCGTCCGCTTTGCCGCTCGTCGGCGGCGAGCATCGCGGTCAGCTCGCGCTTCGTTCCATCCGACAGCACGCCGGCGTCATCGACGACGCGGCCGGTGAGCGCGGGGAACTGCGGCTCGGCGCCCGCCTGGCCGAGCGCCAGGAAGGCGAGCGAGACGACGCCCGCGAGCGCATAGCAGACCGCCGGCCACAGCCGATCCAGCATCAGAACTGGACCTTGGGAGCTTCCTGCGCCTTTTCGGAGATCGTGAAGGTCTCCTTGGGCTTGGCGTCGGGATAGAAGATCGCGGCCGTCCATCGGCTCGGGATGGTGCGCAGAAGCGTGTTGTACTTCTGCACGGCGTCGATGTAATCGCGCCTGGCCACCGTGATGCGGTTCTCGGTGCCTTCGAGCTGGGACTGCAGCGCCAGGAAATTCTCATTCGACTTGAGCTCGGGATAGCGCTCGCTGACCACCATCAGCCGGCCGAGCGCGCCGGTCAGGTTATTCTGATTGGCCTCGAATTGATGGAAGGCCTCGGGATTGGTCAGGATGTCCTTCGGGATCGTCATCTGCGTCGCCTTGGCGCGCGCTTCGGTGACGCCGATCAAAACGGTCTGCTCCTGCTTGGCGTAACCTTTGACCGTGGCGACCAGGTTCGGCACCAGGTCGGAGCGCCGCTGATATTCGTTCAGCACCTGGCTCCAGGCCGCCTTCACCTGCTCGTCCTGAGCCGGAATCGCGTTGATTCCGCAGCCGGAAATACCTATGAGAACAAGGCCTAGCGCCGCGAATTTCCCAGCGCGTCTGAGGATCGACGTCAGCATGTGCAAGACCCCTTTCGATTCAGCCCGCAACCTATCATGGCCGGGTCGGCGAAGCCTGAGATATTGGCAAGACGCGGCGGGATTCAAGGAGAGCCGGGCGCGCGCGCCGCGGCAAGGCGCTTGACGGCGCCGGCCACAAGACCCGAATGAGACCCAATAGCAGGGTGTCGCGTGGGTACTGACCGCCGGAACGCCGCATGGAATGCGCCGCTTCGCGCGGGGCTGATCGCGCCGCTGATCCTTGGCGCGGCTTTCTCGACTTCCGGCGCCGAAGAGCCGTCGCAAATCGAGACCGTGGTCGTCAGCGCGAGCGCGCTGCCCGGGACCGTGATCGATCCGGATCGCATCCCGACGGCCACCCAGAACCTCACCGCCGAGGATCTCTCGCGCGACGGCTCGGCGAGCCTGCTGCGCGCGCTCGGCCAAAGCGGCGGGGTGTCGCTTTCGAGCGCGCAGGACAATCCCTTCGAGCCCAATCTCTACTTTCGCGGCTTTCAGGCCTCGCCGCTCGCCGGAGACGCGCAGGGCATCGCCGTCTATGTCGACGGCGTGCGCTTCAACCAGCCTTTCGGCGACGCCGTCGCCTGGGAGCTGATCCCCGATATCGCAATCGACAGCGCGACGGTGGAAGGCTCAAATCCGGTCTTCGGACTCAACGCGCTCGGCGGCTCGATCGCGCTGCGCATGAAGGACGGCTTCTCCTGGAGCGGCGCCGAAGCGGCGGCGAGCGGCGGATCCTTCGACCGCTACGACGCCCAGTTCCAGTTCGGCCGGCAGGACGGCGCGTTCTCCATCTACGCCGCGGGCAACGCGCTGCGCGAGACGGGCTGGCGCGACCATTCGCCGTCGCGACTGGGACAGATTTTCGCGAACGCCGGCTGGCGCCGGGGCGGGCTCGATCTGCGCCTCGATCTTGTCGGCGCGGATACCAGCCTCACCGGAAACGGGTCGGCGCCGGTGCAGCTTCTGGCGGTCGACCGCGCCGCCGTCTTCACCTGGCCCGACAATCAAAAGAACGTCTACGGCCTCGCCAACCTGTTCGGCTCCTATCAGGCCAGTCCCGCGCTGTCCGTTCAGGCTAACGCCTATGCGAGCCACCTGAGGCAAACCACGATCAATGGCGACGCCAGCGATCTCGAGCCCTGCGGCCAGATCGGCGGACTCCTCTGTCTTGGAAGCGAGATCGCCACCGGCGCCGGCGGC
>DASZRM010000128.1:0-30194 GCA_035549135.1 Rhizomicrobium sp. | reverse complement strand
TGGACGAGCGAAGCGCTGGACGCGGCGCTGCTCGGCCGCTCCCATCGCTCGGCGCCCGGAAAGGCCAAGCTCAAGGACGCAATCGAGCGCACCAAGCGGCTGCTGGGCGTTCCGAAAGACTTTCGCTGCGCCATCGTGCCGGCCTCGGACACAGGCGCGATGGAATTGGCGCTTTGGACGATGCTGGGGCCGCGGCCCGTCGACTGCTTCGCGTGGGAAAGCTTCGGCGCGGACTGGCTCACCGATGCGGTCAAGCAGCTGAAGCTGGCGGACGCAAGGACGTTCACCGCCGACTATGGAGGCCTCCCCGATCTTTCCAAAGCCGATCCGGCGCACGACACCGTCTTCGTCTGGAATGGGACGACATCGGGCGTGCGCGTTCCCGACGCCAAATGGATCGACCCGGCGCGCGAAGGGATCGTCATCTGCGACGCCACCAGCGCAGCTTTCGCCTACGATCTCGATTGGGAAAAACTCGATGTCACGACCTTCTCCTGGCAGAAGGTTCTGGGCGGAGAAGCCGCCCACGGCATGATGGTTCTGTCGCCGCGCGCCTGCGCGAGGCTGGAAAGCCATGTCCCGTCCTGGCCGCTCCCGAAGATCTTTCGCCTCGTCAAGGCCGGCAAGCTCAACGAGGCGATCTTCGAGGGCGAGACCATCAACACGCCCTCGATGCTCGCGGTCGAGGATTACCTGGACGCGCTCGGCTGGGCCGAATCCATCGGCGGGCTGAAGGCGCTGCAGGCGCGGGTGGAGGCAAATTTCGCGGCGCTGTCGTCATTCGTGGAAAGGGCCGGCTGGCTCGATTTCCTCGCCGCCGAGCCGCGCTATCGCTCGCGCACCAGCGTCTGCCTTAAGATCGTCGATCCCGCTTTTCTGCGCCTGGACGATAAGGCGCGCCGCGCGCTCGTCGACAGGTTCTGCGACCTGCTCGAAGCCGAAGCCGTCGCCTTCGACATCGCCAGCCACAGGAACGCGCCCCCGGGGCTTCGCATCTGGTGCGGCGCGACCGTCGAGACCGCGGAGATCGGGGCCCTCGGCCCCTGGCTCGACTGGGCATGGGAGAAGACAAAGCCGTGAGCCGCCCGCGCGTCCTCATCGCCGACGCCCTCTCGCCGGCGGCGCTCGCCGTCTTCGCCGAGCGCGGCGTCGAGGCCGAGGTGAAGACCGGCTTGGGCAGGGAAGAACTCCTCGCCGTGATTGCAGACTATGACGGCGTCGCGGTGCGCTCGGCGACCAGGATCACGGCCGAGGCGATCCGGGCGGCGAAAAACCTCAAGGTCGTCGCGCGCGCCGGCATCGGGATCGACAATGTCGACGTCGCGGCCGCGACCGCCGCCGGCGTCGTCGTCATGAACACGCCGCACGGCAATTCGATCACCACTGCCGAACACGCCATCGCGATGATGATGGCGCTGGCGCGCGAGCTTGCCGCCGCCAACGCCTCCACCCAGGCCGGAAAGTGGGAGAAGAACCGCTTCATGGGCGTCGAGCTGAGCGGCAAGACGCTGGGGCTGATCGGTTGCGGCAATATCGGCGCCATCGTGGCTGACCGCGCCAGAGGGCTGAAGATGCGCGTCATCGCCTACGATCCCTATCTGTCGCCGGAGCGGGCGCAGGCGCTGGGCGTCGAAAAAATCGAGCTGAACGAGCTCTTGGCGCGCGCCGACTTCGTCAGCCTTCACACGCCCCTGACCCCCGACACCCGCAACATCGTCTCGGCCGAGGCCATCGCGCGGATGAAGCCGGGAGCGCGGCTCATCAATTGCGCCCGCGGCGGGCTGGTGGACGAGCGGGCGCTGCGCGCGGCGCTCGATTCCGGACATCTCGCCGGCGCGGCGCTCGACGTGTTCGAGGAAGAACCCGCAAGATCCAACCCGCTTTTCGGCAGCGACAAGGTGATCGTCACGCCGCATCTGGGCGCGGCGACAGCGGAGGCCCAGGAGAAGGTCGCCGTCCAGGCGGCGCAGCAGATCGCCGATTTCCTTCTCTCCGGCGCGGTCGTCAACGCGATCAACATGCCATCGATCGGCGCCGAGGAGGCGCGGACGCTAAGGCCCTGGATCGCGCTTTGCGAAAAGCTGGGGCTGTTCGTGGGTCAATTGATCGAGGCGAGCGTCGCTTCGGCGGACATTCTCTACGAGGGGACGGCGGCGAACCTCAACACGGGGGCGCTCACCCAGGCCGCGCTCGCGGGGCTGCTGAGGCCGACGCTCAATGAGGTCAACATGATCAATGCGCCGCTCGTGGCGAAGGAGCGCGGCGTCAAGGTAAGCGAGATTCGCCGCGACGCGCAGGGGATCTATGAAGGCTATGTGCGGATCGCGGCGACGCTGGCCGACGGATCGAGCCGGCGCATCGCGGGCACCGTGTTCTCGGACGGCCGTCCGCGGATCATCCAGATCGAGAACATCGGCATCAACGCCGAATTCGCTCCGCACATGATCTATGTCGTCAACGAGGACAAGCCCGGAATGATCGGCCGCCTCGGCTCGACGTTGGGAGAGGCCGGCGTCAATATCGCCAATTTCCATCTCGGCCGCAGCGCGCCCGGGGCGGATGCCATCGCGCTGCTCGAAATCGACGGCGAGCCGCCAAGGGCGGCGCTCGGGGCGCTCGCCAAGCTGCCGCTGGTCAAGCTGGTCCGGGCGCTTTCGTTCTAGGACCGGCGCCGGCGTCCCTTGCGCGCGGCCGGCGCCGAACCTACCTGCCGGGACACGGAGCATAGGAGGACTGGCCATGACGCCGGAAATGGGCGTCTATAGCGTGTGGATCGCATGGGCCGTGTCCTGGATCGCCGCCTCGATCTGGTCGGGCAGAACGGTCAAGCGCCCGGCCGCCGGCTCGCAACTGGCCTACCGTGCGCTCACGCTTCTGGGCTTCGTCCTGATGTTCGGCTTCGTCGCGGTCGCTCCGGCGTCCCACCAGACCCGGCTCCTGGACGTTCCCGGCCCGCTCGCGTTCACCGCGAGACTATGGACCGTTTCCGACGGGCTCGGCTGGGCGATGGCCGGTGTCGCCGCGCTGGGCTTTGCATTCGCCTGGTGGGCGCGACTGTATCTCGGCCGACTGTGGTCGGGATTCGTGACCCGCAAGGAGGGCCATCGCATCGTCGACACCGGCCCCTATGCGCTGGTGCGCCATCCCATCTACACCGGCATCGACGTCGCTTCGATCGCGCTGGTCGTCGTCAAGGCGAGCCCGATCGCGATCGCGGGCGCCATCCTCGTCATCGCAGGCTATTGGCTGAAGGCGCGGATCGAAGAGAGGTGGCTGCGTCAGGAACTCGGCGCTGCGGACTACGACGCCTATGTGCGGCGCGTGCCGATGCTGGTTCCATTTGCGCCGCTATAAGCCGCGCGCCGGTAAGACATCGTTAACGAATTGCAGTCCGCGAAATCGCGCCTTAACCCGGGCTGGCGGACACTGGCGCGTTTAATTCGAACGAGCGCCATGGGCACGCCGGCCGAGCGCCTGCAGTCTTCGAACGATCGCGAGGCCAAGCTCGCGCTCGATCAGACCGCGCTGGCGCTGCGCAATCTCGGTCCCAACAGCCTTCTGATGCCGGTGTTCGCTGGGATCATCTGCATCATGTTTCAGCGCTGGATCGGGACCGCGCAGCTCGGGCTCTGGTTCGCGCTCGTCACGCTCTCCGGCATTCCTCTCGAGATCACGGCGCGCAGTTTCAGGCGGATGACGCCCGAGCCTCCGCAGGCCCGGCTCTGGGTCCGGCGGGCGATGCTCTCCTACCTGTTGTTCGCGTTCAGCTGGGCGTCGATGGCGGTCTTTCTGTGGGCCCCTCGCCACGACCTTAACAACATGATCGTCATCATGCTGCTGGCCTGCACCCTGGCCGGCAACAGCGCGCTGGTGGGATCGAGCAGGCAGCTGGCCGCAAGCTGCTTTGTCATCTATGGAGCCGCATGCGTGACGGCGGCGCTTCGGCATGGCGGGCTGATCTATAACGGCATTGCGGCGCTCGCCGTCTTCTTCATGGTCTATCTCGCGCATATGGCGCGCCAGATCTACGCCACCGCGCGCGACATGCTGATGCTGCGCAACGACAAGAGCGACCTCATCGCCGCGCTGGCGCGGGCCAAACGCGAATCCGACGAGGCGCGCGACCGGGCCGAGGCGGCCAGCCGGGCGAAATCGGAATTCCTGGCCAATATGAGCCACGAGCTGCGCACGCCGCTCAACGCCATACTCGGCTTTTCGGAGCTCATCACCTCGCGCGCCTTTCGCGACGACGTCGAGAAGCATCATGAATATGCCGGCCTCATCCACGGCTCCGGCCGGCATCTTCTGGCGCTGATCAACGATATTCTCGATCTGGCGAGAATCGAGGCCGGCAAGCTCGAGCTGCGCGAGGCGATCCTGGATCTGCCCCAGCTGATCGAGGACGCGACGACCATGATCGCGCCCAGAGCCAGCGCGAGCGGTTGTCATTTGCGCGCCGACTGCCCCCCGGAGCTTCCGGCGCTCTGCGCCGACGAGCGGGCGATCAAGCAGGTGCTGCTCAATCTGCTCGCCAACGCCGTCAAGTTCACTCCATCGGGAGGCGCGGTGACGGCCTTCGCGCGGCTCGAACGCGACGGGAGCATAAGCTTTGGCGTCGTCGACACCGGCGTCGGCATCCGCGAAGACGATCGCGAGCGCGTCATGCAGACTTTCGGACAGGGCCGCCACGACGTCGCCGCGCACGACAAGGGCGCGGGACTTGGCCTTCCCATCGCGAAGGGATTGGTCGAAGCCCATGGCGGGCGCATCGATCTGGAGAGCGGCCTCGGTCAGGGCACGCGCGTCACCGCGCGCATGCCTCCGGCGAGGACCGTGCCGCAGCCGGCGCGGTTGCGGGCCTCCTGAAGCTCCGGATGCTCTGGCGCGGGATGAAGGACGCTCCTCGCCCTGAGCGCCGTCGAAGGGTGAGGACCGGAAATTCCCACTTCGCGAGAATCGCCCTAGCGGCCCTTGAAGTCCGGGGCGCGCTTTTCGAAAAACGCCGCGATGGCTTCCGTGTGGTCCTCGCTGAGATGGGCGAGCGACTGGAACGCGGCCGACATCTCCATGATCGTCTCGAAGCTTGCGCCCTGCCCCTCGCGCATGAGCCGCTTGGTCATGCGAAGCGCGTCCGGCGGCTGGCGGCAGATGCGCGCCGCAAGCGCGCGCGCCTCGTCCATCAGCAGGGCGGCGGGAACGACCTTGGAGACGAGCCCCCAACTCAGCGCCGTCGCCGCATCGATGGTGTCGGCGGTGAAGACGAGCTCGGCCGCGCGCGCCATGCCGATGACCCGCGGCAGGATCCACGCGCCGCCGTCGCCCGGCACCAGGCCGATCTTGAGGAAAGTCGCGCCGAAGACCGCGCTGTCGGCGGCGATGCGGATATCGGCGAGACAGGCCACGTCGGCGCCGAGGCCGATGGCCGGGCCGTTGACGGCGGCGATCGCAGGGACCTCGATTCCCCAGACCGCGCGCACGATCTTGTGGATGCCGTGACGATAGCGTTCGCGGATATGCACGCCGGCGCCGGCGAAGACGCCCGCGCGTTCGCGCATCGCCTTGACGTTGCCGCCCGCCGAAAAGGCGCTGCCCGCCCCGGTGAGGACGACGCAGCGGACCTCGCGGTCGTCGTTGATGCGGCGGCAGGCTTCGGCGAACAGCTCGCCGTCGCCCTCCTCGCCCAGCGGATTGCGGCTGTCGGGACGATTGAGCGTCAGCGTGACGACCGCGCCTGACTTTTCGAACAGGAGCGCGCTCAAGCCGCCCGGCTCCGGTCGAGCGCCGCATAGCGGCGCAGGTGATGATCGACATTGCCATAGAGCGTGTCGATCATGGTCAGGCGCTTGAAGTAGTGGCCGACATTGAGCTCGTCGGTCATGCCCATGCCGCCATGGATCTGCACGGCGCTCTGGCCGACGAAGGCGCCGGATTTTCCGATCTGCGCCTTGGCGGCCGAGGCGGCGAGCTTGCGCGTCGTCTCGTCCTGGCCGAGCTTCAGTGTCGCCATCAGCGCGATCGACGTCGACTGCTCGCAATTGACGAACATGTCCACCATGCGGTGCTGCAGGACCTGGAACTTGCCGATCGGCACGCCGAACTGCTTGCGCGATTTCGAATATTCGACGGTGGCGTCGACGAGGACCTTCATCGCGCCGACCGCTTCGGCGCAATGCGCGACGATCGCCTCGTCGACGGCTTGCTCCACGAGCGCAAGACCCTCGTCGGCCGCGCCGATCAGCCGCTCTCCCGGAACCTCGACATTCTCGAAGGCGATCTCAGAGGCGCGGGCGCCGTCGACGGTCGGATAGTCGCGCGCCGAGACGCCCTTCGCCGCCTTGTCGACAAGAAAAACGCTGACGCCCTTGGACTCGCGCCGGCCGCCGGCGCTCCGCGCGGTGACGATGAGCCGGTCCGCCCAGGGCGCTCCGATCACGACCGCCTTCTGGCCGTTGAGCGCGTAATTGGCGCCCTGCCGCTTGGCCGTGGTCGAAAGATCGGCGAGGTTGAAGCGTCCGCCAGGCTCGGCGAAGGCGAAGGCCGCCATCGCCTGCCCACCCGCGATTTTCGGCAACCACTCGGACTTCTGCGCTTCGGAGCCCGCTCTGGCGATAAGGCCGCCCGCAATCACCACGCTCGGCACATAGGGCTCGACGACGAGCGCGCGGCCGAATTCCTGCATCACGATCATGGTCGAGACGGCGTCGCCGCCAAGCCCGCCATGGGCCTCGGGCAGCGGCGCCGCCAGCAGGCCGAGTTCGGCGAACGCCGCCCAGTGCTTCGGGTCGCGCCCAGGGTCGCTGCGCGTGAATCTACGCCAGTCTTCGTACTTGTAATTGTCGGCGAGATACTTCTCGACCGAATTGCGCAGCAGCGTCTGTTCTTCGGAAAAATTGAAATCCATGGAGAGGTTCCGGTCGCGCCTCAGAGACCGAGCACGGCCTTGGCGATGATGTTGCGTTGAATCTCGTTCGAGCCTCCGTAGATCGAGGCCTTGCGCATGTTGAAATAGCGTCCCGCCGCCCCCACCGCATAGTCCGGACCGACCGGATATTCGTTGGCGCCCAGCCGCCGCTCGTTGGGAAAGGCGTAGTAGCCGACGGCTTCTTCGGTCAGCTCGGTGATGCGCTGTTGAATCTCGGTGCCGCGGATCTTGAGGATGGAGCTTTCCGGTCCGGCCATCTTCCCCGTCGATTCCGCCGCCAGGGTGCGCAGCTCGGTGAATTCGAGCGCCGCCAGTTCGATCTCGACCTCGGCCACCTTGCGCGAGAAATCCTCCGTCTCGATCAGCGGTTTGCCGTCGACGGTTTCGGCCGCCGCGATCTCCTTGAGCCGCTCGATCGCCTTCTTGGACGCGGCGACCCGGGCGATTCCGGAGCGTTCGTGGACGAGTAGGAATTTGGCGTAGGTCCAGCCCTTGTTCTCCTCGCCGACGCGGTTTTCGACCGGCGTCTTCACATTGTCGAAGAAGACCTCGTTCACCTCATGGGCGCCGTCGAGAACGATGATCGGCTTGACCGTGATTCCCGGCGACTTCATGTCGATGAGCAGGAAGGTGATGCCCTCCTGCTGCTTGACGTTGGGATCGGTGCGCACGAGGCAGAAGATCCAGTCCGCGTACTGGGCGAGCGTGGTCCAGGTCTTCTGTCCGTTGACGATATAGAAGTCGCCTTCGCGCACGGCGCGGGTGCGCAGGCTGGCGAGATCGGAGCCCGCGCCGGGCTCGGAATAGCCCTGGCACCACCAGTCTTCGCCCGAAAGGATGCGCGGCAGGAATCTCTTTTTCTGCGCGTGGCTGCCAAAGGTGTAGATCACCGGCCCCACCATCGAGAGGCCGAAGGGCAGCGTCACCGGCATCTCCGCGCGCGCGCATTCCTCGCCAAAGATGTAGCGCTGCGTCACGCTCCAGCCCGGTCCGCCATATTCCTTCGGCCAGGCCGGCGCGACCCAGCCCTTCTGGAACAGGAGCTTGTGCCAGGCCAGATAGTCCTCCTTGCTGCGGGTGGCCGATTCCGGGGCGCCGAGCTTCTTGGGCAGTTTCGCCTTGGCCTCGTCGATGAAGGCGCGGACTTCGGCGCGAAAGGCCTCCTCTTGCGGCGAGAAGCTCAAATCCATGCGCGTCTCCACGGTCGACAAAATGTCAGCGCGGCGATGATACAGGGGCCGTCCCCCGCCGCAAGCCGCGCTCAGCGCTCGCCGTCGCGGATCGCCTCGTGATGACGGATAACTTCCCTTACGATAAAGGCCAGGAATTTCTCGGCGAAATCGGGATCGAGCTTGGCGGTCCTTGCGAGCGCGCGCAGGCGCTCGATCTGCTCGGCCTCGCGCGCGGGGTCGGCCGGAGGCAGGCCCTTCTGCGCCTTGTAACGGCCGACGGCCTTCGTGAATTTGAAACGTTCGGCCAGCAGATGCACCAGCGCCGCGTCGATATTGTCGATCGAATCGCGCAGGCGCTTCAATTCGTCCTCGGACGCTTCGGACCGGACCATCGCTCGTTCGCCCCTTCGCGGGTCCTATCTAGAGTCAGCCGCCAAACCGCGCAATCCGCGCGCAACGGCCCTGCCTGCGCCGCAGCAGGCGGGTCGGCCGTCAAGAAGGCGGAGTTTGCGCCAAAAAGCCCGCCCGCGCGTTAGACCTTGACTCCTGTCGAGCGGGGTTAGCAGGCTGCGCCTCGTAACCTATTTTTACCTTGTTTTGACGGAACATAGGCTTGTTCGGAGGACATCATGGCCGAGACGGAGCAAAACGTGGAAGCATTGGCCGGCGAGTTCAAACAGCTGCGCAGCGAATTCGCGCGCATCGCAGCTCTGCTTGAGCAGACCGCGCGCGCCGCGGGCGCGGAGGCGGCCACACGGGCGAAGGCTGCGGGAGACCGCGTCTGGCAGGAAACGCAATCGACCGCCGATCATGTCGCCGAGAAGATCAAGGAACAGCCGCTGACTTCGGCGGGCGTCGCCTTCGGCGTGGGCGTGCTTCTCGGGTTGATCTTCGGCGGTCGCCGCTAACGCGCGCCGCCGCTCTCAGATGAACCGCATCCTGTCGCGACTGGCGATCGGTTCCGCCGCGATACTGATCGCGAGCGCGGGCGGCTGCATCGCCTTCGTCTTCATCGTGGTGGCGTTCTATCTGGGGCTGGCGCAGATCATGCCCGCCTGGGCTGCGGCGCTCGCGACCGCCGGTGCGGCGATCGTCCTGTCGCTCATCGTCCTTTTGCTGGCCAGGGTCTTTTCGGGCGGGCGGGTGTCCGCCGAACAGCGGTCCCGCCAGCGCAACGCCGCCGAGCTGGGCGAGTTGCTCGGCCGGCAGGCCAACGCCTTTCTTTCCTCGAATTCGCCGGCGGTGCTGGGCGTGCTGCTCGCGGCAGGCTTCGCCATTGGATTCAGCCCCAAGCTGCGCAAGCTCCTGATGAAGCTGCTCTGAGGCCGGCATTGTCCGGCCGGGCCGCCGCGGCTACAAGCCGTCGAATGTCGCATCGTTTCAGCATAGCGCCGATGATGGAGTGGACGGACCGGCACTGCCGCGTCCTTCACCGTCTGCTCACGCGGCGCGCGCTGCTATACACCGAGATGGTGACGGCCGAGGCGGTTCTGCGCGGCGACCGCGAGCGCCTGCTCGGATTCGATCCGCTAGAGCATCCTCTGGCGCTTCAGCTGGGCGGGGCGGAGCCGGAGCGCCTTGCGCAGGCCGCGCGCATCGGCGCGGAATTCGGCTATGACGAGATCAACCTGAACGTCGGTTGCCCATCCGATCGGGTGCAGTCCGGACGCTTCGGCGCCTGCCTGATGCGGGAGCCGGGGCTTGTCGCGGATTGCGTCGCGGCGATGCGCGCGGCCGTTTCGATTCCGGTGACGGTGAAATGCCGGATCGGCGTTGACGATCAGGAGCCTGCCGTCGCCCTTCGCGCGCTCATCGCCCGTTGCGCGCAGAGCGGCGCCGGGACCGTCATCGTTCACGCCCGCAAGGCCTGGCTCGACGGTCTGTCGCCGAAGGAGAACCGCGACATTCCCCCGCTCGACTACGAGCTCGTCTATGCGGTCAAGCGCGAGAACCCCGATCTCGAAATCGTCGTCAATGGCGGCGTTGAGACCTTGGACGAGGCCGAGCGGCATCTGTCCCATGTCGACGGGGTGATGATGGGCCGCGCCGCCTACCACTCCCCGGCCATGCTGGCGCAGGTCGATGCGCGGCTTTTCGGCGGCGCGCCGCGATCGGCGGACGAAGCGGTCGAGGGCTATCTCTGCTATGTCGCGCGCCGGCTCGACGAGGGAACGCCGCTGAACGCGATGACGAGGCACATGCTCGGCCTCTTCAACGGGAGGCCCGGCGCGCGCGCCTTCCGCAGGCATCTGAGCGAGAACGCCACGCGCCCCGGCGCCGGCGTCGAGACGTTGCGCGAGGCGCTCGCCCGCCTTGAGCCTCGGCCCCTCCGCGCGGCCGCCTGAATGGAGACGTTCGGCGCGCATGGGGAAGCCGGAACGCTCGCGCTCGGCCTCGTCATCGCCGGCGCCGTCAGCGGGCTGATCGCCGGCATGCTGGGCGTCGGCGGCGGCATCGTCGTCGTGCCGATCCTCTATCACGTGCTCAGCCTGGTCGGCGTCGACGAAAGCGTGCGCATGCACATCGCCATCGGCACCTCGCTCGCCACCATCGTTCCGACCGCCTTCGCCTCGGCCCGCGCCCACCGCGCCAAGGGCGCGCTCGATTGGGAGCTGATCCGGCGCTGGGCGGCGCCGATGCTCGTGGGCGTGATCGCCGGAAGCGTCTTCGCGGGAACGGCGCGCGGGGAGACGCTGGCGCTCATCTTCGCGGCGGTCGCCGTTCCGGTGGCGCTCCATCTGGCCTTCGGCTCCGAGGCGCGGCGCATCGCCGAAGGGCTTCCGGAAGGGCCCGCCGGGCTTCTCATCCCCGCGGCCATCGCCGGACTTTCGACGGTGATGGGCATCGGCGGCGGCACGCTCGGCGTTCCGGTCCTGACGCTGTTCGGCTATCCCATTCACCGCGCCGTCGGAACCGCCTCCGCCTTCGGCGTCATCGTCTCGATCCCCGGAACGTTGGGCGCGATCATCGCCGGGTGGGGCGCAGAGGGCCTTCCGCCTTATTCGCTCGGCTATGCGAATGGCCTTGCCTTTCTCCTGATCGCGCCTATCGCCTTTTTCGCGGCGCCCTTCGGCGCGGAGATGGCCCATCACATGGATCGGCGAAAGCTTCGCGCCGTCTTTGCGATCTTCATCGCGGCGACGGCCGGGCGCATGCTCTACGACGCGCTCGCCTGAGCGCAAGGATCGGGTCGCGCACCGGGCCGCGCGGGCGCATGATCTGCGCCATGAAAGATTTGTCCCGGTACGACTGGACGGCGGCCGAGCGCGCGCTCGGCGAGGACGGCTTCGCCGTGCTTCCGCGGCTCCTGTCGGTCTCGCAGTGCCGCGCGGCGGCGGCCCTCTATGACCGCGACGCCCCGTTTCGCAGCGTCGTCACAATGGCGCGGCACGGCTTCGGACGCGGCGAATACAAGTATTTCGACTATCCGCTGCCGCCGCTGGTGGCGGAGTTGCGCGCGGCGCTCTACGCCCGGCTAGCGCCCATCGCCAATCGCTGGAGCGAGACGCTGACAGAGAAGAGGCGTTTTCCGCCGAGCCATCGCGCCTTCCTCGAACGTTGCCGCGCGGCCGGACAGACGCGCCCTACCCCGCTGCTGCTGCGCTATGGCGAGGGAGACTACAACTGCCTGCATCAGGATCTTTACGGCGACTGCGTGTTTCCGATTCAGGTCGCGATCCTTTTGTCCCGGCCTCACGCGGATTTCGAGGGCGGCGAATTCGTCCTTACGGAGCAGCGCCCGCGCATGCAGTCGCGCGTCACGGTCGTTCCGCTGGGGCAGGGCGACGGCGTCGCCTTCGCCGTCCATCACCGCCCGGTTCAGGGGACGCGAGGACCATATCGCGTCGTCATGCGGCATGGGGTGAGCGCGCTTCGCTCCGGGCGCCGCCACACGCTCGGCGTCATCTTCCACGACGCCAGATGACTATTCGCCGTCCGCCGCAAATCCGGCCGTCTCGTGGCTTCCGTCGCAGAACGGCTTGTTCCTGGAATGCCCGCAGCGGCAGAGCCATGTTTCCGTGACGCGCGTAATCGTCCGCCCGCTGGCGGAGCAGATCTCGAGCGCGCCCTCGACATGGAGCGGCCCGTTCTTCGTGGGCGTGACCTTCAAGGGGCCGTTCTTAACGGCGAGCGTCTCGGCTTCTCCGCTCGGCGGCTCGCCCGTCGCCTTGAACCCAGCCTTGACGTGCATGCGGTCGCAATAGGGCTTGTTGAAGGATTTGCCGCAGCGGCAGAGCGTTGCGCGATAGCTGGAGCGATCGCCGGCGACGTCGAGCTCGGCATGGACGACAAGCGGGCCGTCCTCCATCACGCGGATCGTGTTGACGCCGGGCGCGCCCTCGGCCGCCGTCGCGCCCTCGGGCCGGTAGCGCAGCGCCCCGGACGGGCATTTGGCGACGACCGCGATCGCCGCTTCCGCCGCAGCCGCGTCCGGCTCGATCCACGGCCCCTCGACATTCGGCCTGAACACGCCCGGCAGGTTGAGCACGCAATAGCGCGAATGAATGCAGCGCTTGCCGTCATTGATGACGGTGATGCGCGCGCCCTTATATTCCTCGATATCGGCCATGGTCGCCTCCGCTCGTCGATGTTAGCGCAGCGCGGCGCTCAAATCTTCTGGTCGTATTTGCCGACCTCTGGGTGCTTGGAAAGGCGCCCGTCGAGGTCCTTGAACATCGCGCGCATCTCGTCCTCGGACTTCGGGCTTTCGACCACCACGACAAGCGAAGGCTTGTTCGAGGAGGCGCGAACCAAGCCCCAGGTTCCGTCCTCCAGCGTCACGCGCACGCCGTTGACGGTGACGATGTCCCTGATCTTCTGGCCGAGGATCGTCGCGCCCCCGGCCTTGAGATCCTCATATTCCTTCGTCATCGCGGCGACCACGCCGTATTTCTTGTCGTCCGGGCAATAGGGGGCCATGGTCGGCGAACCGAAAGTCTTCGGCAGTTCGGCCAGGAGGTCCGACATCTTCTTGCCCTTGGCGCGATCGAGCATTTCGAGCACGGCTATGCCCGCGACGATTCCGTCGTCATAGCCGCGGCCGATCGGCGGTCGGAAGAAATAGTGCCCGCTCTTCTCGAAGCCCGCCAACGCGCCGAGCTCGGTGGTGCGCGCCTTGATGTAGGAATGGCCGGTCTTCCAGTAATCCACGGCGGCGCCGTTCCTCTTCAACACCGGATCGATCTGGAAAATCGCCGTCGATTTCACGTCGACGACGAATTTGGCGTTGGGGTGAAGCGCGGACAGATCTCGCGCCAGCAAGACGCCCACCTTGTCGGCGAAAATCTCCTCGCCCTTGTCGTCCACCACGCCGCAACGGTCGCCATCGGCGTCGAAACCGAGCGCGATTTCCGCGCCGGCCGCTTCGCGCGCCTTGGCCATGGCGTGCAGCATGTGAAGGTCTTCGGTGTTGGGATTGTAGTTGGGAAAATCGTAGTCAAGATCGCATTCGGATTCGACGACGTCGGCTCCGATGCGGCGCAGCGCCTCCGGGCCGAAGAGACCCGCGGTGCCGTTGCCGCAGGCGACGACCACGCGGATCGGCCGCGAAAGTTTGTGGCCCCTGGTCAGCTCGTCGAGATATTTGTCGCGGAAATTTTCGACAGCGGAATAGGAGCCGCCGGAGCGCGGCTCGCCCTCGCCGCCCAGAACGATCTTCTTGAGCGCGACCATCTCATCGGGGCCGAAGGTGAGCGGCGCGTTGGCCCCCATCTTGACGCCGGTCCATCCGTTTTCGTTATGGCTGGCCGTCACCATGGCGAGCCCGGGACAGTCGAGCGCGAATTGCGCGAAATAGGCCATCGGCGTAGTCGCAAGGCCGACATCGACGACCTCGCATCCGGCGTTCATCAGTCCCAGGATCAACGCCTGCTTGATGGAAAGTTCGTAGGAGCGGTAGTCGTGCCCGGTGACGACGCGCGGGCGGATGCCGCGCCGGTGAAAATAGGTTCCAAGCCCCAGCCCCAGCGCCTGCACGCCGAGCAGATTGAGCTCCTTTCCGAACAGCCAGCGCGCGTCATATTCGCGAAAGCCGTTGGGGGTGACGAGCGGATAGGTTTCGTAATCGGCGGTGTTCGCCTTGAGGTCGGCGCGCGGCTTTGAGGACATGAGATCAGGGCTGGAAGTTGCCTCGCCTCTATAAACGCCTGGGGCGGCGATTGTCTTAAGCGCGGGACGGCCCCTTCGAATTTGCCGCAGATGTCATACATATTGGTTGTGTGATACAATACTTAATACGTAGAAAGAATGTGAAATGTCCGCCGTCGTCCCGCTCGCGCCGCGCGATCCGCTTGCGGCGCTGAATCTGCCCGACTTCGCACGTGGGTCGGTGTGGCTCGCCGGCGCGGGCCCGGGCGATCCTGGACTGATCACCGCGCTCGGCCTGCACGCGCTGCGCACGGCCGATGCGGTGCTGTACGACGCGCTAATCGATCAAAACCTTCTTCACGTCTCGCGGCGGGGCGCAAGGCGAATCCATGTCGGCAAGCGCGCCGGAAGAGCTTCGCCGCGACAGAGCGCGATCAACGCCATGCTGATCGGATTGGCGCGGCGGGGACTGCGCGTGCTGCGATTGAAGGGCGGCGATCCCTTCGTCTTCGGACGCGGAGCCGAGGAGGCGCTGGCGCTCGGACGGGCGGGCGTCCCATTTCGAATCGTGCCCGGCGTCACGGCGGGAATCGGCGGGCTCGCCTATGCCGGCATTCCGGTGACGCATCGCGACCTCAACCACGCGGTCACGTTCATCACCGGCCATGCTGCGGACGGGACGCTTGCGCCGCTCGACTGGGAGGCGATCGCCCGAGGCGCGCCGACCATCGTGCTCTACATGGCAAGGCGATTCGCCGGCGAGATCGCCGCGCGCCTCATCGCCGCCGGCCGCGCCCCAAACGAGCCCGCGGCGCTGGTGAGCGAGGCCACGCACAGGTCCCAGGCGGTCGCGATCACGACGCTCTCAAGGCTCGGCGAAACGGCCAAAGGCGCAACGACGCCGGCCATCATCGTGGTCGGGCGCAATGTCGAGCTGCATGGGGAGCTCGACTGGCTGAAGGCGCAGGCTTTCGCCGGTCCCTGTTCTCTGGCGCGCCGAGCGGGCTAAGGTCGCCGGGCCCCAGCGGGACCGAGCCCATGCCTGAACATTCGACGCCCGCCTCAAGGGCCCATCCAGTCCTGTTCCTGATCCTGTTTTTGCCGCTCGGAATTTCCAACGGCTATGTCGTCGTCACGCTCGCCTATCTGCTTTCGCAGAATGGCGTAAGCGTCGCCGCCATCGCGAGCCTTGCCGCGCTCAGCCTGTTTCCGCAGACCTGGAAGGTGATCTGGGCGCCGCTGGTCGACACCACGCTGACGATCAAGCTCTGGTTTCTCCTCTCGGCGCTCGTCACCGGCGCGCTGATGATCGCGACCGCCGCGATCCCGCCGACCAGCGGCAATCTTGTCTGGATCGAGGCTCTCGTCGTCGTCTTCAGCCTGACCTCGACCTTCAACGCCATGGCCGCCGACAGCCTGATGGCCCACGCCACGCTGCCGGAGGAGAAAGGCCGCGCGGGCGGCTGGAGCCAGGCCGGAAACCTCGGCGGCTCGGGACTTGGCGGCGGCGCGGGGCTGTGGCTCGCCCAGCATGTCTCAGGCGCCTGGATTTCGGGGGCGGCGCTCGGCCTCGTCTGCATCCTGTCGGCGGGCGCGATGTTCTGGCTGAGGGAGCCGGTCGCAGAGCATCGCGCGCGGCGATATCTCGACAGCCTTGTCAATGTCGGGCGCGAATGCCTCGACATCCTGAAGTCGCGCGCCGGATTTCTGGCGCTCTTCATCATGCTGATCCCCATAGGCGTCGGAGCGGCGCAGAATCTGTGGTCCGCCGTCGCCGGCGACTGGCATGCGAGCGCGGACGCGGTGGCGCTTGTGAACGGGGCGCTGGGCGGGGTGATCTCGATGGCCGGCTGCATCGCCGGCGGCGTTGTTTGCGATCGCATGGACAGAAAGCTCGCCTATTGCCTGTTCGGCCTTGCGCTCGCGCTCGCGGCCGTTCTGATGGCGCTCGCGCCGAGGACGCAGCTCATGTTCGTCGCCTTCACCTGCCTCTACGCCCTCGTCATCGGATTCTGCTACGCCGCATTCGGCGCTGTAGTGCTGGAGACCATCGGCGCCGGCGCGGCGGCGACCAAGTACAACCTGCTTGCGGGAATCTCGAACGCGCCCATCGCCTACCAGACCGTCATCGACGGCTGGGGCCACGATCGCTGGGGGGCGAGCGGGCTTCTCTATGTCGAGGCGCTGTGCGGCGTAGCGGCGGTCGCGCTCTATTTCATCGTTGCGGCGGCGGCGCGGCGGATCGGGCCGCGAGCCTGGCGGGCAGCGCCCGCATGATGGCGGCGCGCTCGTCGTCGCTCATCGATCCCCAGCGCGCGATCTCGTCGAGTGTGCGGCCGCAGCCGGAACAGAGCCCGGTTGAGGCGTCGATCGCGCATACCTTGATGCAGGGCGATAAGATCGCCTTACCCCATCTTGAAGACGCAGAACTTGTTGCCGTCGAGATCGCGGAAATAGGCGCCGTAGAACCCGTTGCCGCGATCGCCCGGCGCGCCTTCGTCCTTCGAACCGAGCGAGAGCGCCTTGGCGTGGACCTTGTCCACCATTTCGCGCGAGGAGGCCGCGAGCGCGAACATCGTTCCGTTGCCGACGGTCGCAGGCTTGCCGTCATGAGGCGTGCAGATCGCGACCATGCCGCCGGCCCGGCCGCCATAGCCTTGCATGTGATCGTTGGCGAAGGTGCGCTTGCCGCCCATCTCCGAGAACAGCGCGTCGAAATAGGTCTTGGCCTTCTCAAGATCGTTGGTTCCCACCGTGACGTAACCCAGCATCGTTCTCTCCCGATCAGTCGTTTCGCTCGTGGAAATTCATCTCGACCATAATGCCGTTGGGATCGCGCACGAAGACCTGATGCAATCCGATGTCGCGGATCAGGTTTTCGCGAAACGCAATGCCGCGTCGCGTCAGGCGCTCTATGGCGGCTGCGGCGTCCACGCCGCGAAACGCCACGTGATCCAGGCCGCCCGTATGGGCGCCCGGCCCCGCATCGCGGTTTTCGGGCAAGGCGCCATCGGCGCCCAGAAGATGCACCACCGCGCGCTCGCCCAAATAGAGCCAATGGCCGGCGAAGGCGAGCTGCGGACGAGGCCCTTCCCTCAGGCCCAGAACCTCGCAATAGAAGTCGCGCGTCGCCGCCATGTCGGCGCACTGGATCGTGTAGTGATCGAGCGCCTCGAGCGTCATCTATCGGCCCGTCGGAACCTTGTTGAACGGCACGTCCTTGTCGACGCGCACGTCCTGCGGCAGGCCCAGTACGCGCTCGGCGATGATGTTGCGCAGGATTTCATCGGTGCCGCCGGCAATGCGAAGCCCGGGCGCCGACAGCCATCCCATCTGGAAGAGGCCATGCAGCGGCGCGTCTTCGCCCATGGCGGCGCCGGCCTCGCCTTCCAGCTCCATGGCGAAGCCGCAGAGATCCTGCAGCTTGGAGGCGACGACGATCTTGGCGATCGACGCCTCCGGCCCCGGTTGCTGGCCGCGCGAGAGCGCCGTCATGGTGCGCAAGGTCGTGTATTTGAGGCCGGCGGAGCGGACATACCAGTCCGCGATCTTCTCGCGCACCGCCGCGTTCTTGATGGCCGGACCGTCCTCGAGCTCGAGCGTGCGCGCAAGGCCAAGAAGCTGGGCGACGTCGATGCCGCCGCCCTGACCGCCGCCGACCGCGAGCCGTTCGTGCATCAGCGTGGTGAGCGCCACCTGCCAGCCCTGGCCGACCTCGCCCACGCGCTGCGAGTCCGCAATCTTCACGTCGGTGAAAAAGATCTCGTTGAAGCCGGAGGCGCCGCTCGCCTGCTTGATCGGCCGCACCTCGACGCCCGGCGACTTCATCGACAGAAAGAACATGGTCAGGCCCTTGTGCTTGGGCGCGTTCGGATCGGTGCGCGCAAGCAGAAGGCCGTAGTCGGAGAATTGCGCCCCGGTCGTCCAGATTTTCGAGCCGTTCACGATCCAGTCGTCGCCCTGCCGTTCCGCCCGGGTGCGAAGCGCCGCCACGTCCGATCCGCCGGCGGGCTCGGAGAAGAGCTGACACCAGATCTCGGCGCCCTCGACGGCCGGCTTGACGTAGCGCGCCTTCACCTCGTCGCTGCAATAGGCCATCAGCGTCGGAATGCACATGCCAAGCCCGATGGCGAAGGCCGCGCCCGAGGGAACGTCGTATTTGGCTTCTTCCTGGGCGAAGATGATGCTCTGCATCGGCGTGCCGCCGATCCCGCCCATGCCTTTGGGCCAGGTGATGCGCGCATAACCCTTGTCGGCCTTGAGCTTCTGCCAGGCCCTCGCCTTGTCGCGCGCGGATTGATCGGCGCGCTCGTCGAGCGGATCGGACGGCGCGCGGCCCGCGCGCAGGGGCGCGTTGGCGTCGAGCCAGGCGCGGGCCTCGGCGCGAAAGGCGGCTTCCTCGGGGCTGTCTTCGAAATCCATCTTCCTTCTCCGTCACTCGGAACCATCGAATGCGAGCGCCAGCCGGCCGCCCGGCGGCGTCTCGGCCCACAGCTTGCCCAGACGCGCCATTTCCGCGCGCAGCGCCTCGATATGGCCTTCCGTCACAGGATAAGGCTCGACGCCGCGCGCCTCGCATGTGACGCGGTACATGTCGATCAGATCGGCCGCCGGCGGAAATCCGCTGATCGCGTCGGCCTGCATGACCTCGACCAGCCGCTCCATCTGATCGGAGGCGATGTTGACCTCCATGCGGAAGGCCAGCGCCTCGCCATTGGCCACGCGCCGCAGGAAGCCCTGCTCATGCATGACGTTCTCCACCGCGAAGTGGACCATGTCGTGCGGAACGCCGCCGATCTTGGGACAGGCGATCTCCTCGACGCGCCCGTCGCGCTCGATCCGTAGACGGTCGTATTTTCCGTCCTTGAGCTTCTCGAACACGAATTTCATCGTCACCCCTGATTGCTCCGCTCCAGCTCGCCGACCAGCTTGTCCTTCCAGGCGCGCTGGGGACCGAGCGCAAGTCCCAGCTCGCGGGCGCGCTTATAATAGAAGTGGCAGTCCGCTTCCCAGGTGAAGCCGATGCCCCCATGGGTCTGGATATTCTCCTTGGCGGCGAAGTCGAAGGCCTGGGTGGCCGATACCCGCGCGGCGGCGGCCGCGAGCGGCAGTTCGCGCGCGCCCGTCGACAGCGCCCAGGCGCCGTAATAGGCGTTGGAGCGCGCCAGCTCGTTCATCACATACATGTCGGCGAGCTTGTGCTTGATCGCCTGAAAGGAGCCGATCGGCCGGCCGAAGGCGTAGCGCGTCATCGCATAGTCCTTGGCCATGGCGAGGCACGCGTCGGCGCCGCCCACCTGCTCGAAGGCGGTCAGGATCGCCGCGCGATTGAGGACAGCCTCGGCGACGCTCCAGCCTTCGCCCGGCGCCCCCAACGCTTCGGCGTTCGCATTCTCGAATGAAATCTCCGCAAGGCCCCGCGAGGGATCGATGGAGGCGAGTCTTCTGCGCGAAACGCCCGCGCCGTCGAGATCGGCAAGCGCCAGCTGCAACCCGCGTTCGCCCGCTTCGTCGGAGCAGCGCGCCAGCACGACGGCGTAGCGCGCCTCCATTCCGTCGGCGACCGCCGTCTTGACGCCGGAAAGCTTGCCGGCGCGAAAGCTGGCGCGGATGGATTTGGGCGTGACCGCGCCTGGGCGCTCGGCGCGCGCCAGGCAGCCGACGATTTCTCCCGCTGCGAGACCCGGCAGGAGGCGCTTCTTCTGCGCCTCGCTTCCCGCTGCCAGCAACGCCTCGGCGAAAAGGTAGACGGTCGAAAGAAACGGCAGCGGCGCAAGCGCTCGTCCGAGCTCTTCGGCCACGACGCAAAGTTCGAGATAGCCGAGGCCGAGGCCGCCGAAGGATTCGGGAATGGCGGTTCCGATCCAGCCCATCTCGGCGGTCTGTCGCCACAGCGTGGCGTCGAAGCCGTTCGCATTTTCATAGAGCTTTCGCACCGTCTTGGTCGTGCATTTCTCGCTCAGGAACCGGCGCGCCTGGTCGCGGATCTGTTTCTGCTCGTCGGAGAAATCGAAATTCATCTGTGCCTCGGGGCTGATCGGTGGCGGCGCGAAAACGACGCTGCTTAAGGCCGCTGCCGCATTTTAACGTCCGCTTAAGGGCGAATGTCTACCGTTCCGCCGGGTAAGCAGGGTCGGCCGCATGGCCAAAGCGCAATTCCACAAGAGCCAACGCGTCTACGTGAAGCCCGTGGGCACATGGGCGCTGATCGAGCACCTGGTGCCGCATTGGGCCAAGGGTCTCGATGAGCCCATCCGGGTTCACTACGACGTCGGGCTGGGCCGCGAGTTCACCGCCGACGAGCTGCAGCCGGAAGAACCCGTCGCCGAACGCAAGGTCAACGGCGCAGAGAACTGGCGCGTCACCCGGGCCCGCAACAAATGGCAGGCGACCGAAGACTGCTCGCGCCATCCCATTCCCGGCACCTATCCGGTGGTTGTCACCGGCGAGACCGAATGGGGAGGCTGGCGCGTTCCCGGCGCCGAATACGATCTCGATCCGCCGAAGATCGAACGCCAGGCGCAACTGATCGCGGCGGCGCCGCGCCTCGCCTCCATCGCGCGCGCGCTGATCGACTGGGCCCGCAAATCCGGGGAAGAGATGCCAGCGGAATTGGCCGAACTGGCTCACGCCGCGCAGGACGTGCTCGCCGTCGTCGACAAAACCTGACCTGCTCAGTGCGTCGGGTTTTGCGCCGGGGACGCGGACGCCGCGCCTTCCGGCGCGGGCTGCGGGACCGCTGGGCGCTGCGCAGGCGGGACCGCGTCCTCCGTGGTGGGCTTGGGATGCAGCGGCGAAAACTGAATCTGCTTGAATTCGATGCCCACGACATTTCCCGCTCCGACGATGTGTCTTGCGTCGGCGACGAGACGCTTTGCGAGCGCCGGCTTGTCGACGGTTCTGGGATCGTCCGCGCTGCCCACCGGCGCCGCGTTCACGTCCCGGACGAAGGCGTCCTGGATGAAGGCGAGCTTTTCGCGGATCTCGACCGAAGCCGCCGGCGTCGAAGCCACCAGCTTGCTGTTGATATAGACATAGCCGTCCAGCGCGCCGTCGACCGCGACCGGCGCGATGAGGAAGGGCATTTCGACATGGGTTCCGGGCTCGCCGGCTGCGGCGGCGGAGACGGCGAGAATGGCGGCAATGGCAAGGCGCGCGCGCATGCAGGAAGGCTCCCAGATCGTGGCTAACGTCAGGTTACCGCCTCAAAAATGGGTAAAGCCCGCATGCCGCGCCCCGATCGGACGGCCCTTGTCGTCGAGCAGCGTGACGCCGGATCCCTTTTCGACCCGGCCGATCCGCGTTACGCGCGTCTGCGCGCGGGCGGCCGCAGCGAGAATTTTCGATTCCGCGCGCCGGGGAGCGGTGAAGGCGATCTGGTAGTCGTCGCCGGCGCCGGCCGCGCGCGCGACGGCTCGGAGGCCGTCGCCCCAGAGCGCCCGCAAAGCGCCGGAGCGCGGAAGCCGCGCGGCCTCGATGAGGATGCGCGCGCCGCTCGCCTCGGCGACATGTCCAAGATCGGCGAGCAGACCGTCGGAAACGTCGATCGCGGCGGAGGCGAGGCCGGGCAGCGACAGACCGAAGCGAACAGGCGGGGTGGGAACGCGATAGGCTTGGATCAGCCGGCGACGCTGGGCCGGGCTTGTTCCTCCCCCGTCCGATGCGCGCAGCAGCGCAAGGCCGCCCGCGCTGTCTCCGATGGTTCCGGTGACGAAGACGAGATCGCCGATGCGTGCGCCGCGTCGCCGGAGCATGCCGCCGCGCGGCGCGCGGCCAAGAGCCGTGATCGAGACGGTGAGCGGGCCCTCCGTCGAACTGATGTCGCCGCCCAGGAGCGCGATGGCGAAGCGCGACTGATCCTCTCTCAGTCCGCGCGCGAAGGCGTTCAGCCAGGCCTGCTTCGTGGAGCGCGGCAGGATGAGCGTCAGGAGATAAGCGAAGGGCCGCGCGCCCTTTGCCGCGAGGTCGGAGAGATTGACCCGCAGCGCCTTCTTCGCGACCTGGGCCGGCGGATCGGCCGCGAAGAAATCGACTCCGGCGACGAGCGCATCCGTGGTCACGACCAGTCCATGGCCCCTAAGCGGCGCGATCTGGGCTGCGTCGTCCTTGAGTCTGAACGCGCCGGGCGCGGTCGCCAGCGGCGCGAACAGCTCTTCGATCAGATCGAATTCGGAAAGACGCCCGGCGACGGTCGCTCTAGAAGCGGAGCGCGTCATCTGGCGGGCCTTGTCCGAATTCGGCGGCGCGGGTGGCGCGGGCGAGGCGGTCGAGCGCCGCGTTCACGAAGGCGGGCTCTTCGCCGGAGAAGAACGCATGGCCGACCTCGACATATTCGTCGATCACCGCCTTGGCCGGAACGTCGCCTCGGGCGATGAGCTCGAACGCCGCCGCCCTAAGGATCGCGCGCAGGATCGAATCGATGCGCGATAGCCGCCACTCGGCGCTGAGCACGCCCGCGATCGCAGAGTCGATCTCCTCCTGGCGGAGCGGAACGCCTCGCACCAGGGCGGCGAAGAACTCGCCGTCGATCTCGCCGGCGGTTCCGGTCTCCGGCTCGGTACCGAAACGGTATTCGATGAATTCGCGCACCGCCTCTTCCGAATCCACCCCGGTCAGCTCCATCTGGTAGAGCGCCTGGACGGCGGCCAGTCTTGCGGCGCTGCGGGCCTGGCGCGCGCTCATCGCCGCGCGACTAGACGGGCGCGCGTTTCGATCAGGGCAAGACAGGCGCGCGCGGCGTGGCCGCCCTTGTCTCCGCCCTTGCGCGAGGCGCGCGCCTCGGCCTGCGCCTCGCTGTCC
The DNA here is from genome assembly GCA_035549135.1 of Rhizomicrobium sp. Lineage (GTDB taxonomy): Bacteria > Pseudomonadota > Alphaproteobacteria > Micropepsales > Micropepsaceae > Rhizomicrobium. The sequence goes on along the minus strand of DASZRM010000128.1, from coordinate 7,214 downwards.
ACGGTGAGGATGCCGTTGCCGATGCAGAGCCCGTGATGAAGGCTCAAATCCATGAGGCCGCGCGCCGATTCGCCCGCCACGATCTCGAAATGATAGGTTTCGCCGCGAATGACGCAGCCGAGCGCGACGAACCCGTCATAGCTCTTGCCGGCGCCTTCGCCCGCCTTGGCCGCGAACAGGATGGCGGAAGGAATTTCGAGCGCGCCCGGAACGCTGATGCGGTCGAAGCGGGCGCCGGCCTTCTCCAACGCCGCTGTGGCGCCGTCCAAGAGCATGGTCGCAAGGTGCTCGTAATAGCGGGACTCGACAATCAGGATCTGCGGGATCACGCGGTTCAGTCCTTCGCCTTGCCGCGGATGGGATGGGTCGCGACGATGTTGATGCCGTAGCCGTCGAGCGCCACGATCTTCTTTTCCGGCGTGTCGGTCAAAAGGATCATGTCCCTGATGCCAAGGTCGAGAAGGATCTGCGCGCCGACGCCGTATTCCTTCACGCGGCGCCGGTCGATGTCGTCCTGCGTGCGCCGCAGCACCACGTCGGAGACGAAGGTTGGCCTTGTCTGGCGCAGCAGCACCACGACGCCCCGGCCTTCCCGCGCCACGATGCGCATGGATTCGCCCAGGATGTCCGGCTCATAAGGCTTCCAGGCGAGCATGTCGCTGAAGATGTTGATGGCGTGCATGCGCACCAGCACCGGCTCAGGCGTCGAGATGTCGCCCTTCACCAGCGCGATGTGCTCGGCGTATTCCAGCGTATTGACGAACACGCACATCTTCCATTCGCCGCCATTGTGGCTGACGAATGGCGTCTCGATGCTGCGCTTGACGAAATGGTCGTATTTGCGCCGATAGGCGATGAGGTCGGCGATGGCGCCGATCTTGAGGTTGTGCAGCTGGGCGAATTTCACGAGGTCGGGCAGCCTCGCCATCGTGCCGTCATCGTTCATGATCTCGCAGATGACGCCGGCGGGGGTGAGGCCGGCCAGCCGCGCGATGTCGACCGAGGCTTCGGTGTGGCCCGCGCGCACGAGCGCCCCGCCATGGCGCGCCACCAGCGGAAAGACGTGGCCCGGCATGACGATATCGTCCGGCCCCTTGGTCGCGTCGATGGCGACCGAAATCGTGTGGGCGCGATCGTGGGCCGAGATGCCGGTGGAGATGCCCTCCCTGGCCTCGATCGAAACGGTGAAGGCGGTCTGGTTGGGCGCGCCGTTAACCGGAGCCATCATCGGGATCTTGAGCTGCTCGGCGCGCTCCTGCGTCAGGGCGAGGCAGATGAGCCCGCGGCCGTATTTGGCCATGAAGTTCACCGCGTCCGGCGTGCACATCTGCGCGGGGATGACGAGATCGCCCTCGTTCTCGCGATCTTCCGCGTCGATCAGGATGAACATCTTGCCGTTGCGCGCGGCCTCGATGATCTCCTCGATCTTGGAAATATAGTCGTGGAAGACGGGAACGTTCATGTCGCCAACCGCGCCACATAGCGCGCCAGCACGTCGATCTCGAAATTCATCCGCGCGCCTCGCCTGGCGCGTCCGAGGTTGGTGACTTCCCTCGTATGCGGGATGATGTTCACGCCGAACTGCGCCCCTTCGACCTCATTGACGGTAAGCGAAACCCCGTCGAGCGCGACCGATCCCTTGGGCGCCACGAAACGCGCGAGCCGCGCGGGAATGCGCAGGCGCAGCCGCAGCGACTGGCCCTCGTCGCGCGCCTCGACGACCTCGGCGACCGCATCGACATGGCCGGCGACGATATGCCCGCCGAACTCGTCGCCCACCCGCAGCGGCCGCTCGAGATTGACCAGGTCTCCTGCCTTCCAGTCGCCGACGGTCGTTTTCGACAGGGTCTCCGCGCTGGCGGTGACCGCGAACCAGCGGTCCTTCGCAGCGCCCTTGTCGACGACGGTCAGGCAGACGCCGGAACAGGCGATCGAAGCGCCGACCGCGATCTTCGAGACGTCGTAATGGGTGTCGATGACGAGATGGGCCTCGCCCCGCCGCTTCACGCGGCGGACCTTGCCGACATCGGTGACGATTCCGGTGAACATGGTCTCTTCTATCGACGTTTCGGATCGGTCATGTATGCCCGTTTCGTCATGGCTGGGCTTCCCTAGGCGTCTGCTGGCGCCTTAGTTTCGGCGCGCTTGCGCTTGGGCGGGCGGCCATGACGCCTGGGTTTTAGGCCCTGGCCTCGAAGGATTCCAGCACATCCGGGCCCAGCCTGCGCCGGCCCAGCGAAACAAAGCGAGCCGCTTCGTCAAGATCGAGCGTCTTGAGGGCGTCGATGGCGTTGCGGCCGGCGCCGCCGAGCGCGATCGGCGCGCGGAACAGTTCGAGCCGGTCGCAGAGGCCGCGATCGAGGAAGGAAGCATGCACGCCCGAGCCGCCTTCGACGAGCAGGCGCGTGACGCCGCGCTCGGCCAGCCCCGCGAGCGCCGCCGCGACGTCCGGCCGGCCGCGGGCGTCGGGCGCGATCTTCCTCACCTCGACGCCGCGCTCGACGAGCGCCTGTCCGCCCTCGGCCGTGGTGAACAGCAGCGTCGGAATTTTTCGCGCCGTCTGTGCGAGCTTCGAGCGCTCCGGGAGCCTGAGGCGGGTATCGAGCACGACGCGCAGGGGCGAGCGATCCTCAAGGCCCGGCAGGCGGCAGGTCAGCTCGGGATCGTCGGCGAACGCGGTGCCGATCCCGATCAGGATGGCGTCGTGCTTCGCCCGCAGAAGATGCCCGAAGCGGCGGGCCTCCGCCCCCGTGATCCATTTGCTCTGGCCCGACACCGTGGCGGTCTTGCCGTCGAGGCTCATCGCGATCTTCAGGGTGACAAGCGGGCGCTTCTCGCGCACGGCGAGGAAGAAGCCGGCATTGATCGCCGCCGCCTCGTCCTCGAGCGCGCCGGCCGTCACCTCGACGCCCGCATCCCAGAGCATGGCGAAGCCCTTGCCCGAGACGCGCGGGTCCGGATCCTCGAGGCTCGCCACCACTCGCGCCACGCCGGATTCGATAAGGGCGCGCGCGCAAGGCGGCGTCTGGCCGTGATGGGCGCAGGGCTCGAGCGTCACATAAGCCGTACCCCCGCGCGCGGCTTCGCCCGCTTGCGCCAGCGCAATCGTCTCCGCATGCGGACGGCCGCCCTTCTGCGTCCAGCCTCGGCCGACGACGCGCCCGTCGGGCGAGACGATCACGCAACCGACGGCGGGATTGGGCGCCGCGATCCCCAGCGCCCGCTCAGCGAGCGCGAGCGCATGACGCATATGGGCGATGTCTCTCATTTGCGAATCTTTACCTTCCCCTCAAGGGGGCGGGCAAAGGGAGCTAGTCCTTATCCCCTTCAAGCTCGCCGATCAGGTTTTCGAAATCCTTCGTCTCACGGAAATTCTTGTAGACGGAGGCGAAGCGCACATAGGCGACCTTGTCGAGGCTCGAGAGCGCCTGCATCACGAGCTCGCCGATGGTGGATGCCTGAATCTCGTTTTCACCCAGGCTTTCGAGGCGGCGCACGATGCCGGTGATCATCCGGTCGACGCGCTCGGCCTCCACGGGGCGCTTGCGAAGCGCGTGCGCGAGGCTGCGCTCGAGCTTGTCGCGATCGAAGGGCTCGCGCCGGCCGTTCTTCTTGATGACAACGAGCTCGCGCAGCTGCACGCGCTCGAAGGTGGTGAAGCGGCCGCCGCAGGCCGGGCAGTGGCGGCGCCGGCGAATCGCCGAATTGTCCTCGGAGGGACGGCTGTCCTTCACCTGGCTGTCGTCATGTCCGCAAAATGGGCAACGCATGGAAAAGCTCTTTCGTTACGAATAAATCGGAAAACGCTTGCACAATACGCCGACGCGCTCGCGCACCGACGCCTCGACCGCCTCATCCCCGGCCTCGCCGTTCCTGGCGACGGCGTCGACCACCTCGACGATGAGCTTGCCGACCTCGCGGAATTCCGCCGGACCGAAACCGCGCGTCGTGCCCGCCGACGAGCCGAGCCGGATGCCCGAAGTGATGGCCGGCTTTTCGGTGTCGAAGGGCACAGCGTTTTTGTTGCAGGTGATGAAGGCGCGGTCGAGCGCCTTCTCCGTCGGGCGGCCGGTCGCCTTTTTCGGGCGCAGATCGACCAGCATCAGATGCGTGTCGGTGCCACCCGACACGATGTCCAGTCCCTCGGCGTGCAGCGTTTCCGCCAGGGCCTTTGCGTTTTCGACCACGCGCTTCGCATAAAGTTTGAATTCCGGCCGCAGCGCCTCGCCGAAGGCCACGGCCTTGGCAGCGATCACATGCATCAGCGGGCCGCCCTGAAGGCCGGGGAAGACGGCGGAGTTGATCTTCTTGCCGAGCTCGGGATCGCGCGAGAGCACCATGCCGCCGCGGGGGCCGCGCAGGGTCTTGTGCGTGGTGGTGGTCACGACATGGGCGTATTCGAGCGGATTGGGATGGACGCCGCCCGCCACGAGCCCCGCAAAATGCGCCATGTCCACCATGAGATAGGCGCCGACCTCGTCGGCGATTTCGCGGAAGCGCTTGAAATCGATGACGCGCGGATAGGCCGAGCCGCCCGCAAGGATCAGTTTCGGCCTGGTCTCGCGCGCGATGCGCGCAACCTCGTCCATGTCGATGCGATGGTCCTGCCTGCGCACCGTGTAGGGCACGGGCTTGAACCACTTTCCGGACTGGTTCGCGGGAGACCCATGCGTCAGATGTCCGCCGGCCGCGAGATCGAGCCCCATGAACGTATCGCCAGGCTGAAGCAGGGCGAAGAAGACGGCCTGGTTCGCCTGTGCGCCCGAGTGCGGCTGAACGTTGGCGAAGGCGCAATCGAACAGGCGGCAGGCGCGCTCGATCGCGAGCCGCTCGGCGACGTCGACGAATTCGCAGCCGCCGTAGTAGCGCCGGCCGGGATAGCCTTCGGCGTATTTGTTGGTGAGCACCGAACCTTGCGCCTCGAGCACGGCTCTGGAGACGATGTTCTCCGAGGCGATCAGCTCGATCTTGTCCTGCTGGCGCTTCAGCTCGTGCTGGATCGCCTCGAAGACCTCCGGGTCAGCCTGCCGTAAGCTACTGGAGAAAAAGGACGATTCTCGACCTTCCGCCGCCGCCGCCGCCATCTTCCGCTCCGTTTCGCCCTCATGCGATCCGCTAAGGTTTGGTCGCCTGGGCGCCCATCGCGACCTACCCCTACAGTTTTACCAAATCTGGCGCCAGACTGCCTCGTCATATCGGTTCCGAGATGGCGGTAAGTAAAACTTTTTGAACTCGGTCAGTGCAGGTGAAATATTGTGCAAGCAACCAGTCGTAGAACCCGAGCCAACGGCGCCAACCCCACAGTCATGAGCAAGACGCCGGGCTGGCTTGACGGGAACAAGCTGCAGACTCTGCTTCATTTTTCTTGATTTCAGGGAGCGGTCGGGCAATAAACCGGGCCTCCGCCATATCTTCGGCGACCCAAGGGTTCGGACAGAATGAACAATCACGAAGCGACGGCCCACCGAACCGACGAGCTCTTGCGGCTGGCCAGCGAGATCGTGGCCGCCTATGTCAGCAACAACCCCGTGCCCGTGAGCGAGTTGCCGGCGATGATCAAGAGCGTGCATGCGACATTGGGCGGGCTGTCGGGACCCATGCCGACCGAGGCGACGACCGCGCAGAAACCTGCGGTGACGGTGAAGAAGTCGATCACGCCCGAGTACATCGTCTGCCTCGAAGACGGAAAGAAGCTCAAGATGCTCAAGCGCTATCTGCGCTCGCGCTATGGCCTTTCGCCGGAGGAATATCGCGCCAAATGGGGTTTGCCCGCCGATTATCCCATGGTGGCGCCGAACTACGCGGCGCAGCGCTCCGAATTCGCCAAGAAGATCGGGTTGGGCCGCTCCTCCCCGCCCGCCAAGAGCCGCCGGCGCGGCTAGCCGCGCGGTCTACAAAAACCAGAAGCGCAGCACCACGATCAGAAGCACGATCCCGAGGGTGACGCGCACGATCGTGTCGGACATGCGCGCCGAGGCGATGCTCGCCACCACGATGGCGGGCAGCGAGCCGCACAGCAGCGACAAGAGGATCTGCGTGTCGAGCGTTCCGAGCAGCGAGTGTCCGAGGCCGGCCAGCAGGGTGAGCGGCACGGCGTGGGCGATGTCGGAGCCGACGATGCGCTGGGCTGGCATTTTCGGATAGAGCATGACGAGCGCCGTGACGCCGATGGCGCCCGCGCCGACCGAAGACAGCGTCACGAGGATTCCGAGCAGCGCGCCGACCGCGGTCGTGAGCCGACCGGCCAGCGCCGGATTGGGCTCGCCGATCTTCGCCACATACCACTTGAGCATCGGCTTGCGCGCGAACAGGAGGATGGCGGTGAGCAGCAACGCCAGACCCAGAACCTTGGTGACGATGTCATGGCTGGCGCGGCTGTTGACGCCGAGCAGATAGAGTAGGCCGATCGACAGCGCCGTCATCGGCACGCTGCCGCGGGCCAGCCGTCCAACCACCTTCCAGTCGATAGTGCGATTGAAGCCGTGTACGAGCGAGCCGCTCGCGTTGGTGATCGCTGCGTAGACGAGATCGGTGCCGACGGCTGTGGCGGGCGAGACGCCGAACACCAGGATGAGGATCGGCGTCATCATCGAACCGCCGCCGACGCCGGTGAAGCCCACCAGGCCCCCGACCAGTATGCCGCACAGAACGTAAAACGGATTGATATGCTCGATGAAGAATTGCATCTGGGCGCCTCTGATACGCTGTCACGACGGCGCCGCGGTGCCGCTTCTGCGAGGGCGTACGCGGCGCGGGCAGTCTTTAACGATACTCGACCGGCTTTATTTCCCTTGCGCGCCCGGATGGGGCTGAATTTGGCGCGCCCATGCTCCATAGCGACGGCGCGCTGTCAATATCTCCTAGAGGAACCAGAACCGGACGACCACGACCAGAAGCACGACTCCGAGGCTGACGCGCACGATGGTGTCCGACATGCGCGCCGAAGCGACGCTCGCCACCACGATCGCCGGTATCGATCCGCAGAGCAGCGAAACCAGGATATGAAGATCGATGGTCCCGAGAACCGAGTGGCCGAGACCGGCGAGCAGCGTCAGCGGAACCGCATGCGCGATGTCGGAGCCGACGATGCGCTGCGCCGGCATCTTCGGATAGAGCATCACGAGCGCGGTGACGCCGATCGCTCCCGCCCCCACCGAGGACAGAGTGACCAGAACGCCGAGCGCCGCGCCGGTGAGAACGGTCAGGCGCGCGAC
>DASZRM010000127.1:0-19448 GCA_035549135.1 Rhizomicrobium sp. | reverse complement strand
TATGACGCCAAGCCCGGCGATCTCGCCGACGGCAAGAAGATTGTGGTGCTGATCAATGCCGGCACCGCCTCGGCCTCTGAAATCGTCGCCGGCGCGCTGCAGGATCACAAGCGCGCCACCATCGTGGGAATGACGTCGTTCGGAAAAGGCTCGGTGCAGACGATCATTCCGCTCGGCGAGGCCGGCGGAGCGCTGCGACTGACCACCGCCCGGTACTACACGCCGTCGGGTCACTCCATCCAGGCGCAGGGAATCGTCCCCGACGTCATGGTTGCGCAGGGCGACGAAGATCAGACGCCCAAGATCGCGCGCCCGAGCGAGGCGGACCTGCCTGGGCATCTCATCGGCGAGCCCGTGATCAAGAAGCCGGATGCGATGATCGTGCGTCCTGCTCCCGGCAAGAAGTACGACGACTTCCAGCTCTCCTATGCGCTCGACCTGATCCGCGGACAGACCACGGTCAGCGCGGTGGTATCGAAGAGCGCGAAGGCCGACTAGGGGCGGAATTAACCGGCGCGTAACCATGATGCGCGCTAGCATGGGGCATGGCCGCGAAACGCTTGACGGGCGCGGACGCCGATAATTCGGCGCGCCGCGGCCCGCATCTACTGGCGCTTTCCTATCTGACGCTGTTCGTGGTGATGATCGCCGGAGCGGCGGCGGTTACGTTCCTTGGCGATCCCCATGCCGGCGACCCGATCGTGAATCTGGAGTTGGCGAAGGCTCCGGCCCTGCGCCGGCCGGCCCCGCCATCGCGATCCGCCGCCGAACTGCGGGGCGAGCAAGGCGCGCAAATGGGCGCAAGCGTGCCCGCGCCTGGCAAGATCACCCAGAAGCTCTATGCCGGCCGGGCTCTCGTGGCCGATCCGTCCCTGATCGAGAACGCGCCGCAAGGACCTCTGCCGCGGATCGCCGAGGACGGCTCAACCCCGCTTCGCGCCTATGCGGCCGGATTTGTCGACGATGGCCGGCCGCGCATAGCGATTGTCATTTCCGGTCTCGGCATAAGCGCCAAGGCGACCGCCGCCGCCCTCCAGGGGCTGCCGGCCGGCGTCACGCTGGCGGTCGCGCCCTACGGGGCGGACGCCCAACGATGGGTGAACGAAGCCCGGGCGCAGGGACACGAAGTGCTGCTCGAAGTCCCCATGGAGCCGTACGATTTTCCCGACAGCGATCCCGGCCCCTATACGCTGAGATCGGGCGTCGACGAAGAGGTGAACGCCGAGCGACTGGCGTGGGCGCTGACGCGGTTCACCGGCTATGTGGGCGTGACGAATTTGCTCGGGGATCGCTTTCTGGCGGATCCGGACTCCCTTGAACCGGCGCTCGTCTTTCTGGCGCGCCGCGGGCTGATGTTTTTCGACAACGGCGCGGCTTCGCATTCGGCTGCGGCCGACGTCGCCGCCCGCGCCGGCGTCGCCTTCGCGCAGGCGGATACGACCATCGATACGATTCAGACGGCGATGGAAATCGACCGCCGGCTTTCGGCGCTCGAGGAGGCGGCTCGCGCGCATGGCGCCGCGGCGGGCTCTGGCTTCATCTACCCCATCACCATCGACCGGGTGAGCCGCTGGGCCGACAGCCTTTCGAGCCGGGGCTTTGTTCTAGCGCCGGCTTCGGCCATAGTCGCCCAGCCCAAGCCGCCATAACGCCATGAGCATGCGTCCAGAGGATCTGCCCTATCGGCCCTGCGTCGGCGTAATGCTTATCAATCGCGAAGGTCTGGTGTTCGTGGGCAAGCGCATCGACCAGACGGTCGAAGGCTGGCAGATGCCGCAGGGCGGAATCGACCTGGGCGAAACCCCGCACCAGGCGGCGCTGCGCGAGCTCAAGGAAGAGATCGGAACTGACAAGGCCGCGTTCCTGCGCGAAATGGACGATTGGCTCACCTACGATCTGCCGCCGCATCTGGTGGGCATGGCGCTCAAGGGGCGGTTTCGCGGCCAGCGCCAGAAATGGCTCGCGATGCGATTCACCGGCGAGGATCGCGATATCGACGTCCGCACCAGCGAGCCGGAATTCGCATCGTGGAAATGGCTGGCGATCGAGGCGCTGCCGCGGCTGATCGTGCCTTTCAAGCGCGACACCTACGTCAAGGTGATTGAGGCGTTCCGCGATCTCGCCTTTCCAGCGGCCTGATGGCGAACAGCAGACAGACGCCTCTTGTGATGATTCACGGCGCGTTCAGCGGCGGATGGTGTTTCGACGACTTCCGCGCGCCGTTCGAGGGGGCCTATGCGGTTCACGCCCCAAACCTGCGTCACCACGACGGTGAGAATGTCCCCGCGCGCTCGCTCGCCGTCACGAGTCTCCTCGACTATCTGGCCGACATGGAAAGAATGATCGCGGCGCTCGATGAAACTCCAATTTTGCTCGGCCACTCCATGGGCGGGCTCATCGCGCAGATGCTGGCCGCGAGGGGGATGGCCAGAGCCTGCGTGCTGCTCGCTCCGTCGCCGCCCTGGGGCGTTTTTCCGACGACCTTGTTCGAAATCGCCGCCGTTCACGCCCTGCTCGCCACGGGCGATTACTGGAACGGTCCGCTTGCGCCGAATTTCGCGGTCGCCGCGGCGCATGCGCTGGACAGGCTGCCGCCATCCGAGCAGAAGGCGGTCTTTTCGCGCTTCTGTCCCGAATCCGGGCGCGCCGCCTTCGAGATCATGCAGTGGCCTTTCGACTTACGCTGCGCCAGCCGCGTGTCCGCGCGCGAGGTGACCTGCCCTGTGCTTTGCCTGGTGGGCTCCGACGACAAGATCAATCCGCCGTCCACGGTTTCGCGGATCGCGGCGCGCTACAACGGTCGCTCTCGGTTGGAGGTTCTCGAAGATCGCAGCCACTGGCTGATCGCCGAACCGGGCTGGGAAAACGTCGCCGATCGCGCGCTGGCTTGGCTCAGAGGGCTGCAATTCGACGACAGTTAGCCGGAACGCGATCGGTTCGGCCTCGCGGCGCCCGCCGCGGTCGGCCTGTCAGCCCTAGTTCGACTGCGCCAGTTGCGTCTGTTCGCGAATGTCCTTCATGAGGCCTCGCAGGGCGTCGACGGATGCGACCTGCGCGGCGGCGTTGCGGAAGGCGACGCCATGAGAATCGATTCGCCCGCTGAGGACCTTGAAGGCGTTGGCGTCCGGACTTTGCGCCATCTTCTGGGAAAAATGGTCGCGAAGCCGGTCGAGGCCCGCTTCGTCGTTGGCGAGCGAATAGGCGACGGCGGCGCGCAACGCCTGCTGACGCTCTTCGTCGCTGAGCGGACGCGCGCCGGTCCAGGAGTCTCCAAGCGCGCGCTCAGCCTCTCCGCCCGCCAGCGCCCAATTCCCGCTTTCCCAATATATTTCGGCGCGCAGGCGCGCCGTATCCGGCGCCTGGTCCAGAGCGATGAGATCGAGCCCATCCTGCCAGCGCTTCAATCCCGCAAGCGCACGCGCCTCGAGCAGCATGCGCGCGTGAATGACCGGATTGGGCAGGCCGGCGATGCCGGTCTGGCGAAGCTCTTCGAGCGCGAGTTCCGGTCTTTTGTCCATCAAATAGATCGCCGCGAGCCTGGCGGCGACTTGCGCGCGCGCGACCCCGTCAAGGCGCTTGTCGATCTGATATTTGAGCAGATCCGCCGCTGGGCCGAGCAGGTCGACGGCCACGAGCCGGTCGGCCATACGCCGGATCATCTCATCGCCTTCCGACCCGATCGGCGTCAGATCGAGATTGTCGTAGAATAGCGCCAGCGCTTCGATGGGCGGGATTTTGTCCGCTGCGCCTCTCAGGAAGAGATTGCCGAACGCCGTGCGCATGTCGTCGCGGGCCTGCCGCGCGCGGTCGTCGTCCGGGAAATTATCGGCCGCTATGCGCAGCACTCGAAGGCCGTCGCGCCACCTGCGCTGCGCGAAATAGAGCGCTCCAAGCTTGCGCAGCGTGTCAAGTTCGAGCGCGTCGCCCCGCCAGCGGAAGCGAAGCTTCTCGAGCTCGGAGATGGCGGCGGCCGGCGACATCGCGCCGTCGCGGAGCGCCGCCGTCACCCGGTTGTAGATGGACCATGCGGCCCGCCGTTCGTCTCCGCCGTTCTCGACGGCGGAGAAAAGTCGATCCGCCTCCTTTTCGCGGCCCTCGGCGGCGTATAGCCGCGCACGGTCGAGCTGCGCCTCCAATTCAATAGGCGCGGACAGGCCGTTTGGAACTTTGGTCAGCGCCGCATCCGCAATTTCCAGCCGCCCGAGGCCGAGCGCCGCCGCGGCCGCCGCCAATTGCGCTCTCGCGCGCCATTCGCCCGGATAGGCGCGCAAGATCGGGCCGGCGCGATCGAGTTCGAGCTGCGCTTCGGCCCAATCCTCCATAGCCGCAGCAATCAAACCCCTCCACATCGCGACGTGTCGGTCTCCGTCGAACGCCGCGCCGGCGATAGCGTTGCGCGCGTCGCGGTTGCGGCCCATTTCGTAATCGGCGGCGGCGCGCATGGTCTGCAGCTGACGGTCGTTCTCGAGCGTCTGATCGGCCGCCTGCATCTGATCGAGCAAGCCAATAGTTTCGGCCGCAAACTCGTTTGCGAGGTAGAACCTTGCAAGAGCCAGCCGCGCCTGCTGAATTTTGTCCGTACGCCTCGCCCGAACGATTGCGGCCCTTAGCCGCCGTTCGACCGCGAGAAAACTCTCCCCGCCGCGGTCGCCCCATTTGGCGAAGTCGATGAAACTTGCATCTCCGTGCGATCGCTCGGCGATGCCCTGCGCTCCCGCTGTCGGCATGGAGGGCGCACTCAGCATGAGGCCCATGGGACGTGAGAGCGTCACCCGCGTAGCCGACGCAGCGACCGTGACATCGTCAGACAAGGGAAGGATGGTCAATCCTGAGGCCGTCTTGAGGGCCTGGAAGTCTGCGAAGGTCCGAGTTTGCAGCAATGCGCGCCCCACATCGGCTGGGACAAGAAGCAAGCGGTCACCCGACTCGGGGTCTGAAATCTCGATGACTCTTGCCGCGCCGGGAAGCAGCGTCGTCAGATAGGCGCGCCCGTCGTCGCCCTGGTTGCGCGCAAAGCCGATCGCGATCGCGCTGGATCGCACATGCGGCGAGATGACGACCTTAAGATTCGAACCGTCCGCGAACGCGGCCATCTGTTCGGGCTCTTTGAGCCCGATGCGCAGTACGCTGACGCCCGAACCGCTCGAGGCGTCAATTTGGCTCGGAAAGTCGCCGAGTTCCGCTTTGAGCCGCGCGCCGTCCAGAGCCGGGGCGTCCTGCAAGACGATCCAGGCGGTCATCCCGCGCATAAATATCGCTGCGGGCCTCCGGCTAGCGCCGGCGAAGGTCAGCACGATGCCCTCTTTCGTCAATTTGCCGTCCGCCGTCATTGCGGCCGCCTGAGGCAGCGGCGTGTCGCCTGATTGCGATTCCGACGAGGCGGTGGCGATCGCCGCGGCGTTTGCGGAGCCTTGCGCTTGCGGATCGGCGGCAAGCGCGGCCGCGGCGGCCTTGACCTGTTCGAGCGGCGGCTGCCCGGAAGGCGCAAGAAGCGTCGGCCTCGGCTTTGCGTCGCCTGGAGGATCATACGCCTGGGCGTCCGTCTTGGGCGCGAGCACATCGAGCACGATGCGCGAACCGTCGCGGAAATCGTGGTAACCGGAATCGACGTCGATTTGGAAGTCGACTGCAATGCCCTTGCCGTCGACATGCCATGCCGGGTTTTTCACCCATGGCGGAGACTGCCGGACTAGAGCCGAAAAATCGGGTTTCGCCAGCGCGCCAAAGCGGACGCTCAGCCGCCCAGAGCTGGGAACGACCGAATAAGCGACCGTCCTGTTCCAGTCGAAGACGATACGCGTGAAATTCTGATAGGCGCCGGCGCGAACGGCGAGGGGCTCGAGCTTCGAAAGGTCGATTCTGGTCGCGGCGCTTGGCTGCGGCGCCGTGAGCCCGGGTGGCGCTCCCGCATAGTCCGGCGGCGCCAGGTCGATTGCGATCTTGTCTCCGGCCGCACTCGTGAATGCGCGAACCGGCCCGGCCAGCGCAAATCGATAGGTCTTGCCATCGGGATCGGCTCGCGCGCTCGCAAAGTAGGACGGCAGGCTGTGCGCGAGCGCGGCGGGATCGAAGGTCACTTTGCGATCGAACGCGATGGCGAGCACGGCGCCCTGCACCGTCGCTGCGACATGGGCCGGCGGATCGAGCGTGAACAGCAGCCGGCCATAGCCCTGATCGGCCGTCGCGGAAAACCCATCGGCGCGCGCCAGGGCCGGCAGCAGCGCCAAGACGGTTGCGAGACGGAACGATCCGGCTCTAGCCATGAGAGTCCGGCGCCGGCGCGCTGGGCGCAGGCTGTTGCGCGGGAGCGAGTTGGGTCGGCGCATCGCTCGACGCGGCCGCCTGCGCCGACGTCTGGGCGTTCGGCTCGCTCGCGGGCGCAGTCGCGCTGGTCGGAGCCGTGATCGCAGCCGTCTGCGCCGGCGAGGCGCTCTTGCCGGCGGGCTCGGCGGGATTTGCCGACGCATTCCCGATCGAGGCGGTCGCCGGCAAGGTCAATCTCGACGCCAGTTTGACCGTGAGCTTCTGGGCGGCTTCAGGGGTCATGGCGGCAAGGACCGGAGCAAGCGCGTCCGACTTCATCTGCCCGGCCACTGTGAGTAGGACTTCCTCGCTGAGGCCGTTGAATATGCGCGCCGCATCCTTCGGCCGCATTGCCGAATAGGTCTTCACGAGCGATGCGATCTGCTTGGCCTCCGCGGCGTCGCGTTGTCCCAGCAGCACGGTCATTTGCGCCTGCAGCTTCTTCAGCTCGCCGATCTTTTCGTCGACGCGCTTTTCCGTGGCGGCAAGAAGATTCTCGCGCATCACCTGATCGCGCGCCCGCGCCTCGAGTTCGGCGCGACGCTTGGCAAGGCTCGTCAGCACGTCGGCTTCCGCCGCGCTGCTGATATCGTCGCCCGACTCTTCGCTTTGCTGGGGCGCTTTCCTTGGCTGCGCCGCCGCATGCAAGGCGGGCTTGGATTCGGCGCGGGCATCGCGAACCAGCCCATGACTTTTGAGCGCCAGAAGCGCCGCGGCGCCCAGGAAAACGGCCGGCAGAAGGCGGAATCGCATGGACGAGATCATCGCGCGGCTCTCAGCCTTTCCATCACGCTGCCCGAGGGAAGCTGCGCATGAATATGGCTAGCGGACGAGCGGGTTTCGCCGCGCTGCTCGAGGCAGCGTTCCATGCGCTGGGCGATCCGCTCGCCGGAGGCGGCGATCAGCGAAAGCTCGTCGATCGCGGACCGCGCTTCGCCGACCTTGGACTCGAGAGTCTTGCCCACGGTCTCGGCAGCCGTGTGCAGCGCGCCGAGCATGCGGCCGGCGCCGGAGATCGAGGCGTCGAGCGCTGCGATCGTCGATCTCATTTCCGCCTGTCCGGCGCGCGCAGCCTTGAGCCGCCGTTCCAGAACGGCGCAATAGACGAGCGTCGCCGCCAGCAGCGCGCAAAGCGCAGCTTCGAGGAGAAGTGTGAGGTTGATGGCCATGTCCGATTTCCTAGAGCGCGCGCGAAGCGTCGGTGCGCTGGATCGCTTCGTCGACTTTGATGGCGACAGCGGATCCGACCCTGCCCATCTTTCCGCGCAGCAGCGGAACGCCGCGGCAGCGCAGTTCGATTTTGCTGTCGGGCGTCGAGTTCAGCATCACCGTTTCGCCCACCTTGAGATTCATGATGCGGTTGAGCGGCATCACCTGCTCGTCGAGAATCGCTTCGATATCCACGGTCGTCGACCAAAGCTCCGTCGCCAAGTGACTTTCCCAGATCGAATCTCGGCCGAATTTTTCGCCCATGAACTGCTGAAGCAGGAGCTTGCGGATCGGCTCGAGCGTCGCGTAGGGCAGGAGCAGCTCGGTCCGTCCGCCTCGATCCTCCATGTCGATGCGCAGCTTGACCAGGATGGCGGCGTTGGCCGGGCGCGCGATCGCGGCGAAGCGCGGATTCGTCTCGAGCCGATCGAGCGAGAAATTGACCGGCGCCAATGGCTCGAACGCCTGGCACATATCGCCCAGGATGACTTCGATCATGCGCTGGACCAGAGTGCGCTCGATCGTGGTGTAGGGTCGCCCTTCGATTCGCATCGCCGAAGAACCGCGGCGACCGCCCAAAAGAACGTCGACGATGGAATAGATGAGATTGGAGTCGACCGTGAACAGGCCATAGTTGTCCAGCTGCTCCGCCCTGAACACAGCCAGGATCGCTGGCAGGGGAATCGAGTTCAGATAATCGCCGAAACGTATGGAGGTGATGCTGTCGAGGCTGACCTCCACGTTGTCGGAGGTGAAATTGCGCAGGCTCGTCGTCATCAGCCGGACCAGCCGGTCAAAGACGATTTCGAGCATGGGCAGGCGTTCGTAGGAAACGAGCGCAGAGTTTATGATGGCGCGAACGCCGCTCTTGTCCTGAAGCTGATCGTTGTTGACGTCGAAGCCCAGCAGCGAATCGATTTCGTCCTGGTTGAGTATGCGCTCGCTGGCGGTGGCTGAAGCGGCGCCGGGTTGGGTGATCTCCGCGGCGGCGGGTTCGGCGGCCGGCGCTTCCTGTTCCGGCGCAGGTGTTTCGGTTTCTTCGGTCATTCGATCACTGCACGATCATTTGCTTGAGAAGGACGTCGCGCACGCGATACGGCGCGGCGGCGACGTTTGTCCGGCGCAGCAACTCTTCCTTGACGCGCATGACGCCAGCCGATCCCTTCAGGTCGTCAATGCGCAATTCGCGCAAATAGGCCTGGAACTGATCGACAATGCGCGGCGCGAGCGCCGAAATCCCCGCTTTCTCTTCGGCCGTATCCAGTTCGAGCGACGCGGAGAGCTTCAGATAGGCTGGGCTGCCGTCCGCGCTCTGGATGTTCACGATGATGTCGGGGACGTCGAAGAATGCGACCTGCGGAGGGGCGATCGGCGTCTGGAGCTCGGCGTTGGTTTGCCCGCCCGGCGACGACGGCGCCGCGCTAAATAGGAAGAAGTAGGCTCCGGCCCCGCCGCCGAGAAGGATGAGCGTCAGGCCCGCGCCGGCTATGATCAACAATTTCTTGTTGCCGAGGAGTTTCTTAACGAATCCTTGCTTGGGCTCGGCCTGAGCCTGTTCGCCTTCAGGCGCATCCTCCCCTTTGCTCTCTGAAGATTTCTGGTCCTTGGCCATCCGTGACCATCCCGCGGTGCGAACCCGGACAGTAAGCAGACGTGGTTAAGGACCGGTTCAAATGCGCTCCTGCAGGCAGGCCCTGACCGGCAGAGTTTGCCCGCCGCTCCCCTGGCCCGCTCGAAAAGTCGCGGAAAACTCCGGCGCGCCGCGTGGCATGACGCCTGCACCTGTGCGTGAGCGGACCAGAAAGGATCTGCAGGCCATGGAAAACTCTCTTCTCGTTTCGCTGTCGCAGCAGCTCGCCGCCTACCGTTCCATGGACGTCATCGCGAACAATATCGCGAACGTCTCGACGCCCGGCTTTCGCCGCGAAGAGCAGACTTTCCAGGAATACGTCGCCCATCTTGCGCCGCCGGAAGGCCAGGCGGGCATACAGGACGTAAGCTTCGTCCAGGAAGGCGGCATCGTGCGCGACATGAGCCAGGGTCCGCGGCAGGCGACTGGCGCGCCGCTGGATCTTGCGATCGAGGGCGATGGCTACTTCGTAGTCAAGACGCCGGCCGGGGACCGGTACACCCGCAATGGCCACTTCACGCTCGACGCCGACGGCCAGATCGTCGACGACGCCGGCGATGCGGTCCAGGGCGATGGCGGCGCGATCAGCATAAGCACCGACGACGGCGATATTCACTTCGGACCCGACGGCACCATCAGCGGCAAGAACGGCCAGATCGGAAAGATTCGCATCGTGACGTTCGCCCACGAGACTGCGCTCGCCAAGCAGGGCGCCAATCTCTACGCCGCAGCGGAGCAGCCCACCGCCGCCGCAGGCTTTACTCTCACGCAGGGCATGCTCGAAGCCTCGAACGTGCAGCCCGTCGTGGAAATCTCGCGAATGATCGATGTCATGCGCGCCTACCAGGCGACGGCCACGCTCACCGAATCCCAGGAAAACCTCTTGCGCCAGGCGATCGACAAGCTTGGCCAGACGCCGCAGAGCTGAGGAGAAACGCCATGCGAGCCTTGAGCATAGCCGCCACGGGAATGCTCGCCCAGCAAACCAATGTGGAAGTTATCGCCAACAATTTGGCGAACATGAACACCACGGGCTACAAGCAGCAACGGGCGGAATTCCAGGACCTTCTCTATCAGAACGTCGAACAGCCCGGCGCGCAGACTTCAGATTCCGGGACGCTCCTTCCGAGCGGCATCCTGCTCGGCGCCGGCGTTCGCACCGCCGCAGTTTATCGCATCACGAGCCAGGGGTCGCTGACCAGCACTTCGAATCCCTACGACGTCGCGATCAACGGGGCCGGATTCTTTCGCGTGACCATGCCGGACGGCACGGACGCCTACACCCGCGCCGGAAACTTCTCGCTTTCTCCCGAAGGCCAGATCGTCACCGACAAGGGCTATGTGGTCGCGCCCGGAATCGCGATACCGGTTACGGCGACGGCCGTGACGATCAATGCCCAGGGCCAGGTCCAGGCCACGATACCCGGACAGAGCGCGCCGCAAACGGTTGGTCAATTCGAGCTCACCCGGTTTCCGAATGAGGGCGGATTAAGCTCGGTCGGCGACAATCTCTTCGTGGAGACGCAATCCTCAGGCGCGCCGCAGTCCGGGGTGCCTGGCTCGACCGGATACGGCACGATCCAGCAGGGCTTCCTGGAAGCGGCCAATGTCAACGCGGTCGAGGAAATGACGGCGTTGATCACTGCCCAGCGGGCCTATGAAATGAATTCGAAAGTGATCACCGCTGCGGACCAGATGCTGCAGGAAACCTCGCAATTGGCGGGTGGCTAGCCGTGGCGCGTCTGATCCTTCTGGTCGCGCTCCTGGCCGCCAGCGCCGCCTTCGCCGAGACCGGCGTTCGTATCGTTGTGCCGGCGCGCGACATCGCGCGCGGCCAGATCATCGAAAGCGCCGATCTTGCTTACGGCCTCGCCCCTTCCGGAAGCGTCACTCAGGCGACGGCCATTTCGACTGACAGCATAGTCGGCATGCAGGCGCGCCGCCTTCTGCGGGCCGGACAGAGCATGCGCGTCGACGACGTGCGCCCGCCTGTTCTCGTGACCAAGGGCATGACCGTCACGATGACCTTCGAGGCGCCCGGCGTCACCCTGACGGCGGTTGGCCGCGCGATGAGCGAAGGCGGGTTGGGCGAGACCGTGACGGTTCTCAATCCGGCGTCCTATCGCCAGATCGCAGCCGTCGTGGTGGGGCCGGGAGCGGTGCGGGCGAGCCCCGTTACAACCGCGATCGGCCGCGGGGTCGCGACCGCTTCGCTGACCGGAGCCAGGGAAAGAATCAACCCATGATCATTCGCGCAATCGGCGCCGCTTCGGCGCTGCTCGCTTTCGGCGCGCTCGCCGGATGCAGCGCCATCGACCGCATCAAGGACATCGACGGCGGACCCAAGATGGCCCCGATCTCCAATCCGATGCCGCAGCCGGTGACCAGCCTTCCGATGCCCGCGGCTCCGACGGAGCCGCGAGGCGCAAGCTCGTTGTGGCAGCCCGGAGCGCGCAGCTTTTTTCACGATCCACGCGCCAGTCGCGTCGGCGACATCATCACGGTGAACGTATCGGTGGCCGACGCCGCAAAAATGTCGAATACTACAAGCCGCTCACGGACGAATTCAGACGACGCCAACCTGACGAATTTCTTCGGCTTAGAAAATTCGCTGCCAAACGGCATGAATCCATCGAGCCTGGTCAAGATGGGTTCGGACAACTCCAATGTAGGGGCCGGCGCGATCGATCGCTCGGAAAGCGTGACGCTGACGCTGGCGGCGCTCGTCACCCAGGTCCTTCCCAACGGCAATATGGTGATCAGCGGCCATCAGCAGATGAAGGTGAACGACGAACTACGTGATCTGCAAGTCTCGGGCATCGTGCGGACGGAGGACATCACCAGCGCCAACACGGTCGATCTCTCGCAAATCGCCGAGGCGCGGATATCCTATGGCGGCCGGGGCACGGTCAGCGACGCGCAGACGCCGCGCTACGGATCGCAGCTCTTCGATATCCTGATGCCGTGGTGAACGGGATCAGTCGTCGCGGTAGACTTTCTCCCGCCTCTCATGGCGCTCCTGCGCTTCGATGGAGAGGGTGGCGATGGGCCGGGCGTCCAGCCGCTTGAGAGAAATGGGCTCGCCCGTCTCTTCGCAGAATCCGTAAGTGCCGTCCTCGATGCGGCGCAGGGCGGCGTCGATCTTGGCGATCAGCTTGCGCTGGCGGTCTCGCGTTCTGAGCTCGAGCTGCCGCTCCGCCTCGGTCGAGGCGCGGTCGGCGAGATCGGCGTGCGGCACGGTCTCGGCCTGCAGATTCTGGATGGTTTCTCGGCTCTCGCGCAGTATCTCGTCTTTCCAGGCGTTGAGCTTGCGGCGGAAATACTCGCGCTGCCGCTCATTCATAAAGGGTTCGTTCTCCGACGGCCGGTATCCGGCCGGAAGTTGGATACCCATGCACGCTCCCTTCGACGATGGTTTACGCGGATTGACGGGCCGGGGTTATAGCGGCGCTTGAGCCCCCGCACAATCGTCTTTCCAAGACAAGGCTAAAGCCCATTCTTCAGGAAACCCAAGGCGTTAGCCTCTAGATGCGCCGCGCGCCCAGTCGATGAGGCCGGCTGCGAGACCAAGGCCCAGATAGGCGGCAAGCGCCGTCTGCGCTTCCGCGACGGGGGACGCCGGCGCCGGACCGAAGGCGGCGTACAGCTCGATCGCCGCCATGAGCGCCACGAACAGCCAAAGCGCCCAATCCCCTTGGCGCGTTGAGGACGGAACGCCGCGCGCAAAGATCCATGCGCCGGCGATCATGACGAGAAGCTCGAGCGGCAAGCTGATCCACACCCAGCGCCAGAGGCCGAAGCCCACCTTCATCGTGTCGGCGACGAGCGGAAGGTCAGGTCTGTGGACGATGAGGTCGAGCACCCAATGAGAGAACGCGGCGGCCGCCAGCGCGGCCCACGCCTTCCAGCGCTTCACGCGAACGAACGGGAGAGCGAGCAAGCCGAAGAGCGCTGACAGCGCCAGCGCGCCGGCAAGCCCATGGGTATACGGCATGAAGTAGAGATCGAGCGGGCTCGCCGACGTGAAGCCCGGCACGATGCGGACTTTCTCTATTCCCAGCATCACCAGCGCCGACCAGCATACGTCCAGCCATTGCGCCGCAATGAAGAACGCCCACAGCGGAACCGGCTTGGCGGCGGTTTTGGCGGCGAACGCGGGTCCGTAGTGTCCAATGAACATGGAATTGCTCCCACTGGCGGTTGCGATTGGAGGCAATGCTGCCATCGGTCATGTCAAACGGAAATTGCGGAATAAGGTCTAATAGATATACGATTTCGTATGTCAGAGACGGAACCCGGCTGGGATCTGCATCGGTCGTTCCTGGGCGTCCTGCGCGAGGGCAGCCTTTCCGGGGCGGCGCGGCGCCTCGGCGTGACTCAGCCGACGCTCGGCCGCCACATCGATGCGCTGGAGGGCGCGCTCGGCGCCAAGCTGTTCATGCGCACCCGAAGCGGCCTCGTTCCAACCCAGACCGCGCGCGATCTGGCCCCGCATGCCGAGGCGATGGAAGCCGCCGCGCTCGCGCTCACGCGGCAGGCCTCGGGCGAATTGGGTCGCGCTGAAGGAACGGTGCGCCTGACGGCCAGCCAATTCGTCGGCGGCGAGGTGCTTCCACCGATCCTGGCGCAATTTCACGAACGCGAGCCGCGCATCGCTGTCGAGCTCGTTCTCAGCGACCGCAACCAGGATCTGTCGCGCCGCGACGCCGATATCGCGGTGCGGATGGTCCAGCCGGCGCAGAAGGCCCTGATCGCGCGCCGTATCGGCAGCGTGCGGATCGGTCTTTATGCGCACCGCTCCTACCTTGCGCGTCATGGCGCGCCGCGCAGCATCGAAGAGCTCGCGCACCATTCGCTTATCGGCTTCGACCGCGACGCCGCATCTCTGCGCGCGCTCGCGCCGAATCTAAAGATTGCGCGAGAGGCGTTCGCCTTGCGCACCGACGACACTCATGCGCAGCTGGGCGCGCTGCGCGCCGGGTTCGGCATCGCCGGTTGCCAGGCGGGCCTTGCCGCACGCGAGCCCAATCTGGTCGCGGTCCTGCCGGGCGCGGTCGAATTCAGGCTGGATATGTGGCTCGCCATGCATGAGACGCTGCGTTCGAGCCGCCGTGTGCGACTCTTGTTCGACCACCTGGCTTCGGGACTGAAGCGCTATCTGGCTGGAGGATCGGCGCCCGGGGCGGGCGGGGCGCGCTGATTGGCCTGAATGCCGATTTCGGGGTGGACAGGCGCATGCGCAATGGCCTATATCCGCGCACCTTTCGCGAGGCCACTCGCGAAACGCCCATGACGCGGGGTGGAGCAGCCCGGTAGCTCGTCAGGCTCATAACCTGAAGGTCGTAGGTTCAAATCCTACCCCCGCAACCAAATTTCCTAAACCAGATCAATGCCTTCGACAAACGCCCCGGACCCGCGTCCGGGGCGTTCGATTGTCAACTCCGCAATACCTCCGCAAATCGCTCTCGAGTCGCACCGGCGGGCACCCAGAAAGCAGGCTTTCGGGAAGGTCCAATGGCGGCTTGTGGATCGTGGTCTTTGCACCCAATGTTGATCAGCTCCATTGGATTCGGAAAAGACAACGGCAGCCATGAATTTGCGTGATCTTCCAACCGACCCCCACCTTGTCACATCAACGCACAAGCTGCTTGACCGCTTTTACATCCCGGCGTTGGCGCGCTCCGTTTCCTACGACCGTGGCGTGGGTTTTTTTACGTCAAATTGGCTGCGTCTAGCAGCGGCGGGCCTTGCCGGCTTGGCATCGAACGGTGGCAAGGCCCGTCTGATCGCCAGCCCAAAGCTTGATCCGGACGACTGCGCTGCACTGAATCAAGGCGCCGACGCACGCAACGATCCGCTTCTGCGCGCGGCACTAGAACGCACGCTTGAAGACCTTGCCCGCGATCTGAAAAGCGACACGCTGTCTACCCTCGCCTGGATGGTGGCCGACGGTCTGCTCGATTTCCGGATTGCAGTCCCCACCGGCGACCTTGACGGCGACTTTCATGACAAATTTGGTATATTTCGAGATGCCTCAAAGAATGCAATCGCATTTCACGGCTCGCCTAACGACAGCGAGAGGGCGTTTAGGAATTATGAGTCGATAAGCATTTACTATTCTTGGATTGACGACCGAGAATCTGCGCGAGTTAGGGGTCAGCAGGATCGGTTTGACCTGATCTGGAACAATGGAGATGCGAATCTTCGTGTGTACCAACTTCCGGATGCTATTCGCCGGAACCTGATTGAGTTCACAACTCGCTCCGAGCGACCTTATCCGGCGCCGCCCAAAGTCGAGGATACGGAGAATGCACGAAGGTGGCGGCATCAGCGCGAAGCCGTCGCCGAATTCCTGAAGGCCAAACATGGCATTCTCGAGATGGCAACGGGCACGGGCAAAACGCGCACTGCACTTTCCATTATGGACGAATTGCGCGAACGCGGACTGGTACGAACATTTGTTGTCGCGGCCTATGGGACCGATCTATTGGACCAGTGGCACAAGGAACTCGTGCGCCGAACTTCATTACCAATATTTCGAGCATACGAGCGGCATCACGAAGCCCAATCATTCTTGAATGATCCAGAAGACGCTATCCTCTTGGTGTCTCGACAATCCCTCGCCGACGTTCTTCCCCGACTGCGCTCGTCGGCTTTCCGGCAGGGCATTATCGTGTGCGATGAGGTGCACGGGATGGGCTCGCCGGCATTGGTATCATCACTTACGGGGCGACTTAAGCCCTTTGCCTATCGGCTGGGTCTCAGCGCAACCCCCGAGCGAGAGTACGACACGGCAGGCAACAGATTTATTGAGGACGAAATCGGTCCCGTGATCTTCCGTTTCGGGCTACGAGAGGCAATTGAACGCGGCATCCTATGTGGCTTCGACTACGTCGAGCTTGAGTATGCGTTCTCAGAAGACGATCGTGCTGCGGTCCACCAGGCGATCCGTCGATATCATGCAAAGATGAGCGCCGGTGAAGCGCCCGCGGTCGAGGTGCTCTATCAGGAGATAGCTCGCATCCGAAAGCTGTCACGCGAAAAGATTCCGCCGTTTCGAGCATATACCCGCGATCATCCCGAAGTACTGGGCCGTTCATTGATCTTCGTTGAAACGGCGGAATACGGGATGCTGGTTCAAGACATACTTATGAGCTTGAACATCGATTTCCATACCTATTACGGCGATGACGACCGAGCAAACCTTGGACGATTCGCGCGCGGTGAACTCGATTCTCTCATCACCTGCCACAGGATTTCGGAAGGTATCGACATCAGATCAGTGAACACCATCATCCTGTTTGCTGCGGCACGCGCACGACTGGAAACAGTCCAGCGGCTTGGCCGGTGCTTGCGAAGCGATCCCTCTAACCCTCTTAAGCGGGCCGTGGTGGTCGATTTCATCCGTACCGACGATATTGACGAGAACGACCCAACGGGCGAGCTCAGTGCCGACCTTGAGCGGCGCGATTGGCTTCGGAGTCTTGCCGCAATCAGGAGTACTGAAGTGTAATGTTGTGCTACCTTTCTGAATAAGAGGCCGCATCCCAGGGGAACGGGGGAACTGCTCATGCCAACGGTGTATCCTGATTTGGCAAGCGCCATCGACGAAACGCTGGCTGCCGCCCACGAGCAAAGCACGGAGTTCAAGCGGCGGCTGAGGCGGCTCATCGAGAACGTCACGATTGGAAATCTCGCCGACGATGACGTCCGAGAGGTGATAGAACTGGCCGTCGTCAACGAAGCTGAGGAGGACTGACATGGAGATCAGGGTCCTCGGCTGGAGCTACGAAAACATTCGCGGTGGTCTGCGCGATGTGAGCGTCGAGCTTGGCTCGCCGCTGCCGAGGTGGACTCTCATCCAAATGCCAAATGGCACCGGCAAGACGACCACGATGGCGCTTTTCCGGGCTGTGTTCACCGGGGAGGCTCTTTCCCCTGAAACCGTTCAAGATTTCCGCGCAAGCGACGATGCGGATACGGGACAGTTCGAGGTTCGCCTCACGATTGATGGTCGGCTCTATCGCATACAGCTGCGCCTCGACTATCGCACTGGCGGGTATGCCTACTGGACGGCTCGTTCTGAAGAGCGCAGCGGCGGGATCGAGGAGGGGCTCCTTCTGCCGAGAGAGCTGGGGAGACTCTTGACCCCTCAATTTGCGCGCCTTTTCATTTTCGACGGGGAGCTGGCCAAAGAAATCCGGACGGTCGGGAGGGATCGTGCCGCCGAAGCGATTAAGACCCTTTATCGATTGGATCAATTGGAAAAATTGAACGTCCAAGTCGACAGGCTGGTTGAGGAGAGGCAGCAAGCCGCGGCATCGGTATCGAGTGCCACCGAAATGCGTGGTGTCAACCGGTGGCGTAACGGGGCTAACGCCGCAGCCGCGCGAAAAGAGAAACTTGTCGCCGAACAGCGCGAGTATCAAAGGCGCCAACGGGAGCTTGACCGGCGGCATTCCAAGATTGCGGCAACGATCCAGGAACACATTCAGCAAGACGCCACCTTGAGAAGCCGAAAAGAGGCACTGGACCAAGAGCGCGCACGCATCGATCAGGCGCTTTTCGAAGCGACTACCCAAGGACTGGCCGTGCTCCGCTCGGCACCAAAGGTCCATCCTCAGATCCTTGCGCGCCTTCACGCATTAGGCGGGAAGCTAACAAGCTTGAAGCTTCCGAAGACTATCTCTTCTGAATTTTTCCGGGAACTTGCGGAGCAGAGTGAGTGCGTGTGCGGCCGCCAAATTACAGCAACCGAAAAGAAGGCGATTCTGGACCGCGCGAACCTGTATTTGGCAGAGGATCAAATCGCGGTCATCAATAAAATGAAGCTCGCACTGCGAGAAAGTAGCGCGGACAATTCTGAATTCTCGACGGTCGCTGACACATTGAAGACGCAGCTACGCGAATTGCAACGTAACAAGCGAGATCACGATCAATTGGAGCTTGATCGAATTGAGGCCGGCGATGCGGAATTGCAGGAGCTTCGATCTGAGGCTCAGCAGATTGAATTTGAGCTGAAAGAAATTGAGGCCGCGGTTGAGCGTCTGACCACCCGCGATCCGTCGCGCCAGCGCGTGCTGAGGGCGGACGATAAGACGAACATTCCTCTCTGTGAGGCAGAGCTGAAAAGATGCCAGGAGAAGTATGCGACGGTAACCAAGACGAGACGCTTCATGCTTCAGGCACAGCTTGTGCAGGAGCTAGTCGGCCGTATTGCGGATTTGGCCCTCGATCGTTTGCGAGAGCGTGTTCGGACGGCAACGAACGAGAAGCTGAAGCATCTGGTCCCCAGCGAGTCGCTCCAGGTGGCTCGAATTGGCGGTGCATTGGAGCTGGAATCGACCCGCTTGGCTGCCAAGGCTGGAGTGAGTGAAGGCCAGAGTCTTGCAGTTGCCTATGCTTTCCTGACTTCGCTTCTCACCGAGGCTCCGTATCAGTTGCCTTTCATAGTGGACAGCCCTGCAGTCTCGTTGGACACGAAGGTCCGACGTGAAGTTGGCGAGCTGATTCCCGGCTTGTTTGGGCAGATGATAATGTTCGTCATTTCCAGCGAACGCGAAGGCTTTGCCGACGCATTTTACGACCGGAAGGGGGTCCGGTTTTTCACCCTATGGCGCGAGACGGACGAGGTTACGAACGTGCGCGACGGGCTGGATTTCTTCCGTTCCTTCCATGCGCTGGAGGCGGCGCAATGAGCTTCATCTTCCCCAAAGGTGCTCGCGAATTTTTCAAGGGTATCGATAAGCAGCGTGAAGGCGGGCAGAAATTTATCATGTTCGATCAATATTATTGCTGCTTGCTGGCAGGACTTGAGAACCGACGGATCGGAAATGAGGAGGACCTTGAAGGGGAGCCATTTATCAATGCGTATCCTGAGGATTACCGATCCCAGGCCGACATCATCGCGGGGCTGCTCATAGATGCAGAGCTGGACCGAAAGGCAATCGCGCCGGAGGATAGGGGGAGCATCGAACAAGAGATGGTCAGATTGCTTAATCCGACGTCGCCGACTCGCTTAAGCGAGGAAGGAAATCGTCTGCTGAACCTGTACGCGGCCGAGGGTTTCAGGGTCGTGCATGACCGCATGATGCCTCCGGCCGGCCTTGAAGAGTTCTTGGTCGCATATCATGGTTTTTGGCATGGGGACGAGCGAGGTGCGGCCTGAGAACGACGGTGTGACCGGTTGTCCAAGGCAAAGGCTGGACACGTGTTTGGCTCCGGCCGGTCACGAAGCCGGCTTAAGTGGAATTTCCTTGTCAGACAGATGCAGCGCCACAAGGAGCGGCCGCGGACTGCAGGCGAG
>DASZRM010000126.1:0-3428 GCA_035549135.1 Rhizomicrobium sp. | reverse complement strand
ACCTTCGAAGCGACGTCACGATCGCCTGAAACTCGCCGTCCTTGGACAGCCCGTCGAAGGCCGCGTCCGCGCCGGGGTCGGAAATGGCGGTGTCCTGGCCTTTCCACCCGCGCTCGACCGCATCGCGAAGAAGGCGCTTGGCTTCTCTCGAATCGCCGGACAGCGCGGCGAGGCGCGCCGCGCTGACTTCGGTATTAAGCAGCCGATCGCCGGCGGCCCTAAGCTTGCCGACTTCGAGTTGGGCGGCGGCCAGCACCGCTTCGGCGTCCGCGCGCCGCCCCGTCCTGCGCAAGGCGACGACCAGGGCCGGCGCGACCGAGATGGGATTGCAGAATTGCGGGCAGCGGGACAGGAATGCTTCGGCGCTCTTGAATCGCCGGTCGTAGAGGTCGACGAGCAGCGCCGAGCGGCCTTCGGATACAAGCTGCGAGGCCTGCTGGCCGAGGAGCGTCGCATCCCACCAGGTGTCCGGCGAGGCGCGCGCGCGGTCCAAGGCCCCGCCGGGCTTTCGCAGGGCATTGTATTTGGAGCGCAGGCTCGCATCTTTGGCCAGAATCGCCTCCGCCAGGGACGCATCGCCCAGAAGCACGGCGATCGAAACGATGCGGTCGCGCGCCCAGAACGGATTTTGCGGATGCGACCTCAGCGCGGCCGCCGCAAGCCCCGCCGAATACGCCAGTCGGCCTTCGGAGTACGCCAGGTCCGCGCGCTCCTGCAGGAACCAGTTCTGGTCGTTGGTCTGGCGCGCGACGCGGTCGAGTTCGCGGTAGGCCTCCGTCGGTCCGCGTAGGCGGAAGACCATTTCCACATAGGCTCTCGCCGAATAGAACCACGCCGGATCCAAAGCGTCCGCCGTTTCGAAGGCGCGCAGCGCGCCAGCGAGGTCGCCGCCCTCCCGCTTGGCCGCGCCGAGCCACAGCCACGCCTCGGCGCTGTCGGGATCCGACCGCACCGCGCGCTCGAGCATCGGAACGCCCTCGTGGGTGTCGTCCAGCAACAGTCCCATGATCGCCTGCGTCTCGGCGGAACGCGGCGAGATGGCGAGCGCGCGTTTGACATAGGCGAGCGCTTCGGCCTTCACCCTCAACTTCGCGCCGGGCTCGCTTTGCTCCGCGTACCACCATGCAAAATAGGTGGCGTGTCCGAGCCGGGCCCAGGCAGGCGCATAGCTCGGATCGTCGGCGATCGCCTGCTTGAGCAGGCGAGCGGCTTCCGCTGCGCTGAGGCGGTTGCGCTCGTGCATGAGCGCCCGAGCGGCCTGGGTGAGCTTTACGGCTTCGGCGCGATCGGTCTGAGGATGCGCGCGCTCGCCTGACGCCGCAACGTCGGTCTTCCGATGAACCGATAGTGGAACTCCCGTTCGCTCGCCGGACGTGCGCCACAGCAAGATCCCGGCCGCCGCAAGCGCCAGAGCGGCCGTTCCGGCGATCGCGCCAAATCGCCATGAGGGCCGCCGTCCCCGGCGAATCGGAAGGTCTCGCCTCGCAGACGGCACGGATGTGCGACCTTCGGGCGAGGCTGGCGACGATTTCAGGCCAAGCGCCGCCTCGAACTCGGCGAGCGGCGCCGTCCATAGCGTCATGTTGAAGCCGGGCTTGAGCCTTGCGAGCGATTCGCTGATGCGCGCGAGATTGTAGCTCGTGGGTTTCGCCTCGCCGGACAGCCAGCGGCTGACCAGCGATTTGTGCACGCCCAGCGTGGCGGAGAACTGACTGCGGCTGAGATTGCAGCCGTTCAGCGCAAGCTGCAGCCGGTTCGCGAAATCGCCTGCTTCACTCGGCCTGTCTTGCGCCACGGCCGCCCCATTCCGCGAGCGCGCCCCGCGAGTCTCGCGAAGCCGTCGATGTCGCGGAATTATCGACGGTTTTTCGGGTCGTGCAACCTCATGCAACCTTCCGTCGCGACGCCGCAACCGGGCGGTCTCCGGTGCGACTGCGCAAGCGCCCGCGTTCGGCTGAGGCTCTTTGCCTTTTCGACCACCAACTTGGCTACTGGAGGGCCAGACACATGGGCGATCGCAAAATCTCGATTCTGGGTTCTTTTCTGTTGAGCGCGGCGTTGGCGCTGCCGGCCGCTGCGTCGGCTGGGCGCGCGCCCGGTCATCAACCGCCGCCGCATTATGTTCTCTTCGACATCGGTTCTTTCGGCGGCGATTTCACGATCTTCTGCGGCCTTGCCTGCCGCCCCCTTAACGAGAAGGGCGTGCTTGTCGGGCTAAACGCCACGGCCGCCGACGATCCGTTCGATCCCAACTGTTTCTTCGATTGCCATCTCGATCACGCCTTCGAGTGGAAAAACGGCGGCACCACCGATCTCGGCGCGCTGCAATATGGGCTCGGCAGCTTCGCTCTTGGCGTCAACGGCCGGGGTATGGTCGCGGGCCTCTCGGAAAACGGTCAGTTCGATCCGGACACCGGCCTTTGGGAAGGGCGCGCCGTCGTCTGGTCCAAGAGCGGCAAGATCAAGGACTTGGGCACGCTCGGCGG
This sequence comes from Rhizomicrobium sp., assembly GCA_035549135.1. GTDB lineage: Bacteria > Pseudomonadota > Alphaproteobacteria > Micropepsales > Micropepsaceae > Rhizomicrobium. The sequence continues at coordinate 942 of DASZRM010000126.1, read as the reverse complement.
AACGCAAAGCGTCGCAGGACCCGGCCTCAACAGTTCCGGCGAGGTGGCGGTGCAGACATCGACGGCGGACTCGGACGATCCTTATATCGGCGTCGCGCAGGCAAATTGCATCTGGTTGCCGACGACCGAACGCGACTGCAAGGACCTGGATTTCGGCATCAACGCCATCTTTCTCCCCGTGACCACCACGATGCATGGGGCGGTCTGGTCGCAGGGAGCCGGGTTGCAGGATACGGGCACGCTGGGCGGTCCCGACAGCGTCGTCTACGACATCAACGATTCAGGACAGGCCGTCGGCTGGTCCTACGTCAGCTATCAGGCGGGCTCATCGGGCGTGCCTGAAACCCATCCCTTTCTGTGGCAGGCCGGCAAGCGACCCAAAGATCTGGGTACTTTTGGCGGGACTTTCGGAGAGGCGACCCTCATCAACAGCAACGGCCAGGTGACCGGGACCGCCAATACGGCCGGCGACGCCGAAGTGCATCCATTCATCTGGGACAAGGCCAACGGACTTGTGGATCTCGGCGGCTTCGGCGGCGATTACGGCCATGGCGACTGGATCAACGACCGGGGCGAAGTGGTCGGCTTCTCGCGCACGACGCCGGGCTCGATCGCCGGGCACGCGTTCTACTGGCGCGACGGAACGCTGACGGAGTTGGTTCCGATCGGCGACGATCCGGAAAGCGAAGCCAACATGATCAACAATCACGGACTTATCGCCGGCGTCGATTTCTACCGCGACGAAAACGGCGGCGGAGTCGATATGCGCGGGTGGATCTCCGACAATGGCGCGCCGCCAGTCGATGTGAACACCTTGATCCGCCAGCCGCATGGGCTCTACGTGACTGCTGTGGTTCAGATCAACGACCGCGGCGTGATCGCGGCGAACGCAATCACGCGCAAAGGCGACGGCCGCACGGTCGTTCTGGTGCCGGAAGACGA
>DASZRM010000125.1:0-9309 GCA_035549135.1 Rhizomicrobium sp. | reverse complement strand
TTCTTCGCCGCCTCTGTCGGCCTCTTCCAGAACGACATCAAGCGGGTGATCGCCTATTCGACCTGTTCGCAGCTCGGCTACATGTTCGTCGCGGCCGGCGTGTCCGCCTATGGCGGCGCGATGTTTCATCTCTTCACGCATGCCTTCTTCAAGGCGCTCTTGTTCCTCTCCGCAGGCTCGGTGATCCACGCCATGCATCACGAGCAGGACATGCGGAAAATGGGAGGGCTGGCGCGGGCGATCCCCTTCACCTGGGCGATGATGCTGATCGGCAATCTCGCGCTCACGGGCGTCGGCGTTCCTCTGCTCCACATTGGGACCGCAGGCTTTTATTCTAAGGACGGGATCATCAACGCGGCCTACGGCGCCGCCGGCGCCATGGGGCGCTATGCCTTCCTGCTGACCCTGATCGCCGCCGGAATGACCTCGTTCTATTCCTGGCGCCAGTTCCTGATGACGTTCCATGGGCGCTATCGCGGGGCCGACGCGCCGCCGCATCTTCCCCACTCCGACGCGCACACCCATGACGAGCCGCACGGCCACGATGCGCAACACCATGCGCCGAAGCTCGAAGAGGTGCGCGACTCGCCGCTCACGATGCTCGTTCCGCTCGCCGTGCTGGCGCTCGGAGCCTTGTTCGCGGGCGCGCTGTTCGAGCCCTCGTTCATCGGTCCGGATTCGCGCGGCTTCTGGCGCGGAACGCTGGGCGCCATCGCCGGCGACGGTCTTGCGCCTGCCGCCGAGGCATTGCCTCTCTGGGTCGAGCTGTCGCCGATCCTCTTGACGATCCTCGGCTTCCTTGTCGCCTACTACTACTACATCCTGCGCCCGGAGCTTCCGGCGCAGATGGCCGCGAAGAAGGGGCTTCTCTACACCTTCCTCTACAACAAGTGGTACTTCGACGAGCTCTACGATTTCCTTTTCGTGCGGCCGGCGATGTGGATCGGCCGCCAGTTCTGGAAGATCGGGGACGGATTTCTCATTGACGGGTTCGGCCCGGACGGCGTTTCGGCGCGCGTCCTCGACGTCACGCGCAACGCAGTGCGCCTACAGTCGGGCTATGTCTACCACTACGCGTTTGCGATGCTGCTTGGGCTGGTGGCGCTGGCGACCTACTTCCTGATTTCGGGAGGCGCGCCGTGAGCCACCTGCTCAGCATCATCACCTTTCTGCCGCTTGTGGGCGCCGTCGCCATTCTGGCGATGCGGGGCGCGGCCGAAACGGTGGCGCGCGGCGCGCGCTGGATCGCGCTGATCTTCACCGTCGCCGACCTGATCCTTTCGCTCGTCCTTTGGGCGAAATTCGACGGTCATTCGGCCGCTTTCCAGTTCGTCGAGCGCGCGCAATGGCTCACCAACGGAATCTCCTACCACATGGGCGTGGACGGGATTTCGATGCTGTTCGTTGTGCTGACCGGACTATTGATGCCGTTCTGCATTCTGGCGAGCTGGGAATCGGTTCAGAGCCGCGTCGCCGAATATATGGTGGCGTTCTTGGCTCTAGAGACCTTGATGATGGGCGTATTCACTGCGCTCGATCTTTTCCTGTTCTACCTGTTCTTCGAGGGCGGGTTGATCCCGATGTTCCTCATCATTGGAATCTGGGGCGGCAAGCGGCGCGTCTACGCCAGCTACAAGTTCTTCCTCTACACGCTGCTGGGCTCGGTATTGATGCTGCTCGCGATCCTGGCGATGTATCTCTACACGGGCACGACCGACATCCAGACGATTATCGACACGGCGCATTTCCCCGTGGACATGCAGTTCTGGTTGTGGCTCGCATTCTTCGCCTCCTTCGCGGTCAAGATGCCGATGTGGCCGGTCCATACCTGGCTGCCGGACGCCCATGTCGAGGCGCCGACGGCGGGCTCGGTGATCCTCGCCGGCATCCTGCTCAAGATGGGCGGTTACGGGTTTTTGCGTTTTTCGCTGCCAATGATGGCGAGCGCTTCGGCGACATTCGCGCCCCTCGTCTTCGCGCTGTCGATCGTGGCGATCATCTACACCTCGCTGGTGGCGCTGGCCCAGGAGGACATGAAGAAGCTTATCGCCTATTCGTCCGTCGCCCATATGGGCTTTGTGACCATGGGCATTTTCACCGTGACGCATCAGGGCGTCGAAGGCGGAATCTATCAGATGCTTTCCCATGGCGTCGTTTCGGGCGCGCTGTTCCTCTGCGTCGGCGTCGTTTACGACCGCATGCACACGCGCGAGATCGCCGCCTATGGCGGCATCGTGAACCGCATGCCGATCTACGCCGCCTGTTTCATGGTGTTCACGCTCGCCAATGTCGGGCTCCCCGGCACCGGCGGCTTCATCGGCGAGTTTCTGACCATGCTTGGCGGCTTTTTGCGCAATAGCTGGCTTGCGATCTTCTCGGCCACCGGGGCGATCCTGTCCGCGGCCTATGCGCTTTATCTCTACCGTCGCATCGTGTTCGGCGATCTGGTGAAGCCGGCTCTGCAGGCGATACGCGATCTGTCTCTCCGCGAGGCGGCGATCCTGGCTCCCCTGGTCGTCATCACCATCCTGATGGGCGTTTATCCCAAACCCATTTTCGACGTGACGTCGGCGTCCGTAGCCAGGCTTCTCGAGCAGAATCGCGCGGCTATCGCCTATGATCGCGCCCCGCCCAAGCTCGCTTCGCTCTCAGGCGGAGGAGCGCAATGAACGTTCAGGCCGATCTCTACGTCCTTTTGCCGGAGCTGATTCTGGCGATCGGGGCCATGGCGCTTCTGCTGGTCGGCGCGGTCCGCGGCGATCGCAGCGCCAATGCGCTCACGATCCTGTCCGTCGCTCTGATCGCGGCTTCGGCTTACGCCTCGATGGCGATCGGCGACGGCTCGGCCTTCCACGGCGCCTTCGTCATGGACGGGTTTGCGCGCTTCACCAAGGCGGTGGTGCTGTGGTCGGCGGCGGCCTGCCTGTTGCTCGCGCACCGCTTCTTCGACATCGAGGGCAAGGCGCGGTTCGAGCTGCCGGTGCTGATCGTCCTCGCGAGCCTTGGCATGTCGCTGATGGTTTCGGCCAACAATTTCATCGCCCTCTATATGGGCCTTGAGCTGCAGAGTCTGGCTCTCTACGTGCTCGCCGCCTTCAATCGCGACTCGGTTCGCTCGTCCGAGGCCGGCCTGAAATATTTCGTCCTCGGCTCGTTGTCGTCTGGAATGATGCTTTACGGCATTTCGATGATTTACGGCTTCGCCGGAACGATGGACTTCGCCGGCGTCGCCACCGTGCTGAAAAGCGGCGGAGCGAATATCGGGCTCGTCTTCGGGCTCGTCTTCCTCATCGCGGGTCTGGTCTTCAAGATTTCGGCGGTGCCGTTCCATATGTGGACGCCGGACGTCTACGAGGGCGCCCCGACGCCGATCACTGCATTCCTGGCGACCGCCTCCAAGGTCGCCTCCTTCGCGCTGATACTGCGCGCGGTTGTCGCGCCGTTCCCTGGCGCGGTTCACGAGTGGCGGCAGATCGTCATCTTCGTCTCGGTGCTGTCGATGGCGCTGGGCGCCTTCGCCGCCATCGGACAGACCAACATCAAGCGGCTGATGGCCTATAGCTCGATCGGCCACATGGGCTATGCGCTTCTCGGCCTGGCGGCGGCGACCCATGACGGGCTTCGCGGCGCGCTCTTCTATCTGGCGTTCTATTCGATCACCAATGTCGGCGTGTTCGCCTGCATTCAGGCAATGCGCCGCGACGGCAAGCCGGTCGAAGGCATCCAGGACCTTGCGGGTCTGGCCCGCACCAATCCGGGTTTGGCCTTCGCCTTCTCCGCGATGATGCTGAGCCTTTCCGGGCTGCCGCCCCTGGCCGGCATCTTCGCGAAGGCGTTTGTCTTTCTCGCCGCTATCGAGGCTCATCTCTATGTGCTGGCGGTGTTCGGCGTTCTGACCAGCGTCGTCGGCGCCTATTACTATCTGCGCATCGTCAAGGTGATCTATTTCGACGAGCCGACGCAGGGATTCGATCGCACGCTGGGCTGGAGCGTCGGTGGAATAGCGACTGTGGCCACGATCTTCACCCTGCTGTTCGCGGTTCGCATCGACTATCTGTTCACCTATGCCGACAGCGCCGCGCGGGTGCTGCTGAAGTGACGGCCTGGCCCGCCGGCTACGGCCTGATCGAATTCGAGGAAATCGATTCCACCAACGAGGAGGCGCGCCGGCTCGCGGCGCGCGGCGAACGCGGCCCGGTCTGGATTGTCGCGCGCCGGCAAACGGCGGGCAGGGGACGCCGCGGCAGGACGTGGGAGTCGCCATCCGGCAATCTCGCCGCCACGCTGCTGCTGACGCCGGACCGGCCCGCGCGGGAGTGCGCGCAGCTCTCCTTCGTGACCGCGCTCGCCGTGGCCGATGTGGTCGCCGGATTCGCCCCCGATGCGGAGGTCAAGGTCAAATGGCCGAACGACGTCCTGATTCACGGCCGCAAGATTTCCGGCATTCTTCTGGAATCGGCGAGCCACGGCGCCGAGCCCGTCTATCTCGCCATCGGCGTCGGGATCAACCTCAGCTTTCACCCTTCGGACACCGAATTTCCGGCCATCTCGCTGTCCGCCGCCGGCGTTCTCGAGCCATTGCCGCGCCATGCGCTGCTGGAACTCGCGAGGCGGTTCGCGAAATGGTATGAGGTCTGGCGGACGGAGGGCTTCTTGCCGATCCGCGATGCGTGGCTGGCGCGAGCGGCCGGACTAGGAACGCGAATCCGCGCGCGGCTCACCAATGAGGAGACCGTGGGAATTTTCGAAGGCATCGACGAGACTGGCGCGCTTCTGCTGCGCGAAACGCAGGATCGCGTGCGCGCGATCGCGGCGGGCGAAGTCTATTTCGGCTAAGCCATGCTTCTCGCCATCGACGCCGGCAACACCAACATCGTCTTCGCCGCGCATGACGGCCGGAATTTTCGCGCGCAATGGCGCGCCGTCACCAAGACGGCGCGGACTTCCGACGAATACGCCGTCTGGCTAAGCCAACTGCTTGCCCTGGAAGGGCTGTCGTTCGCCGACCTGACGGACGCGATCATCGCGACCGTCGTGCCGGCGGCGCTGTTCGACCTTCGCGATCTCTGCCGCAAATATCTGAAATGCGAGCCCACCATCGTCGACAGCTCCATTGTCGGCATCGGCATCCACGCGGAGCGACCGGCCGCGGTCGGCGCTGACCGGCTGTGCAACGCGGTCGCGGCGCACGAACGCTACAAGGGCGCGGTGATCGTCGTCGATTTCGGCACCACCACGAATTTCGACATCGTGTCCGAGAACGGGGATTTCGACGGCTCGGTTCTGGCGCCGGGCGCCAACTTGTCGATCGAGGCGCTCCATCAGGCGGCGGCGATGCTGCCGCGCGTCGCCATTCATCGGGTTCAGAGGGTGATCGGCCGCGACACCGTCCCGGCGATTCAGTCCGGCGTCTACTGGGGCTATGTAGGATTGATCGGCGGCCTGATCGAGCGGATCAAGAAGGAGTACGGCAAACCCATGACGGTGGTCGCGACCGGGGGCCTCGCCCATCTGTTCGAGCCCGACATTCCGGCGATAGATCATGTAGACCCCGATCTCACGATCCGCGGCCTGGTCCTCATCCATGCCCGCAGCGCCGGCAAGTCCGAGGCGTAATGGCGAATCCGGCGGCCGACGACGAACTCGTCTTGCTTCCGCTCGGCGGCGCGGGCGAGATCGGCATGAATTTCAACGCCTACGGCTTCGGTCCGCCGGACGAACGCAAATGGATCGTGGTCGATTGCGGCGTCATGTTCGGCCGCGAGACATCCACGCCCGGCGTCGACGTCATCATGCCGGATATACGTTATCTTGCCGAGCGGCGCGAAAACGTGCTCGCGATCGTGCTGACGCATGCGCATGAGGATCACATCGGCGCCATTGCGCATCTGTGGCCGCTGCTGCGCTGTCCGATCTACGCGACCGGGTTCACCGCGCGGCTGATCGACCTGAAAATGGAGGAGGCGGGCCAGCGCGAACGCGCGCGGCGCGTGAAGCTCGGCGGCCGCCTCGATATCGGCCCGTTCAAGATAGATTTCGTTTCGATCACTCATTCCATCCCTGAGCCTAACGCGCTCGCCATCCGCACGCCGCTTGGCGTCGTCGTTCATACCGGCGACTGGAAGATCGATCCCGATCCGATGGTGGGTGAGACGACGAACGTCAACGCCTTCGTGAAGCTCGGCGACGAGGGCGTGCTCGCCACGGTTTGCGACTCCACCAACGCCCTCGTGCAGGGTCATTCGGGTTCCGAAGCGCGCGTGCGTCAGGCGCTGACCGCGCTCATCGGCTCGCTGGGAGGGCGCGTCGCGGTCACGGCTTTCGCCTCGAATGTGGCCCGGCTCGACACAGTGGCGAAGGCGGCGCGCGAGCATGGCCGCCAGATCGCGCTTGTCGGGCGCGCCATGCACAAGATGGTCCAGGCTGCGCGGGAAAGCGGCTATCTTGCGGATTTTCCGCCGCTGATCGACGAGCGCGACGCCGCGCAATTGCCGGCGCGGCGCGTGCTGTATCTCGTGACCGGCAGCCAGGGCGAGCCGCGCGCCGCGCTCTGGCGCATCGCGAACGGCGACCACCCGAGCGTTCGTCTCGGCGCCGGCGACGCCGTGATTTTTTCTTCCCGCATCATTCCGGGCAACGAACTGGCCATCTTCGAGCTTCACAACCGCCTCGCCGAGATCGGCGTGGAGGTGCTGACCGAGCAGGACCATTTCGTTCATGTGAGCGGCCACCCCTGCCGCGACGAGCTGGCGGAGATGTATCGCTGGACGAGGCCAAGGATCGCCGTTCCGGTGCATGGCGAATTGCGCCATATGAGCGAGCATGCGCGGCTCGCCAAATCGCTTCAGGTGCCCGAAGCGATCGTCGTGAAGAACGGCCACATGCTGCGCCTCGCTCCCGGGCCCGCGCAGCTCGTGGACGAGGCGCCGTCCGGCCGCGTCTTCCTGGACGGAAAAGTTTTGGTGGAGGAAGGCGCAGGCTTTGCCCGGGCCCGCCGCGCGCTCGGCCACGCCGGCATCATCGCGATCACGCTGGTGGTGGACGGCAAGGGGCGTGTCGTCGCCGAGCCATCGATCGTCATGGACGGCATTCCAGACCCCGTTCATGAGGCGGTGCGCGAAGCGGCGGCCGACGCCATCAAGCGCTCGCCGCGCAATGACGAGGAGGCGCTGAAAGAGAATGTCCGGCGCGCCGCCCGCCGCGCGGCCCAGGACGCCTGGGGCAAGAAGCCGGTGACGCGCGTTGAGATCGCCCAAGTGTAGTTGTAGCGTTGCGATGCGCTGAGGACCTGCCCGTGAAATTTCCATGTTCCGCCGCACTGATCGCTTTCATGGCGGCGGCCATGGGCGTGACCGGCGCAGCAGCGCAACGTCCGGAGGTCTTCACCTATCCGGCCGAGTTCGAGCCGCAAGCGGCGGTCTGGATCGGCGCGCGCCCGGAAGAAAATGGCCGTCCCACCTTGCCCGCTGTGGTTCAAATGGCTCAGGCGCTGGCTCCGCATGTGGCCATCAATTTCGTAGTCCCGGGCGCGTCCGTGGAAGGTCGACTCCGGGGCCTGCTGCGCAAGGCGAGCGTGAACCTCGATCGCGTGCGCTTCGTGACCATTACGTCGAGTCCGACCCAATGGTATCGCGACATCGGCCCAATATTTCTCAAGGGCAGCCGCGGACATCTGAAGATCGTCGACTTCGACTTCAACTGCTACGGCGATTGCGAGGTCGGCAGTCCTGAGGCTGAGGCGAAGGAAGGCATCGATCGCCAGATAGCCGGAATGCTCCATCTGCCGGTGGTGCGCACGACGCTGGTGAGCGAAGGAGGCGATCGCGAGGCGAACGGCCGCGGGACGCTTATGGCGGTGGAAGCCGTCGAGACGCAAAGAAATCCGCGACTTACGCGCGACCGGATCGGCCGCGAGCTGATGCGAATTCTCGGGCAGAAAAAGATCGTCTGGCTCAAAAGGGGCGTCGCGGAGGATGACGACGCTCAGCAGGGCGCCGTTCGGGACGGCGTCTATGCAGCCGGCGCCGGCGGGCACATCGACGAGATGGCGCGGTTCGCCTCGCCGAACACAATCCTACTGGAACAAGTCTCACCGAGCGAACGCGATTCGGATCCGGTCATGCGGGTCTCCTACGAACGGCTGGAAGAAAACCTCCGGATCCTCAAATCGGCTACCGATCAGGACGGGCGCCCCTTTCGGATTGTGCGAATGCCCGCCGCGGATCCGTTGTATGTCACCTACGCGTTCAATACCGGAGACTCGGGCTTGACCTTCTTTCGGGGAGCCAAACCGGGGCGGCCCATTCGCGTGATCGTCCCGCGTAGCTATATGAACTTCGTGATCTCGAACGGCGTCGTGTTGGTGGCGCGGTATTGGCGCGCCGGCCGATCCGCAGGGACATTGCGCAAGGATCGAATGGCGAAACGGATTCTACAAACCGTCTTTCCGGGTAGGCAGATCGTCCAGATCGATGCGGAGAATCTCAACTTCGGCGGCGGCGGAATGCATTGCGCCACTCAGCAGGAGCCCGCCGTTCCATAGCGAAGCTTGCTCACGAAGAGCGAGACGATGGGGAGGACATTGACAATGCAGGAGCTGGAATGATCGGCCGTCTCAACCACGTCGCCATTGCGACCAACGACATCAAGAGGGCCGCCAAGGTTTATCGCGAGGTGCTCGGCGCGAAAGTGTCCGATGAGGCGCCGCAGCCCGATCATGGCGTGACTACCGTGTTCGTCGATCTCGGCAACACCAAGATCGAGCTGCTCGAGCCTTTGGGCGAGAACTCGCCGATCGCCAATTTCCTCAAGAAGAATCCGAGCGGGGGCGTGCATCACGTGTGCTACGAGGTGGACGACATCTACGCCGCCCGCGACCGCATGCGGGCCGAGGGCGCCACCATCACCGGCACGGGCGAGCCCCGCATCGGCGCGCATGGCAAGCCCGTGATCTTCCTGCACCCGAAGGATTTCGTCGGAACCCTGATCGAGCTCGAACAGGCGTGAGCGGCGCCGTTCATGCGTCGGTGCTCATCGGCGCCTATGCGATCTTCTGGTTTCTGGCGCTGTTCTGCCTGCTCCCAGTGGGCTTGGGCGAGGTCGATCCCGATTCCGGCGCGCCGCGCAATCCCCGCCTGCCGTTCAAGATGGGCCTGGCCACGGCGGTCGCTGCGATTCTTTGGCTCGCATTTTATGTCGTTGTCGCGTTGGGCTTTTTTCAGGTCTGAAGGCGCGCGCTCGCACTCGCGCAGAATTGTCTTTTGTGTAGCATTTGCGCGACTCCTTGACAGGGCGCGCGTCCAAATCGAC
>DASZRM010000124.1:0-14872 GCA_035549135.1 Rhizomicrobium sp. | reverse complement strand
TTCTGGCTCAGCACTGCGCCGGCCAGATAGAGCGAGCCGCAGATGAGGATGCGCGGCGGCGGCTCCTTGGGATGGGCGCGCGACCAGGCGGCGATCTGCAGCATCGCGTCGTCGACGTCTTCCGCCGGGGCCGCGTCGAGGCCGGCCGCGCGCGCGCGATCGTAGAGTTCGCCGGCGCCGAGGCTCATGGGCTCGCCCGGAATCTCGATGGTGGCGACGTGGCGGGCGAGCCCGCGGAACGCGCCCAGAAATCCCAGCGCGTCCTTGGTGCGCAGCATGCCGCAGATGAGATAGAGCGAGCGCTCGCCCCGCTCCTCGAGATCGGCGATGGCGCTCGCCACCGCCGCGGCGCCGTGGGGATTGTGTCCGCCGTCCAGCCAGATTTCGGCGCCGTCGGGCGCGGCGTCGACCAGCGGCCCGCGCGTCAGGCGCTGAAGGCGCGCCGGCCATTCGACCGTGCGAAGGCCGCGCTCGATCGCCGCGTCCTTGCCCCAGCCGTGGCCCGAACGGCGGAGCGCGGCGATCGCCGTGGCGGCGTTGTCGATCTGATGTCGGCCGACCAGCCGCGGCAGCGGAAGATCGAGCAAACCGTCCGTGTCTTGATAGACCATCCGGCCGTGTTCCTGATGGGCGAAGAAGTCCTGGCCGAACACATAGGCGGGCGCGGAGAGCGCGTCGGCTCTGCGCAGGATCACGTCGCGCGGAACGTCCTGCTGATGGCCGACCACCACCGGCACGCCGGGCTTTACGATGCCGGCCTTCTCCGCCGCGATGCCGGCGATCTGCTCGCCGAGAAATTCCGCATGATCGAGATCGACGGGCGTGATCACCGTCATGCGCGGCTTCTGGATGACGTTGGTCGCGTCGTATTTTCCGCCCAGCCCCACCTCCATCACCAGCGCGTCCGCCCGATGGCGCGAGAAGGCGAGGATCGCGGCGGCGGTGGTTATCTCGAAGAAGGTGATCGGCGCCCCGTCGTTGACGCGCTCGCAGTCTTCGAGGGTCTGGGACAGTTCCTCTTCGGAAATCAGCGTTCCGGACAGGCGGATGCGCTCGCGGAATTCCACCAGATGCGGCGAGGTGTAGACGTGGACCTTTAGCCCCTGCGCCTCGAGCATGGCGCGGCAAAAGGCGCAGGTGGAGCCCTTTCCGTTGGTCCCGGCGACATGGATGACCGGCGGCAATTTCCGCTCCGGGCGATCCAGCTTCGCAAGCAGGCTCTCGATGCGGTCGAGCGCCAGATCGATCTTCTTGGGATGGAGCGAGAGGAGTCTCGAGAGAACCGCATCGCTTCGCGTCGCCGGCAGACTCATGGATGGGCCGGCGCGCCGCGCGCGGGGGTGGCGTTCAGAACCGCGGGCGCGGGCGGCGGCTTCTTCGGCCGCTGGCGCTTCATCAGGAGGAAGACGAGCCGCGACAGCGTCTCGCGCATTTCGTGGCGATGCACCACCATGTCGAGCAGGCCGTGCTCGAGCAGATATTCCGCGCGCTGGAAGCCTTCCGGAAGCTGGGCGCGGATCGTCTGGGCGATGACCCGCGCGCCGGTAAAGCCGATCTGCGCGCCGGGCTCGGCGATCTGGATGTCGCCCAGCATGGCGTAGGACGCGCTGACGCCGCCGAAGGTGGGATCGGTCAGCACGACGATATAGGGCAGCGCCGCTTCCTTGAGCATGTCGACGCAGATGGTCACGCGCGGCATCTGCATCAGCGACAGAATGCCTTCCTGCATCCGCGCGCCGCCGGACGAGACGAAGAGGATGAAGGGCCGCTTCTCTTCCACCGCCGTCTGCATGGCGCGGACCAGCCCCTCGCCCACGCCCATGCCGAGCGAGCCGCCGAGAAAATCGAACGGCTGGACCGCGATCAGGACGGGCATTCCGTCCAGCGTCCCGCGCGCGGCGGTGAGCGCCTCCTGGCGCTGCGTCTTGGCGCGCGCGGACTTGATCTCGTCGGGATAGCGCTTCTCGCCCCTGAAGCGCAGCGGATCGGCGGGAACGGCGGGAGGAGGCAATTCCTCATATTGCCCGGCGTCGAAAATGGCGGCGAAGCGTTCGGCCGGCCCGATGCGCAGATGATGGCCGCAGGAGGGGCACACGTTCTGGGCCGCGACAAGGTCGCGGTGAAAGATCATCTCGCCGCAGGACGGGCATTTGCGCCAGAGATTTTCCGGCGTGTCGCTGGCCCTGCCGCCCATCAGGCTCTTGATCCGTGGACGGACGAAATTGGCGATCCAATTCATGCTTCGATCCTACGCTTGCGCGCCTCTGGCCGCATGCACGCCGCGCGCGAGGCTGCGGCAGAAGGCCAGGACGTCCGAGACTAGCGCCTCCCGGCCGGCCTTGGCGTTAATATTTTCCGCGATTTTGCTTACGATCGCCGTTCCCACCACCACGCCGTCGGCGAAGCGGGCGACCGCGGCGGCCTGCTCCGGCGTCCGGATGCCAAACCCCACCGTGCAGGGCAGCTCCGTCCGCGAACGCAGCGCCGACAGCGCGGACTTGACGTTTTGCGCATCGATCGCCCTGGTTCCCGTGACGCCGGCCATCGAGACGTAATAGAGATAGCCGCTGGAGCCGTCGAGAATGGTGGCAAGCCGCGCCGCGTCGCTCGTGGGCGTGACGAACCGCACAAGGTTGAGCCCGTTCGCGGCGGCGGGCAGGCGCAGCGGCTCGTCTTCCTCGGGCGGCAGGTCGACAATCAGAAGGCCATCGACTCCGGCCTTGGCGGCGTCCCCCGCGAAACGCGCAGGGCCATAGGCGTGGATGGGATTATAGGAGCCCATCAGGACGAGCGGCGTCGCCTCGTCGCGGCTGCGGAACCGGCGAACCATGTCGAGCGTCGAAGCGAGCGTCGTTCCGGCGGCGAGGGCGCGCAAATAGGAGGCCTGGTTGACCGGCCCGTCGGCCATCGGATCGGAAAACGGCATGCCGAGCTCGATGAGATCGGCTCCCGCCTCGACAAGACCGGCCAGAATCGCGCCGGCGATTTCGGCGTCCGGATCGCCGGCGGTGACGAACGGGATGAAGGCGGCGCGGTCTTGCGCCTTGAGCTCGGAAAATCGCCGCGCGATCCGGTTCATAGCGATTGGCCGAGCGCCGCAGCGACCGAGAACACGTCCTTGTCGCCCCGCCCCGACAGGCAGATCGCGACGATCGACTCCTTCGGCATGCGCGGCGCGACCCGCATCGCATGCGCCACGGCGTGCGCCGATTCGAGCGCCGGAATGACGCCTTCGAGCCGCGACAGCCGAACGAAGGCGTCGAGCGCCTCGCGGTCGCTGGCCGAAAAATACTTCACCCGGCCCATGTCCTTCAGCCAGGAATGTTCTGGGCCGACGCCGGGATAATCGAGGCCGGCCGAGATCGAATGGGCCTCGCGCACCTGTCCGTCCGCATCCTGCAGAAGATAAGAGCGCGCGCCGTGCAGCACGCCGGGCGCGCCCTTGAGCAGCGTCGCCGCATGGCGACCGCTCTCGAGCCCCTCGCCCGAGGCTTCGACGCCGTGAAGCTCCACCTGCCGATCGTCGAGAAAGGGATGGAACATGCCGATCGCATTCGAGCCGCCGCCGACGCAGGCGATGACGAGATCGGGCAGCCGGCCCTCGCGCGCCAGCATTTGCGCGCGCGTCTCCGCGCCGATGACGGTCTGAAAATCCCGGACCATCATCGGATAGGGATGCGGGCCCGCGGCGGAGCCGATGATGTAGAACGTGTCGCTCACATTGGCGACCCAGTCGCGCAGCGCCTCGTTCATCGCGTCCTTGAGCGTGCGCGATCCGGACGCCACGGGCCTGACCTCCGCGCCAAGAAGCTTCATCCGGAAGACGTTCGACTTCTGGCGCTCGATGTCGACCTCGCCCATATAGACGACGCAGGGAAGGCCGAAGCGCGCCGCCACCGTCGCGGTCGCAACGCCGTGCTGGCCGGCCCCCGTCTCGGCGATGATGCGCCTCTTGCCCATGCGGCGGGCGAGCAGGATCTGCCCCAGGCAATTGTTGATCTTGTGCGCGCCGGTGTGATTGAGGTCTTCGCGCTTCAAATAGATTTTCGCGCCGCCCAGCTCGGCCGTCAGGCGCTCGGCGAAATAGAGCGGGCTCTCGCGCCCGACATAATCGCGCAGCAATCCGCAGAGTTCGCCCTGAAAGGCCGGATCGGCCCTCGCCGCTTCGTAGGCGCGTTCGAGATCGAGCACCAACGGCATCAGCGTCTCGGCGACGAAGCGCCCGCCATAGGCGCCGAAATGACCGCGAAGGTCCGGCCCCGTCCGATAGGAGTTGCGCGCCTCGCTCACGGCTTGGCCTCGGCCAGCGACGCGGCGCGGGCGGCGCGCGCGAAATCCTGGATCAGCGACGGGCTTTTCACGCCGGCCGCCGTCTCGACGCCGGACGAGACGTCCACGCCGGGCGCGCTCGCGCAGGCGACGGCCTCAGCCACATTGCCGGCGTCAAGCCCGCCGGAGAGAAGCCAGGGGCGCGAGAACCTCCGCCCACGGAGCAATCGCCAATCGAAGGCGGCGCCGCGGCCTCCCGGTCTGGCCGCGCCGGCCGGCGCCTTGGCGTCGAAGAGGAGCATGTCCGCCGCGGGCTCGAAGCGCGGCGCGGCGTCGAGATCGGACGCTTCCGACACCGCGATCGCCTTCATGATCGCAATGCCGAATCGTTCGCGAAGCGCGGCGATGCGCTCCGGCGTCTCGCCGCCGTGGCATTGAAGAATGTCGGGCCGCGCGGCGGAGACGACCGCGCCGGCGAAATCGTCGGAGGCGTCCGCAACGACCGCCACGATGCGCGTCCGGCCGCGCAGACGTTGCGCCAGCGCCGCAGCTTCGCCGGACGAAAGATTGCGCGGAGACGAGGGGTGGAAAACAAGTCCGGCGAAATCGGCGCCTGCGCGCAAAACCGCATCCGCCGCCTCGACGCTGTTTACGCCGCAAATCTTCACCAG
The DNA here is from genome assembly GCA_035549135.1 of Rhizomicrobium sp. Lineage (GTDB taxonomy): Bacteria > Pseudomonadota > Alphaproteobacteria > Micropepsales > Micropepsaceae > Rhizomicrobium. The sequence continues at coordinate 9,932 of DASZRM010000124.1, read as the reverse complement.
GACGGACATGGCCGCGTGTATGGCCGCGCGGGTGGGCGAAATCAAGCATGGCTCGGGAACGCGGCGCGGCGCGCGCCACGTTTCGGACGCAACTCCGCCGCCCGGCGGGCGCAATCGGCCTTGCCGAAACCTTTCTCCCCAAGCTTCGTTTACGAAGGCGAACGGCGGGCCCCGGGGGCGAACAAGGAGTTGCATCATGACGTCTTCGAGAACTTTGGCCCTTCTCGCAGCCGGCGCGTTCGGCGCGCTGCTCGCGTCGTCCGCGGCCTCCGCGCAAGGCTATGGTCCCTATGACGAAGGACCGAACGCCGGATCGGCCGAGAGCGTGGTCGTCATCGGCCCGCGCTACCATCCGCACTGGCCGCCGACGCTCGATCCGTCGGCGCCGCTGCCGACGAAACTGTCGGAATATGTCCGCTACGACGATCTCGATCTGACCACGCGCGGCGGTGCGCACGAGTTGCGCGCGCGCGTCCGCGACGCCGCCAGCGACATATGCGGCCGGCTGGCGGATCGCTATCCCTACAAGCTGACGCCCAGCCCCAACTGCTATCGCAAGGCCGTGGAAGGAGGAATGAACCGTGCGTCGGAAGCGATCTACGAGGCGCGCTATTACGGCTACGGCGATTGACGCCGAAGGCGGAACGGAGTTCGCGATGAAGCTTCTCGTTCTAGCGCTCGCGTCGGCGGCGACGCTCGCCGCCTCCGTCCCCGCCCGGGCGCAATCCTACGGCGCGGTGACCGGAGACTTCGCGAGCCGCCAGGACGAAGAGGTCGTGGTCACCGCCCCGCGCGGCGGGCGCGAGCGAAGCGAAATCGGCGCGCCGATCCGCCTCGTCTCCCTCTCCCGGCCCGTCCGCGCATACGATCTCGATCTTGCGACGCCCGAAGGCGCCCATGCGCTCAGGAAGCGGGTGCGGCGGACGGCGCGCGTGCTGTGCGATCGGCTCCAGCACGATTATCCGGTGACGGAGTCGAACTCGCCGCCCTGCTACTCCGCCGCGGCCGCCGACGGCCTTTATCGGGCCGACGCGCTCATTCGCGACGCGCGCGCGGCGGAGGCGCGGCGCTAGGGCGTTCTGCATTCTGCGGCGATCGCGCCACCCTCATGCGTCGACAAGCTCATGCTCCGACAAGCTCATGCGTCGACAGGCTCATGCTTCGACAAGCTCATGCTTCGACAAGCTCATGCTTCGACAAGCTCAGCATGAGGAATAATGACAACTCCTCACCCTGAGCCTGTCGAAGGGTGAGGAGAGCGATCCCAGCTAAACGATTTTTGCCCTAGGAACCGAGTTCGGCGAGGATCGCCTGGGCCGCCGCCTTGGGATCGGCGGCGCGAGCGATCGGCCGGCCGATGACGAGAATGTCCGCGCCGGCCTGAAACGCCTCGCGCGGTCCCATGACCCGGCGCTGGTCGGCGACGTCCCCGCCGGCGGGCCTGATGCCGGGCGTCGCGATCAGGAAATCCTTCCCGCAGACCTTGCGGATGGCGCCGATCTCTTTGGCCGAGGAGACGACGCCGTCCAGACCGGCGCGCGCGGCGAGCGCCGCCAGCCGCGCGACCTGCTCGCTCGCCGGCCCGCGCTGTCCGACCGCGCCGAGATCGCCCTCGTCCAGGCTGGTGAGAACCGTCACCGCGATGATCGCGAGGGCGGGATCGATCTCGCGCGCGGCTTCGGCGGCGGCGCGCATCATCGCCTCGCCGCCGGACGCATGAACATTGAAGATGTGAACGCCCAGCCTCGCCAGGGCGCGCGCGGCGCCGGCCACAGTGTTGGGAATGTCATGGAATTTGGCGTCGGCGAAGACAGGAAGGCCCAGATCCACGATGCGCTTGACGCCGTCCGGCCCCTGGGCGGTGAGAAATTCGAGGCCGATCTTGAAGCCGCCGACATGCGGCTTGACCGACCGCGCCAATCGTTCCGCCGCCTCGAGGTCGGGGACGTCCAGGGCTACGAAAATCGGGTTTGGGAAACGTGCGGGGCGCATGGGCGGCGTCTGGTACGCCGCGGCGGGCGAGGGTTCAACCCTTGCCATTCATGTTGAGCCTTTCGCGCAATTCCTTGCCGGTGCGGAAGAAGGGCGCGCGCTTTTCGTCCACGGCCACCGGCTCCCCGGTGCGCGGATTGCGGCCCAGCCTCGAGGGCCTGGTCTTCACCGAGAACGCGCCGAAGCCGCGTAATTCGACGCGATGGCCTTGGGCCAAGGCGTTTGTGATCTTGTCGAGCACGGTTGAAACGATGCGCTCGACATCGCGGTGATAGAGATGCGGATAGCGCTCGGTCAGCCGCGCAACCAGTTCCGACTTGATCATCCCCTGCCCCCGAATGCAGGCCGCCGGCGCAGGCGCCACGCGCGGACCCGACAAGGTTAACCTGTCAGAGCCGGCGACGTCAGTCAACCGGAAGCCTATGAAACAGAAGGATTTTCTTGTGATGTGACGGAAATCACGCAGGCCATTTCGGGCGCGCCGGTCGGAAGCCGCGCCTGGCGGGGCCGGGGATGGCGGCGCCTGCCCCGTCCTGATACAGGCTTGGCCGCCAACCGGCCTTCAGAGAGCCCATGAGCCACGATCCCGCGCTCGACGCGCATGAGCACAGCGAGCACGCCGCCCATGCGGCGCACGCCAACGACCCCTTCATCAGCCGGGTGGCGATCACCGTGGCGTTCCTGGCCGTAGTGGCGGCGGCGGCCACCAGCCTCGAGACCGTGGAGGGGGGGCTTGCCATCACCGCCTCCAGCGAGGCGGTGCTCGCCCAGGAGAAGGCCACCGATTCGTGGAACGAATACCAGGCCGACAGCCTGAAGCGACACCTCTACGGCCTGGCCGCCGAAGCGGGGGGGCCGCGCGCGGCCGATTACCGCCGGACCGCGTCCGAGCAGGCGGCCAAGCAGGGCGAAATCCGCGCGCGCGCCGCCGAGAACGAGGCCGAGCGCGACAAGCTCGCCGCCCAAAGCGCCGGCCATGAGCGACGCCACCACTGGCTGACCGGCGCGGCCACGCTGGTCGAGATCGGGATCGCCCTCTCCACCGTCGCCATCATCACGCGGCGGCGCCGGTTCTGGTACGCAGCGCTCGCGCTCGGCGCGACCGGGCTCGCCATCGGCGCCGTCGCCTTCGCCTAGCCGGCCGGAGCGGCGGCATGTATCCGCATCCTTTCTTCTGGCCGCCGGCGCGGGAGTTGCGCGACCTCTTCGGCCCGTCGCTCGCCAATTCGAGCTATCTGATCAACTGGTCCGAGAAGCATCGCTACATCTATGTCGAAACGCCGAAGGTCGCCTGTTCGTCGATCAAGCTCACGCTGCAGCGCATCGAGTTGAACGATCGCGCCTATGCGCCGGACGACATCCACAAGCGGGCGGATTCGCCGCTGCTCGCGGCGCGCGCAAGGCCGCGGCGCTTCCTGAGGGCGCTGCGCTCGAGCGCCTATTTCCGCTTCTGCTTCGTGCGCAATCCCTATGGCAGGATCCTCTCCGCCTATCTCGACAAGCTCGTGCGCAGCGAGCGCGAAAGGCCGCAGAGCCTTGCAAGCCTCGGCCTTGCGCCGGAGGCGCGGCCGAGCTTTCTGGATTTCCTCGAACTCCTCGCGGACGCGGAGCCTTCGCGATTCGACGTTCACTGGGCGCGCCAGGTCGACCTGCTGACGCCGCATCTGATCGCCTATGACTTCATCGGGCGCTTTGAGAGCTTCGATGCGGATTTCTCGACCGTGCTTCGCCGCATCGGGCGGGGCCCCGACTGGATCGCGGATGCGCGCCGGCACAGGACCGATGCGTCCGCGCAGATGGATCGCTGGATCGGCCCGCCGGAGCGCGCGCTCATCGAACGCATCTACGCGGCCGATTTCGACGCCTATGGCTACAGCCGCGAGCTTCCCGCGCCAAAACGTTAGATGCGCCCGAGCAGGTGGATGGTTCCAACCTCCGTCGTCGCCCCGTTCTCGCCGCGCACGAAGTCGAAATTCGCGCCCAGCGTCCAGGCGTCGGTCGTGGCCGACAGCGAGGCGCCGGCGACGAAATTACCCTGCGACGGATCGGGTCCTTCGAGCGTGAAGTTGGGGCCCGGCGTGACGCCCGTCGAAGCCACGTTGGTGAAGTGCGCCGTCAACTTCTGCGGATCGTTGATGAAATCGTAGCGATAGCCGAGGCGGACGTCGGGCTGCAGGAAGAAATCGCCCAATTGCAGATCCTCTCTGACGTCCGCGCCCAGGAAGGCGCGCAGCGAATTGGCGTAATAGGCGCTCGTGGTCAGATCGAAGCCCTTGCCGTTGCCGGGCGAGTTGGTCGGGTGCGTCTCCGAATAGCCTTCCTCGCGATAGGTCATGCCGTCGAAGCTGAACTGCGGCGTGAAGGTGGTCGAGCCGTAGGCCAGAATGACCCCGGTGGTGAAACCGGCCGCGCCCACCAGGCCGGGGCGATGGCTGTCGGCCTCGTCCACGAATTGCGTGGGCTGCGCGCCGTTCTTGCCCGGGATGCTCAGGCTGAGGAAGCGCTTTTCCTTCAGATCGACGTAACCCACATCGATCTTGGTGTCGAGGAACAGGCCCTTGCCGCGCCAATCGGTGTATCCCGTGAGCATGTACCAGAGCGAATTGGTGTGCGTGTCGCGCGGCAGAGGCTCGACGACGTCGCCAGAGAAGAAGGTGAGCGCGCCGCCATACCAGCCCGTCTTCGGATCGCCCCCGTCCATGCCGAGGACGAAGCCCCAGCCGTGATCCTTGTAGCCGGTCTTTCCGGTGGAGGTGTCGCCGGGATCCTTGATGAACTGCGCGAATTCCTGGCCCCACAGCGTGACTTCGCCGGACTCCTTGCCGTACATGCGCAGGATGCGCTGGCGCGCGGCCACCGGACCGGTCGCCTGATCGGTGAGCGACATGGCGATGGCGCGCTCCGCGCCCGTCACGTTCGGCGCGAAGGCGTCATAGGCCTGTTGCGCCGTCTTCTGATCGACGATGCCGGCCACCATCGCCGCGCCGAGCGGATTGTCGTTGGCGAGCGCCTGATTGACAACGGGCAGCATGGTGACGGCGTAGCCGGTCAGGCCGAGCTGGTCGGCGGTCTTCGGATCGACGTGCAGGACCAGGCTCTGGGTCAGAAGATCGGGATTCTGGACGATGCTGAGCGTCGCGTCCTGGAACAGGAACGGCAACTCCGCCTCGAGTTGCGCATTGTAGGCGTCCAGATCGGTGACGACGAGATTTCCTTGGCCCGTGGGCGTCGTGAACAACACGAAATTCTCGTCCTGAGGCACGAAGCTGCCATAGGTGATGTTGAACAGCGCGCCGCCGTCGAACACGACCCGGCCCTTGGCGTCGACGATGCCGGTCGTGAAATCCTGAAACACGGTCAGGTCGAGCGTTCCGCCGCTGCGGACGTGAAAGTCCTGGGCGTTGAGCGCCGCGCTGTCGTTGGTCATGACGAAGGTGCCGCCGCTCTGCACGTCGACGCTGACGCCGTTGTCGGCGGTCACCGCGCCCTGGAGCGTCGCGAAGTTTCCGATGATCAGCTCGTCGGTCCCGAAGACGCTGCCGCCGCCGAAATGGATGTCGCCGGTGATCGAGGCGGTCTCGTCGGTGCTGACGCCCATGATGCGCACGATCTGATGGTCGCCGCTGCCGAACTTGATGTCGCCGACGATGGAGGCGCTGCTGCTCGTCGTCGCCTGGTCGAGAATTTCGACGCCCTGCCCGGCCGGCGAACTGTCCTTGTCCGCCGACAGGTCGATGGCGACGGCGGTTTGAGAATCGTCGTCGAGGGGCGTCGCCAGCGCCTCGATGACGCCGTTGTTCTCGATGTAGGTGAGCGTGCCCGACTGATCGAGGATCGCGGTGGCGTTGAGGCCGGAAATCGTGGTGTCGCCGCTCGTGGCGGTCGCCTGAATCAGCCCCTGATTGATGATAGAGGGCAGCGTGCCGAGCGGCAGGACATCGATGGCCACGGCCGAGTCGCCGGCGAACGGTCCGGAAATCGTGGCGACGATCTGGCCGCTGCCCGCCTCGTTGGAGTTGACCAGGGCGGCCTGATCGCCCAGGACCGTCTTCAGGCCCTGATAGACCATCCGGTCGGCCTGCCCGTCATAGACATAGGTGTCGCCCCTGCCGGTCGAGGGATCGAAGCCGACATAGGCGTCGTTGCCGATGACGATGGCGTTGGCGGTCCCCGCATTCTTGGCGTCGGTCGTCATCACTACGGTGGAGCTGATGATTCCCGAGTTGAACATGCCGCCCGTCAGCGTGACCGTCGCGTCGGCGCTCACCCCGCCGATGAAGACCGCATTCGAGTCCTGATTGACGTTTGCAGCGACGCCCAGAATCGAACCGCGGTTGTAGAAGCTGAAACCGGGATCGACCAACTCATCCTGGCGTATGCCGATCACCTGCGATTTGGGCGACAACGTGTCCTGCAGGCCCGGCGATATCTCGACGACCGGCGCCACGCCGCTCCCGGAGATCGTTCCCGACACCGTATGATCGTCGAGCGAGGTCGGCCCTTCGTTGATGATGCCGTCCGCAACGTCGCCGCCGACGCCGAGCGCCGTGCTTGGCGTCGCATTGCCCGTGGTCTGGCCGCTGGAATCCGGCGAGCTCGCGGTCTCGATGATGCCGCTGTTGATCAGCGCGCCAAGGCTCGAACAGCCCGATTGAGAGGAAATGTTGCACGGCTTGATGTCGCCCGTGATGAGAACGCCCTCCGCGCCGGTGCCATAGGCGATGACCTTCGAGCTGGCCCCGATATTGACGTTGCCGTGGATCGTGCCTCCGAGCTTCACGCCGATGGTTCCGGAGGCCGACTGATTGGTCGACCCGGTCGCGGTGATGTCGCTGATGATAGTCGTCTCGTCGTTGACCAGGCCGATATTGACGTCGCCGTTGATGACGCCGAGGCTCTCGACGCCGATGACGCCGACTGTCGATGCGGTCTTCGATGTCGGCTCGACATTGATCGTGCCGAAGGTGAGGTCGCCGTTCAGGACCGCAAGCTGGTCTATCAGCACGCCGACGCCGTTGTCGCCGGTGACCGTGATGGTCGAGCCCGACATGTCGATGTCGCCGGTGAAACTGAAAGGTCCAGTGCCCAGGTCGACGGTCGGGGCTTCCAGCCAAATGCCGCGCTTGCTCCCACCCGCGCCCGAAAGATCGATCGTGCCGTTTTCGACGATGCCTTCCACGGCATGGCAGGGCGGCGCGCCGCCGCAACTGACGTTGTCGTTGGTGGCGTCGAGGCTGTGGGTCGTCAGATCGACGAGAATGCCGACCGCGCTGTCGGTCCCCTTGTTGGAGATGGTCGTGCCCACGACCTGCTCGAAACTATTGTTCGAATTGATGGTGACGGCCGGGCCGCCGAGATTGACCGTGATGCTGCCATCCGTGTCGAGCACGATGTCCGCGGGGCCGCCATCCGGACCGGCGGTGGCCGTCGCCACAGGGTCGGTAAGCGCGGTGGTGATGTCGAGAATGGGGTCGTCGTCGGCGCGGGCCGGGGCGGCGAGGCAGGCGGCAAGCGCGGCGGAGAGCGCCAGGATCTGCGTTTTCAAGTCGAACCCCTTGTTTTCTATGGCCGTTCAGAACCGAGGACAGGAATTCCCGGTCCGCGCCGGCAGAGCCTCACAAATCCGTTCCCCGCGCGCCTCTACCCCGGGAGCCAGCGCCGCCGCGGCGGACGATACACAAATCGATCCGCCTCACCTAGCCTTGACAAAGGCTGAACGCAAATTGCCCCTTTTTAATCGGACCTTAGCGGGCGTTTGGGAAGAGCGCCGGCGCCTCTTTGCTTAACGCGCGGCCGCGCGACGGGACACGATGACGGCAATCTTGTCGCTTCCTGACGGCCGAATGAAAGAGCGCTCGGAGGGACGGACGTAGTGGCGTTATCCGCGCGCGGCTTTGGCCTCGCGCAGCTGCGTGCGCTGGCGGACGAATTGGCCGAGACGCTGAAGGCTGACGCGCGCTTCGGGCGCATAGGGATAGGCCTGGAAGATGTGCTGCATCCCGTCATAGATCTCGACGCTCACCGGCGCGCCGGCTTCCGCCGCCCGATCGCCGATGCGGCTGGCGTCGTCGCGGAGAATTTCGTTGCTGCCGGCATGCACCATGATCGGCGGAAAGCCCTTGAACGAGGCGAAGGCCGGGCTCGCATAGGGATCGCAGGGATTGGATTTCTTCAGATAGCTGCGCGCGCTCAGGAACAAGAGCGCCCAGGTCAGCGCCGTGTCCTTATCGGCGTTGGTCAGCATGCTGAGACCGGACAGCGAAAGGTCGGCCCAGGGCGACATGGCCAGTCCCGCCGCGGGCAGCGGCAGGCCGGCGTTGCGCGCCGCCAGCAGCACCGAAAAGGCGAGCCCGCCGCCGGAGCCGTCGCCCGCGAGCACGATCGAGCCGGCGTCGACGCCCTTGGTGACAAGGTGGCGATAGGCGTCGATGCCGTCGCGCACCGCCGCGGGAAAGGCGAATTCGGGCGCCAGCCGATAGGCCGGCACGAAGGCGTTGGCTTCCGCCGCCTGGCAGAGCCGCGCCACCAAGGGGCGGTGCGTCTCGGGCGAGCCGGCGATGTAGCCGCCGCCATGGAAGTAGAGAAGAAGTCTTTCCGGCGGCGCCTTCGGAGCGCGCACCCACTCGCCCTTGATCGGCCCGACCTGGCCGGGTTCGAACTTCACCTCGCGCGGCGCCGCCCCGAAGCGATCCGAGAGATAGGCGTATTGGCGGCGCAAATCGGCGATGTCGGCCGACGGCGCCGGCGCGCGCGGCCTGGAGAGGCGCGAAAAACGTTGAATGATGGCGCTCTGCCAGGAAGGCATGATCGGGGCCGCGGGACTTGGAAATGCCAAAGGCACATTAACAGCATTCCGGCTCGGAGTTGAACGGCGGGCCGCGCCCGGCGCGGATTCTTTCTCGCCTCAGAGTTACCGAGGGGAGGGCCAAGGGCCGACCTTCGAATCATGATACAATTTGAAATTGTCGTGTGCCGCGTCTTTTTTGGCCTTTGCCGGAAAGGAAACTCACTATGGCAAGCTCAGCCGCCAGCGCCGCGCCGTCCGACCCGGTCAGCAATGTCTTGAAGTGGATTCTGCTTGTCGTGGCGATCGGCACCTTCGCCATTCTGGGCTTGGCCACCGTCGTCACCTATGAGCGCGCCCCGCCGCAGCCGGGCCGCTTCCTCACCCGTTCCGGCCAGACGCTGATGACCTCCGCCGACATTCTCGACGGAAAGGCCGGATTTCAGCGCGCCGATCTCATGGACTACGGCAGCCTCTACGGCATGGGCTCCTATTATGGCGAGGATTACACCGCGAGCACGCTGGTGCGCCTCGGCGAGGCGACGAAAGAACAGCTGGCGCTGCAGCGCTTCGCAAAGCCGTTCTCGAGGCTTTCGGCCGACGAGCGCGCGGCCGCGGTCTCGCAGATGCAGGCCGAGCTTCAGGGCGTCGACCTGACCAAAACGGACGTCGTTGTTCCGGACGCGCTTGCGGCGGCGATCGGCGCGGCGAAAAAAGACATCGCGCTCTCCTTGCTGACGGTCAATCCCGCCGAAGGCTGGACGCCGGCTTACAGCCTCAATGCGCAGGAAGCCGTTCACACGGCGGAATTCCTGATCTATTCGGCGCTGACCACGGTGGCGCGCCGGCCCGACGCGAGCTGGTCCTGGACGGAGAACTGGCCCTATGAGCCGAGCGTCGGCAATGCGCCGACCACCAATACTTTCCGTTGGACCTGGATCAGCTTCTGCTTCACCTTTCTGATGTTCGGCGCGGTGCTCTTCATCTACGAGTACTGGCTCAACAATCCCGACGATGCGCCGATGGACCCGGTGCTGGCCAAGTTCGGCCCGCTGACGCCGAGCCAGAAGCGGATCGGAAAATATTTTCTGATCGTGGGAATCGTGCTGCTCGTGCAGATCGCGGCGGGCACGATCATGGCCCATTCCTATTACGA
>DASZRM010000123.1:0-1600 GCA_035549135.1 Rhizomicrobium sp. | reverse complement strand
TGCGCCGCAATGAGCGCATCGAGCCGCGGATCGGGTTTGGCCGGTTCCAAGGCCTGCGGCCGGCGCAGCGCGAAGGCCACCAACCCCGCCGCGACAACCAGCGCAACGGCCAACGCGATAAAGGCGAAATCCATGGATTCTCCGGGCTTGTCTTGACCGGATGGGGCGCAGAGCCTATCTCCCGCCCATGACCGTCCGTCCAATCCTTACCGCGCCCGATCCCCGCCTCAAAGCGGTCTCTGAGCCCGTCGCCAAAGTCGACGACGACATTCGGAAGCTGATCGACGACATGGTCGATTCCATGTACGAGGCCGATGGCATTGGGCTCGCCGCGGTGCAGATCGGGGTTCCCAAGCGCGTCATCGTCATGGACCTCGACCAGAAGACGGGCAAGAAAAATCCGCGCGCCTTCATCAATCCGAAAATTCTTTGGGCATCCGAGGAATTGGCGGTCTTCGAGGAGGGCTGTCTCTCGGTTCCCGAAATCTGGGAAAATGTTCAGCGCCCGGCGCGCATCAAGGCCGAATATCTCGATCGCGACGGGGCGCTTCAGGCGCTCGAGGCCGACGGCATGCTCGCCACCTGCCTGCAGCACGAAATGGATCACCTCGAAGGGGTTTTGTTCATCGATCGCCTGTCCAAGCTCAAGCGTTCGATGGCGCTGAAAAAGCTGCAGAAGGCCAAGCGCCTGAGGGAAGCAAGTTAGATTTCGCTGAATTTCCCTTTCCCCCGCGAATGTGGGGGTGAGGGCAAGGGTTAGGGGGCGCTGATCGTGCGTGCGATTGCTTCGCCCATTACCCCGGCCCTCTCCCCTTGCTGCGCGGGGGTGAGGGGGGATCGGATTTGAATGCTCCGCCTCGTCTTCATGGGCACGCCGGATTTTGCCGTGCCGACGCTCGCCGAACTGATTGCGCAGGGCCACGACATCGCCTGCGTCTATTGTCAGCCGCCGCGGCCGAAGGGGCGCGGACTGGAGAGCGAGCCCACTCCGGTCCACAAATTCGCGTTGGCGTCGAAGCTTGCGGTGCGGACCCCGGCGACGCTGAAGGACGCGGAGCAACAGGAATTATTTCGCGCATTGAACATAGACGCCGCCATCGTCGTGGCCTACGGCCTGCTGTTGCCGAAGCCGGTCCTCGATGCGCCGCGACTCGGCTGTTTCAATCTGCATGCGTCGCTCCTGCCGCGCTGGCGGGGCGCCGCGCCGATCCAGCGCGCCATCATGGCCGGCGATGCCGAGACCGGCGTCATGGTCATGCGCCTGGAGGAAGGCCTCGATACAGGCCCGGTGCTGATGGCCGAACGCACGAGGATCGGCCGCAAGACCTATGGCGAGCTGCATGACGAACTCGCCCGCCTCGGCGCCGATCTGATGGCGCGCGCGCTCGCGGCGCTCGAACGCGGCTCCATCGCCGAGACGCCACAGTCCGCGGACGGCGTTACCTATGCGAAGAAAATCTCCAAGGACGAAGCGCGCATCGACTGGACCAAATCCGCGCGCGACATCGATTGCCTCATCCGCGGTCTTTCGCCTGTGCCGGGCGCCTGGTGCGAGGCGAAGGGCGAGCGGCTCAAGATTCTCTACGCGGAACCTGTTGAG
>DASZRM010000122.1:0-8867 GCA_035549135.1 Rhizomicrobium sp. | reverse complement strand
CGCTCTTGGGATGAGCCGCATGAAGTATGTTTACATTTTGCGCAGCGCCGATGGCGAGCATTTCTACTGTGGCTCGACCGACGATCTCCGGAGCCGCCTCAAGAAGCACAACGCCGGCGAAGTGCCGCATACGCGCAAGTTCAGACCGTGGAGCCTCAAGACGTATCTGGGATTTGCGGATCGGGGAAAGGCGATAGATTTCGAGAAGTACCTGAAAAGTCCGTCCGGCCGCGCGTTCGCAAGAAAACGGCTCTGACCTGCCCGCCTCTCCAATCGACACTTTGACCTTCGCCGCCGGCTACCGTAAGCCTCGCGATCGGTTCGCCGCTTTCTGAAGGGCCCGTCTTGAACGCATTTATCGACGCCCGCGCGATCCCGGCGGGCGACACGCTCGAAACCGACATCGCCATCGTCGGCGGCGGGCCGGCCGGCATTTCGCTCGCGCTCGCGCTGGCGCCGTCCAAGGCGCGGGTGACGCTGCTGGAGAGCGGCGGCATGAACTTCGACGCAAAGACCCAGGATCTCTATGCCGGAAGCGAGGATGGCTATCCCTATCTGCGGCTCGACGCCTCGCGCCTGCGCTATCTGGGCGGCAGCACCAATCATTGGGGAGGCTGGTGCCGGCCCCTGAGCGCCATCGATTTCGAGGCGCGCGACTGGATGGCCCATTCGGGCTGGCCGATCGCGCGCAAGGACCTCGAGCCCTATTTCGCGCGGGCCCAGTCGCTCGTCGAGGCCGGTCCCTTCGTCTACGACGATGGCGAGGCCTGGACGCGAACGCTCGGCGCGCCGCTTAGCCTCGGAGCCGGCGGCGTCTATACGAGCTGGTTCCAGTTCAGCAAGATGCGCGGCAGCGTGCTTCCCACCCATTTCGGCGAACGCTACGCGGCCGATCTGAAGCGCATCGCGCGCCTTTCGGTTTTGACCCACGCCAACGTGACGGGGCTGAAGCTCGCCCATGACGCGGGCAGTCTCGAGCGCCTCGAGGTGGCGACGCTGAGCGGCCGCCGCTTCTCGGTCGCGCCGAAGGTCGCAGTGCTGGCGGCGGGGGCGATCGAAACCGCGCGGCTCATGCTCGCCTCGAACGACGTCGCCGCGGCCGGCGTCGGCAACGGCGCGGACATGGTCGGCCGTTTCTTCGCCGACCATGCGATCCCGCGCGATTGCGCGACCCTCGTCGTATTCGACGGACGGCTCGCGCCGTTCTATCCGGACAATGTGGCGGTTGGCGGCGCGATCCTGCGCGCGACCTTTTCTCCGACCGAGGCCTATCAGCGCGCGCGCAAGCTGCCCGCCTCGCTCACCACGGTCGAAAACGCGGTGACGCTCGACGCGCTCGGCCGCGCCGCCGTCGCCACCACCGCAGGCGCCCTCGGCGTCGAGGCCGGCGGCGCCAAGGCCTTTTCGCTCGGTTGCGGCCTGGAGCTTTCGCCCGATCCGGACCGCAGGCTATCGCTCAGCCGCGAACGCGACGCGCTCGGCATGCCGCGGCTGAAGCTCGACATGCGCGTGTCCGACGACGATTTCGAGAACTACCGCCAGACGCTGAAGGAGCTCGGCCGCCAGCTGCTGGCCGCGCGCGCCGGCATGATCCGCCTCGATCGCAAGACGCCAGCCGAGTGGCGCTCGGTGATGGATTGGGGCAATCACCACATGGGCACCACCCGCATGAGCGACGATCCGCGCAAGGGCGTGGTGGACCGCGACAGCCGGGTGCATGGCGTCGGCAATCTCTATGTCGCCGGCAGTTCGGTCTTTCCGACCTATGGCGCCTCGAACCCCACGATGAACCTCGTGGCGCTGACGCTTCGCCTCGCGGCGCATCTGGGAAAGCAGTTCTCATGAACCGATCCCCTTACCTCTCGCGCAGAGCGGCGGTGCTGGGCGGCGTCGCGGCCGGGCTCGCCGCGATCGTCGCCGGCGCGATCGTGGAAGGGCCCCGGCTGCTGCGACGGCGGCCGCGCGGCGCCTATGCGCGGCTCGCGGGCCGTCTCGACGATCCCGAACAGGCGGCGATCGTCGGGCGGGCGATGCGCGCGGACGGGGCCGCGACGAAGGCGGCCGCCGCGGACGCCGGCCGTCGCCTCGCAGGCCGCTCGCTGACGCAAGTTGTGTCGGAGGATGTCCGCGACATGGGCGGCCTTGTCGAGATCGAGGGCTGGGTGTTGCCGAGGACGCTCGCGGAATTGTGCCTCCTCGCGGCCCGGTCTTTCTAGCTCCGCCGCATTGGCGCCACGATGCGTTCTCCCGCTTGGCCGGCGCCGGTTTCACGCTGGCGCAAGACTTGGTTCACATAGCCGCAAAGATTGGCTTGATTCCGCCTCGCCGCACCCCACATTTTATCCAGAACGGCGCCCGCAAGGGGCCGAAACAACGGACCGGCGGCCCCAGAGGCGCCGGCAAGGCCGCTTGAAGGAGGGCTTTGAGATGAACCGGAACGCCTATTTCAACAGCCCCTTTCTGCTGGGGTTCGAGCGCCTGGAGCGGCTGCTCGAGCGCAGCGCCAAGGCGGCGGGCGACGGATACCCGCCCTACAACATCGAACAATTCGGCGAAGACCGGCTGCGCATCACCCTGGCGGTTGCCGGATTCTCCCGCGACGAGCTGAACGTGACGGTCGAAGATCGCCAGCTCGTGATCAAGGGCAAGCAGGTCGACTCCGCTGAGCGGAATTTCCTGCATCGCGGCATCGCCGCGCGACAGTTCCAGCGGTCCTTCGTTCTCGCCGAGGGCATCGAGGTCAACGGCGCGGAACTCAGTAACGGGCTTTTGACCGTCGAACTGGCGCGCCCACGGGCGGAGAGCGTCGTGCGCAACGTTGAAATCAGGACGGGCGAAAACAGACCGGCGAGCGGCGCCGAAAAGCGCAAGGCCGGATAAGGAGGTCAGCCATGACCGATGAATTCGAAGTCGACTTCAGCCCTGAGAGCCAGGGCCGGATCGCCTACATCAAGCCCACGGGCTCTGAGGAAGCGCATCGTCTCGGAATCATTCCTCCGGGAATCGAGCTCCCGCCGGGCATGAAGCTCTACGTGCTCCATGCCGTCGACGGCAGCGTTCTCGGCTACACCGACGCCTACGCCTCGGCCTATGGCGCGGCGCTGCAGAACAACCTGACGCCGGTCTCCGTGCACTGAGCGTTTCAAGCGATGGCGTACCACGCGGGCCGGGGCCGACGCTCCGGCCCGCGGCTTTTTGAAGGACGCATCGCGAAGCGGCCTTCAGGCCGCGCGGGCGCTCGCGGAGGGTTCGGTGAGAATGGCGTAGAGCGCCTCGGACTTGGTCGCCGCGCGCAGCTTTTCGCAGGTTTGCTGATTGCGCAGAAGACGCGACACGCGCGCCAGCGCCTTCAGATGGTCCGCGCCCGCAGCTTCCGGCGCGAGCAGCATGAACACGAGGTCCACGGGCTGTTTGTCCACCGCGTCGTAATCGATCGCCGCCTCCAGGCGGGCGAAGACGCCCACGATGGCCTTGATCTCGGCGAGGCGGCAATGGGGAATGGCGATGCCCTGCCCCACCCCGGTCGATCCCAGGCGTTCGCGCTCGATAAGGGCCTCGGAGATTTTCGACTCGGCGAGCCCGGTGAGCGCCGCCGCCCGCGCCGCCAATTCCTGCAGAAGCTGCTTTTTGTTTTTCGCCTTCGACGATGCGATGACCGCGTCCGGCGACAGCAGATCGGAAATGTTCATCTAACGACCTTTAATTGTGACGCACAGTCAGGCAACAGGCGGCGCAACATTCCCATGAAAGGCCGCGCGCTCCGCGGAGAGCTTCCGAGTTTGCGCCATGTTTCGAAACTCGATTGCGCCGGACATTGTTCCTGGGAGTCGCCAGAGCATGTTTCGAGGCTCTCGTGGCCCTCTAAAACGCTCCATTTCCGTAAGGCGGCGGACGTGTAGTCCGCACGATCCGGAAAGTCAACGCTTGCAATTAACGAAGTTCAGAGTCAAACGAATCCGCGCTTTTCAGGCGCCGGCGCTCGACCGATGAGGGAATGCGCATCGCCTCGCGATACTTGGCGACGGTGCGCCGCGCGATGTTCACGCCGTCCGCGGTGAGCAGCGCGACGATGCGGTCGTCGGAGAGAATATCGCGCTCGCTCTCGTTCTCGATCATTTCACGGATGCGGTCGCGGACAGCCTCCGCGGAATGGGCCTCGGCGCCATTGACGGACTGGATCGAGGCGGTGAAGAAGTATTTCAGTTCGAACACGCCGCGCGGCGTGGAGATGTATTTGTTGGAGGTGACGCGGCTCACCGTCGACTCGTGCATCGATATCGCCTCGGCGATCGTCCTCAGATTGAGCGGACGAAGGTGGCGGACGCCGTAGGTCAGAAAGCCGTCCTGCTGGCGAACGATTTCGCTCGACACTCTCAGGATCGTGCGCGCCCGCTGATCCAGGCTCTTCACCAGCCAATTGGCGTTGTTGAGGCATTCGGTCAGATAGGCCTTGGCCTCCTTGTCGCGCGCGCCGGCCGAGACCTTGGCGTAGTAGCGCGAATTGACGAGCAGGCGGGGAAGCGTGTCCGCGTTGAGCTCGACATGCCAGGCGCCGTCGGGGCCCTCCTTGACGAAGACATCGGGTATGACGGGCTGCACCGGCTCGGAACCGAAGGCGAGGCCGGGCTTCGGCGTCAGCGCCCGGATTTCGACGAGCATGTCTGCGACATCGGCGGCTTCGACGCCGCAGATGGCGCTCAGTCCGGCGATGTCGCGCCGCGCCGCGAGATCGAGCCGGGCCAGCAGCGCCGCCATCGCGGGATCCAGACGATCCTTCGCCTTGAGCTGGATGCTCAGGCATTCGGCCAGATCGCGCGCCGCGACCCCGACCGGGTCGAAGCCCTGGAGCACCGCCAGCACTTCCTCGACGCATCCGCGCGAAGTCCCCAGCCGCGCCGCAACCTCGTCGAGATCGGCGCGCAGATAGCCCGCCTCGTCCACCGCGTCGATCAGCGCAAGGCAGATGAGACGGCGTTCCGGCGACAGCGCGGCGATCGACAGCTGCGCCTCGAGGTGGTCCTTCAATGTCCCGCCCGAGGCCAGCGTCGATTCGAGAGATTCATCGCCATCGTCGAACCTCTGGCCGCGCACCGTCGTCCAGTCGGCCAGCGGGGC
Organism: Rhizomicrobium sp.; assembly: GCA_035549135.1. Classification (GTDB taxonomy): domain Bacteria; phylum Pseudomonadota; class Alphaproteobacteria; order Micropepsales; family Micropepsaceae; genus Rhizomicrobium. The sequence continues at coordinate 3,752 of DASZRM010000122.1, read as the reverse complement.
CGCCGGCGCGGGGCCCGCCTCCGCCGCGCCATAGACGTCCTCGACGGGCGCATCGATATCCTGCGCCTTGGAGAAATCCTCCCGCGCCAGCTCCGCATCGAGGCCCGCACTTTCGCCCTCGGCCGGCTCGGTCTGCTCGCGCGTCTGCTCGGGCGGATTTTCCTCTCGTTCGAGCAGCGGATTGCGCTCCAGCTCCTGCTCGCAATATTCGTTGAGTTCGATGTTCGACAGCTGCAGGAGCTTGATCGCCTGCTGCAGCTGAGGGGTCATCACCAGCGACTGACCCTGCCTTAATTCGAGACGTTGGCCGAGCGCCATGGACCCGCGATCCGTCAGAGCGAGAATTTTTCGCCGAGATAGACCCGCCGCACGTCGCGGTCGCTGACGATCTCCGAGGGCGTGCCCTCCTTCATCACCAGACCTTCGTGCAGGATGTAGGCGCGGTCGATGATCTCGAGCGCGTCGCGCACATTGTGATCGGTGATGAGGACGCCGATGCCGCGATCCTTGAGGTGCTTGACGAGATCGCGGATGTCGCCGACGGCGATCGGATCGATGCCGGCCAACGGCTCGTCGAGCAAAATGTAGGAGGGATGCGTGGCGAGGGCCCGCGCGATCTCCACGCGGCGCCGCTCGCCGCCGGAAAGGGCGATCGAGGGCGTATTGCGCACATGGGTTATGCCGAACTCGGCGAGCAGCTCTTCGACCATCGCTTCCAGCCGGCCGGGATCCGGCTCGACCAGCTCGGCGGTGGCGCGGATATTCTCCTCCGCGGTCAGGCCGCGGAAGATCGAGGCTTCCTGCGGCAGATAGCCGACGCCGAGCCGCGCCCTGCGATACATGGGAAGCCGCGTCACGTCGTGGCCTTCGACCTCGATCGTTCCGGCGTCGGCCGGAACCAGTCCCGTGATCAGATAGAAGCAGGTCGTCTTGCCCGCGCCGTTGGGACCGAGAAGGCCGACCGCTTCGCCGCGCCTGACCGACAGGCTCACGCCGCGCACGACCGGACGCTTGTTGAAGCTCTTGGCGATGCGCGTGACGACGAGACCCTTGCCGCCTTCCACCACGCGCGGGCGCGCTTGCGCCTGCGGCGCGGGGTCGGAACGTTTGGCTGATTTCTTCGTCGCCATGGGCAAGAACCATGCCTAATCGTGTTTAAGGAAGCATGAAGCTAGGGACCGGTCTTTTTCGATTGTGGCGGAGGCGTAAACAGCCCCTGAACGCGCCCGCCGGGCGCGCCCTTGGCGCCGAGTTGCGCCTCGCCCGTCGCCAAATTCACGGTGAGCGTCGTCCCGCGCATGATGTTCTTCTCCTTGGTGAGCAGCACATGGCCGTTCAAGGTTATGAGCCGCGGCCCGACGTCGTAGACGCCGCTGTCGCCCTGCGCATTGCCAGAGGGCGCCGTGAAGACGACATTGCCGGTCGCGAAGATCTTGTCCGGTTTTCCGGACACGACATTGACGCGCACCTTGTCGGCGCGCAGCCGGAAATCGCCCTGCTTGACGAGAACGTTGCCGCTATAGGTGCCCTGCTTGGAATTGAAGTCGGCGTCGAAGCGGTCGGCGCTGACCTCGATCGGCGCATTGGCGTCGCGCTTGCCAAGGCCAAGGCCCGCATGTTCGCTCGCCGGCGCCGCAAGCGCGGCGCTCGCCCAGAGACAGACGCCGATTCGAAAGGCCCAACCCGTCATTTCCCGCGCGTCCTTGCTGTGGAAAAGGTCATTTGAACGTTGCCGATGAGATGCAGGAGCTGGCCGCGGCGCTCGAACTCGAAGCGGTCGGCGCGCAAAGAGCCGAGCGGTCCGTGACCGGTCACCGGAACCGGCCCGCGCAGCAGCCCGCGCTTCATGTCGACATTGGCGGTCTGCGTGTGCAATTCGTAGCCGGCGTCCGAATAGACCGCGATGCCGCCGCGCAGCTTGAGCGCGTTCGCATCCATGTCGAAAAGGCCCTCGGTCGCGGTCGCGGTGACCCACCCGCCATCGTCGAGCGTCATGTCCGCCTCGATGTTCTTCATGCGGCCGCGATGGAGATGCTTGGGATCCTGGATCGCGACGTCGGCGGTGATCACGAAGGGGCGGCCTTCGTCGTCCGTGCCGGTGAGGCGCGGCTTGGTCATCGCCAGATCGTTGGCGATGCGTCCCATGCGCTCGAAGGTCATGGTGACGCGGTCCGGCTGGCGCGGAATGAAGGAATAGACGAGGACCGCCGCCAGGATGGCGCCGGCCGCCAAGGGAAGCGCGCGCTTCATCAGCGCCACGAACTGGCTGTAGCGGATCGCGTCGAGCGCGGTGCCGCGCGCGCGCGCCGTCCAGTCGCGGCGCGGCTTGACGGCCAGCGCCGGCGCCGCCACGGCCGCCTTGGCGGTGCGCCGGCGCGCCACTATTGCAGCCCCGCCTGCAGGCAGTCGTGGATGTGGAGAACGCCGAGGGGCTTGCGGCCCTTGTCCTTCGCGTCGAGCACGAACAATTGCGTGATCTTCTTTTCGTTCATCAGCGCCAGCGCCTCGGCGGCGAGCTGATCGGGCCGCGCGATCTTGGGCGAGCGGGTCATGATCTCGCAGGCCTTGCGGTCGAGAAGGTCGCGCCCCATGTGGCGGCGCAGGTCCCCGTCGGTGATGATGCCGACGAGCGCGCCTTTGCGGTCGACCACGCCGACGCAGCCCAGGCGATGCTCGGCGATGGCGATCAGCACCTGCTGCATCGAGGTCGCGTCCGAAACGAGCGGCATTTCCGCGCCCTTATGCATGAGATCGGCGACGCGAATGAGCGCCCGCCCGAGGCTGCCGCCCGGATGAAGCTGGCGGTACTGGTCGGCCGAGAAGCCGCGCCGCTCCATCAGCGCGACCGCGAGCGCGTCGCCGAGCACGAGCATGGTGGTGGTCGAGGTGGTCGGCGCAAGGCCCATCGGACAGGCTTCCCGCACCGGGGGAATGACGAGCGCGACGTCGGCCGCCTGCAGAAGAGTCGACTCGGCGTTGCTCGCCATTCCGATCAGCGGGATGCGGAAGCGCTTGGCGTAGGTGATGAGGTCGGACAGCTCCGCGGTCTCGCCGCGCCAGGAGAGCATCAGCAGCGCGTCCTGGGCGGTGAGCGCGCCGAGATCTCCGTGGCTGGCCTCGGCCGGATGAATGAACTGCGCGGGCGTGCCGGTCGAGGCCAGGGTTGCGGCGATCTTGCGGCCGATATGGCCGCTCTTGCCCATGCCGCTGACGATCACCCGTCCGGATGTGGAAAGGAGAATGTCGACCGCGCGGCTGAAGGCGCCGTCCAGCGCCTCGCTCAATGCGGAAATCGCCTCGCCCGCAGTATCGAAGACCCGTTTGGCCGCCGCCGCGTCGCCATGAGGCCGCGACCTGCCGGCGGCGACGGAGGAAAGCTTCGCGGGACGCATCCGACACCCGTTTTTCGGCGTGCGCGCCCCCTGTTTCGCGCACGTCGCCAGAGACCGGCGCCGGCGGGGAAATTCCCGCGACGCGCCGCCAGAGCAAAATTCGCGCCAATGTGGCCCGAATCCAAGGACCGGTTCAAGCAAGTTGCTGCGGCTGGGTAAAGCCCTGATTTCGAATTATTTTCAATGCGCGAACGGGTCGGTCTCCGCCCAGCCGCGCAAATCGAGCTCGACCCGTGTGGGCAGGAAATCGAAGCAGGCCTGGGCGAGCGCCGCGCGGCCTTCCCGCGCCAGCATGGCGTCGAGCGCGTCCTTGAGGCGGTGCAGATGGGCGACGTCGTTCGCGGCGTAGGCGAGCTGGCG